>JACQEG010000094.1 GCA_016200665.1 Chloroflexota bacterium | reverse complement strand
GTCGCCGTTCGACTACCGGGCCCACGTCCAGCCGCACGTGCGGCGCCTGTTCGACGGGCTCCGCGGGCTCGGTGTCCCGACGATCCATTTCGGCACCGGCACGAGCGGCCTGCTCGAGGCCATGGCCGACGCCGGCGGCGACGTCATCGGGCTCGACTGGCGGGTCGACCTCGGAGCGGCCTGGTCGCGTCTCCCCGGCCGAGCCGTCCAGGGCAACCTCGATCCGGACGTGCTGCTCGGGCCGTGGCCGGAGGTGGAGGAGCAGGTCCGCCACGTCCTGGCCGGCGCCGCGGGGCGCGCGGGCCACGTCTTCAACCTGGGGCACGGCGTCCTGCCCTCGACCGATCCGGATGTGCTCCGACGAGTGGTCGAGCTCGTCCACGAGGCGACGCGGGCCTGATCGCGGACCGCACAGGGCTCGGGCCGTATCGTTGGCCGATGGCCGTCGCGCCCGTCCCCGAGGCCCTCGTCCGAGACGCTCGAGCCCGCACCCGCATCCGCCGGCGCGTCCTCGACTGGTACGCCCGGACCGCTCGCCCGCTCGCCTTCCGCGAGACCTCCGACCCGTGGGCGATCCTCGTGTCCGAGGTGATGGCCCAGCAGACCCAGGCCGCTCGGGCCGCCGAGGCGTGGACGCGCTTCATGGCGGCCTACCCCACGCCCGCCTCGCTGGCCGCTGCGTCGTCCGCGGACGTCCTCCGGGCGTGGCGCGGCCTCGGCTATAACCGCCGCGCGATCGCCCTCCAGCGAGCCGCGCGGGTCATCGTCGACGAGCACGGCGGCCGCGTGCCGTCCGATCTCGAGGCCCTTCAGCGGCTGCCGGGCATCGGGCCGTACTCGGCGCGGGCCGTGGCGGCGCTCGCCTTCGGCCGACACGTCGGCGCCGTCGACACGAACGTCCGGCGGGTGCTCGGGCGAGCGTTCTTCGACGAGCCGCCCGACGCCGGGACGCTGCAGGCGCTCGCGGACGCGCTGGTCCCGCGACGGCAGCCGGGACTGTGGACCCACGCGGTCATGGACATCGGGGCGACCGTCTGCCGAATCCGTGCGCCTCACTGCGACGCGTGCCCCCTTCGGTCGTGGTGCGCCTACGCGGCGGCACCCGCAGGTTCGGTCCGCGTGGGCAGGCTGGGCCGCGCCACCGGGAACGTGCCGGCGTTCGCTGCGTTGTCCCGCTGGCTCCGCGGCCGGATCCTCGACCGCCTGCGGGACCTCGGTGACGGGGCCTGGCTGGCATTCGATGACGTCATCGGGCTCCACGACACGACCGCCGTGGCGGTGGCGCTCCGGGGCCTCGCCGGCGAGGGTCTCGTCGAGCTTCGCGAGGGCAACCGCTCACCGGAGGCGCGACTCCCGACCGGCTAGGCGCTGGGCTACGCTTCCGATCGTGACCACCCCCACGCCGACCAGGCCGCCGGATCGGGCTGCGCTGCTGCCCGCCGACGATCCAGAGCTCGCCTCGCTGGACCTCCGCGGCCTTCGGCGGAACTGGGCGCAGGCGGCCTCCCGCGCGCCCATCGGGGCCGAGCAGATGACCGGCGCCGATCTCAGGGCCCAGGCGATGGGCACGCCCGGCCAGCGGCTCATGGAGCACGCCGGCGCCGCGGTTGGCGCCGCGGTCAAGGCGATCGCCGAGGCGACCGGCCGCTGGGGCAAGGGCCCGATCGTCATCCTCGCCGGGCCGGGCAACAACGGCGGCGACGGCCTCGTCGCGGCGCGCCGGCTCGGGCGCGCTGGCGCCGACGTGGCGGTCGCGCTCGTGGCCACGGCGCCCCGCCCGAGCACGCCGGACGCCGCGCGGAACTGGGATCGACTCGACAAGGAGCCACGCGTCCAGCGGCTCCTGGCCGGATCGCCCCGCGAGCTCGGGATGCTCGGACGGGACATCGCCAAGAGCTCCGTCATCGTCGACGCCCTGCTCGGGACCGGCGTGCTGGGCGAGCTCCGGGATCCCATCCGGTCGGCGGTCGAGCTGGTCCTCAAGGCCCGCGCGGCGGGCGTGCCGATCGTCGCCGTCGACACGCCCACGGCCGTGGACCTCTCCTCGGGCGACGCCTCGTCGCCGGTCGTCCACGCCGACCTGACGGTGACGTTCCACCGGCCGAAGACCGGCCTCCTGACGAAGCGCGGCGCGGCACTCGCCGGCAAGGTCCTCGTCGCCCCGATCGGGATCCCGCTCGAGGCCGACCGTGGCTGAGCGCTCGATCGGCGGCCGCGAGGTCCTTCTCGTCGCCGCCGTCGCGGTCGCGGTGGTGCTCGGTGCCGCCTTCCTGACGAGCGTCCTGCCGACCGATGCCCAGCGGCTGATCTTCCACACCCCGCTCCTGATCGTCGTCCTGGTCGTCGGGACGGCCGGCCTGCTATGGCGAATCGCCACTCGCCGCCCGCCGGACGGCTGAGCCGGCGATGGGGGAGGAAGCGAGGGCAATCCACGAGGGCACGCCGTCGGCGCCTGCGCCGGTAGACGGGCGCCGCGGAGCGCTCGAGGCGCTGGCCGGCGAGCGCTTCGACGTCCTCGTCATCGGTGGCGGGATCGTCGGCGCGGGCGCCTTCCTCGACGCGACCTCCCGCGGCCTGCGGGCCGCCCTCGTCGAACAGGCCGACATCGCGTCGGGGACGTCGGGCCGCAGCTCGCGTCTCATCCACGGCGGGCTGCGCTACCTCGAGCAGCTCCATTTCGGCCTCGTGTCGGAGGCCCTCGCCGAGCGATCCCGGCTCCTGCGGCTGGCGCCCCATCTCGTCCGCCTCGAGCCGTTCCTCTTCCCGATCTACGGCATCCCGCTCGTCCACCAGGGCTTTTACGGCGCCGGGATCTTCCTGTACGACCTGCTCGGCGCCCGGAAGGACGGGGGGTTCGCGAAGCACCTCCGGCCCGGCGGCGCCGTCGAGTACGCGCCGGACCTGAAGCGCGAGGGCCTGACCGCCGGGATCGTCTATCACGACGGCGTCGAGGACGATGCCCGGCTCGCGCTGGCCGTCGTCCGTACGGCGCTGGCCGCGGGGACTGGCTCGGTGGCCGCGACGCGGGTCCGCGCCGAGGCGCCGCTCATGGAGACCGGCCGGATCGTCGGGGCGACGGTCCGCGACCTCGAGACCGGGTCGACGTTCGAGGTTCGGGCAGCGCGGGTCATCGATGCGACCGGCGTCTGGGTCGCCCGTCCCGACGAGCGCTTCGCGCCCGACCCGGGCAGCGCCAACGTCATCCCGAGTCGGGGCTCGCACATCGTCATCCGGCGGGAGCGACTCACCGCCGCGGGCGGAATGACCCTCCGGATCCCGGGCCGGGTCGTGTTCATCATCCCGTGGCCCGACCACTGGATCATCGGCACGACCGACCACCTCGACGAGCGCCCGCCGGACCACCTCTCGGCCCCGAACGATGACGTCGACGAGCTGCTCGACACGGTCAACCGGACGACCCACCTCGACCTGACGCGGGCCGACATCGTGGGCACCTACGCCGGGATGCGGCCGCTCGTCGGCGGCTCGGGTGACTCGACGGTCAAGACCTCCCGGGAACACAAGGTCACGACCGACGCGAGCGGCCTCGTCCGGATCGGCGGCGGGAAGTACACGACGTACCGGGTCATGGCCCGCGACGTCGTCGACGCGGCCCTCGGGAAGCAGGAAACGCGGCGACGGCCCTCGGCAACCGCGGAGCTGCCGCTGCTCGGTGCGGCGGCGACCGACGAGCTGGACCGGCTCGCGCGGGCGCTCGGCGGCATGACCGACGGCGCAGACCCGGTTGCCGCGTCGCGACTCGTGAGCCGCCACGGGACCCACGCGCCGGCGGTCCTGGAGCTCGGGCGCGAGATCGGCCTCGTGGCCGGCGACGGCCGGCCGCAGTCCCTCGGCGCGGGGGCGCATCTCGCCGCCGAGGTGCCGTGGGCCGTCCGCCACGAGCTGGCGCGCTCGCTCGACGACGTCCTCGCCCGCCGGATGCGGCTCGCCCAGGTGCTGCCGGACCGCGGCGCCTCCATCGCCTCGCGCGTCGCGGAGCTCATGGCCGCCGAGCTGGGCTGGGACGCCGAGCGCCAGGCGCACGAGGTCGGGGCCTACCTCGAGAACGCCCGCGTGGAGTACGGCGTGCCATGGCCGCCGACCTGATCCTGGCCCTCGACCAGGGCACGACCTCGTCTCGCGCGATCGCCTTCGGCCGGGACGGCCGGCCGGTCGCGACGGCCCAGCAGCCCTTCGAGCAGCGCTTCCCGCAGCCGGCCCACGTCACCCACGATCCGGAAGCGCTCTGGTCGAGCCAGCTCGCCGTCGCCCGCGAGGTCGTCGCGGCGGTTGGCGGCCCGGAGCGGGTCGCCGCCATCGGGATCACGAACCAGCGCGAGACGACCGTCGTCTGGGATCGCGCCACCGGCGCGCCGGTGGCCGACGCGATCGTCTGGCAGAGCCGGATCACGGCCGCCCGCTGCGAGGCGTTGCGGGCGAGCGGCCTGGAGCCGCTCTTCCGGGAGCGGACCGGCCTGACCCTCGACGCCTACTTCTCCGGTCCGAAGATCGCCCACATCCTCGACGCGGCGCCCGGCCTCCGTGAGCGAGCGGAGGGCGGCGAGCTGGCCTTCGGGACCGTCGACACGTTCCTCCTCTGGCGCCTGACCGGCGGACACGTCCACGCGACCGACCCATCGAACGCCAGCCGGACCCTGCTGTTCGACATCCGGCGGCTCGCCTGGGATGACGAGCTCCTCGGCCACGTCGGCGTGCCCCGGCCGGTCCTCCCCGACATCCGTCCGACCAGCGGCATCCTCGGCGAGACCCGGCCCGAGCTCTTCGGGCGGGCGATCCCGATCGCGGCCCTGGCGGGTGACCAGCAGGCCGCGACATTCGGCCAGGTGGCCTTCGCACCCGGCGAGGTCAAGAACACCTACGGCACGGGCGCGTTCCTGCTCCTCAACAGCGGGACCCGGCCGGTCGCCTCGGAACACGGGCTCCTGTCCACGGTCCTCTGGCAGCTGGCTCCCGGCGCGCCCGCGAGCTACGCCCTCGAAGGCTCGGTGTTCATGGCCGGCGCGGCCGTGCAGTGGCTGCGGGACGGGCTTCGGGCGATCGCGACGGCGCCGGACGTCGAGGCCCTCGCGGCGAGCGTCGAGGACACCGGCGGGGTGTACCTCGTGCCGGCCTTCACCGGCCTCGGCGCGCCGCACTGGGACCCGTACGCCCGCGGCACGCTCATCGGCCTCACCCGCGGCACGGGCCTGCCGGAGATCGCCCGGGCGACGCTCGAGTCGATCGCCTACCAGGTGACCGACGTCGTGGAGGCGATGGTCGCCGACGGCGCTCCGCGCCCCACCGCGCTGCGGGTCGACGGGGGAGCGGCCGCGAACGACCTCCTCATGCAGCTCCAGGCCGACGTCCTCGACGTCCCGGTCGAGCGGCCTGCCGTGCTCGAGACGACCGCCCTCGGCGCGGCATACCTCGCCGGCCTGGCGATCGGGTTCTGGCGCGACCAGGCCGAGCTCGGGGCGACGTGGGCGCTCGATCGGCGCTTCGAGCCGGCGATGGCGGCCTCGCGCCGTGAGCGACTCCTCGATGGCTGGCATCGGGCGGTGGAGCGCTCGAAGGGCTGGGCCAGGCCCGAGTAGTCGTCGGGAGCCGGGCCGAATGGGCACGGGATGCCCATAACGTCGGAGGAGTCTCGGGCGCGCCCGGACGGCGAGCCGTTGGAGCCTGCTTCAGCCGCGACAGCGTGCATCACACGCCCAGTCCTGCGGTCGAGGGCCGTGCCAGCCGCCTTCGTCCGACGTTATGGGCGCTGAGCGCCCGTGGTTGCTGCTGGTGCCTTGCTCTCGGGCCATTCGCCACGCTTGCGGCCGCTCGCACATGTGATGGAATTCGGGACTAGGCAGGATCGGAATCGTCCCGTATTCTGAGATTGCCCAACGTCACGGGATTCGCCCGTGACCGCATACGCGTAGACGACCTCGAAACCGGACTCCTCTCACGGCTGACGCGAGACCCGAGCGGGGATCGCGGCGGCTACCGAGAGGAGTTTCGTTCTTTGTACACGGATAAGACCCTGACCTGCGCGGATTGCGGACAACAGTTCGTTTTCACCGCGTCCGAGCAGGACTTCTACGCGCAGCGTGGCTTCACCGAGCCGCGCCGCTGCCCGACCGACCGCGCCGCCCGTAAGGCTGCCCGGGCGTCGAGCGGCGCCGGCTACTCGTCCGGCTACTCCAGTGAGGGTGGCTCGTACGGTAGCGGTGGTGGCTACAGCTCCGGCGGCGGATACAGCTCCGGCGGCGGCGGTGGCTACGGCGGCGGTGGCTATGACCGCGGCCCGCGCGAGATGTTCACGGCGACCTGCTCCAACTGCGGCAACGAGGCCCGCGTCCCGTTCCGCCCGACCACCGGCAAGCCGGTTTACTGTTCGGACTGCTTCCGCACGATGCGGGGCTAGTCTCCAAACTCCTCTCGGCACGGACGTCCGCGGGACGTCCGGAACCCAGAGTTCATTCCAAGGCCCGAGGTGTCAGCCGCCTCGGGTCTTTCGTTTCTCGGGCGGCCGCGGGTAGGCGAGGATCTGCTCGCGAGTGACCTCGAGCCGGGCGGGCGTCACCCGCCGGAGCGCCGCCCGCCGAAGATGAGGGCCAGGTCGAACTTGCGCTCCTGGCCGTGGAGCAGCCGGTCGATGTTGTCGGCGTGGGCAATCCAGATGAGCACGGGCCCGACCATCGCCCAGGCGAGGTCGGCCGGCGGCACCCAGCCCTGGGCGACGGCCCAGATGATCAGCGTCGCCGGGAACATCGCCGCCGATCCCAGCAACGAGCCCAGCGAGACGTAGCGGGTCACCAGGATCGCGCCGAAGAAGACCGGCGCCGCGAGGACGACCGCCAGCGGCTGGATGATGAGCATCGTCCCGACGCCCGTGCCGACGCCGCGCCCGCCGCCGGCGAAGCCGAGGAACGCCGATCGCCAGGCGCCGAGGACCGCCGCCGCCGCGCACAGGACCTCGATCGACGAATCGCCCTGGGTCAGGATCCGGGCGAGGAGCACCGGCACGGCGCCCTTGAGCAGGTCGCCGCCGACGACGACCGCGGCCCACTTGCGTCCGAGCGCGCGCAGGGTGTTCGTCCCGCCGGTCCGCCCCGAGCCGATCGAGCGCGGATCCTGGCCGCCCGTCGCTCGGGCGACGAGCACGCCGAACGGGATGGAGCCGGAGAGGTAGGCGAGCCCGACGAGGAGGACCCGGAGGAGGAGCCCTTGGTCCACCGCACCCCAACCCGCGCTGCATCGAGCGGCCGCCCGAACCGACGACCCGGACGCCAGGCCCGATTGGCGCCGAGTCTACAGCGCCGACCGACGGGCTCAAGCCCCGGGCTCGGACCACGCACCGCGTTCGTTTGCAGGGCACTCGACCCGGCCCTACCATCCCGCCGATGGCCGTCGGCTCCTCCAACGACTTCGATCTCGTCGTCCTCGGCGCCGGCACCGGCGGCTACACGGCCGCCTTCCGGGCGGCGCAGCTCGGCCTGAAGGTCGCCCTCGTCGACGAGGCCAAGGTCGGCGGGACCTGCCTCCACGTCGGCTGCATCCCGACGAAGGCGCTCCTCGAATCCGCCGCGTTCTACGAGCGGATCCACCACGCCGCCGACTTCGGCATCAACTTCGCCGGCGCGCCGGACGGCGCCACCGTCGAGCCGGTCGTCGACTACCCGAAGATGGCGGCCCGCCGCGACCAGGTCGTGAAGCGGATGTGGACGGGCCTCAAGAGCCTCGTCGACAAGAACAAGGTGGCCTGGATCCAGGGCCGCGGCGTCCTCGAGGGCGGTCGCCAGGTCCGCGTCCAGATGGCCGGCGACGACGGGGCGCCGGGCGCCGGCGGCGAGCGGATCCTGCAGGGCAACGACGTCATCCTGGCCACCGGCTCGCGGGTCAAGTCGCTGCCGGGCCTCCAACCGGACGGCAAGCGGATCGTGACCTCGGACGACGTCCTCGCCAGCACTGCGCTGCCGAAGAGCGTCATCGTCGTCGGGGCCGGGGCGGTCGGGGTCGAGTTCGCGTCGATGTACCACGACCTCGGGGTCAAGGTGACCGTCCTCGAGTACCTGCCGGCGGTCGTGCCGCTGGAGGATCGCGAGGTCAGCCAGGCCCTCGAGCGGAGCTTCACTCGGCGCGGCATCACGGTCATGACCAACGCCCGGTTCGACACGAAGGCGGTGAAGGCCGGCAAGGACGGCGTGAGCCTGATGGTCGGGCCGGAGGGCAAGGACCAGGTCGAGATGAGCGCCGAGATCATGCTCGTCGCGACGGGCCGGGCCCCCAACGTCGAGAACGTCGGCCTCGAGTCGACGCGCGCCGAGCTCGACCGCGGCTTCGTCAAGGTCGACGCCCGGATGCGGACGAGGGAGCCGCACCTGTACGCGATCGGCGACGTCATCGGCGGACTCATGCTGGCCCACACCGCGGCCCACGAGGGGATCGTCGCGGCGAGCATCATCGCCGGGCTCAAGGACGTCCACCCGGTCGACTACGTTAAGCAGCCGCGGGCGACCTACTGCCGCCCCGAGATCGCCTCGATCGGCCTGACCGAGCAGCAGTGCGAACAGCAGGGCATCCCGGTCAAGGTCGGGAAGGTGCCGTTCCAGGCGATCGCCAAGGCCGTCATCGGGGGTGAGTACGAAGGCTTTGCGAAAGTCATCGGTCACAGGGACACGAATGACACGCTCGGCGTTCATATCATCGGACCGCACGCGACGGACCTCATCGCGGAGGCCTCGGTCGCCTTCGACCTCGATGCGACGCCGTGGGAGATCGGTGGCTCGACCCATCCACACCCGACCCTGAGCGAGGTCCTCGGCGAGGCGGCCCTGAACGTCGACGGCCGGTCGATCAACTTCTAGGTCCATCAGCTTCCAGAGCGCAGGAGACGATGGCAACGACGAAGAAGGCCTCGGCATCGACCGCCGACCGGAACGGCTCCAACGGCGCCGGCGCCGGCCACGGCAAGGCTGGTCCCGGCGTGTCGAAGCTCGCCGCCTCGGTCGGCCTGACCGACGCCGATCTCCTCGGCATGTACAGGACGATCCTGCTGGCTCGCCAGGTCGACGAGCGGATGTGGGTCCTCAACCGCGCCGGCCGGATCCCGTTCGTCATCAGCGGCCAGGGCCACGAGGGCGCGCAGGTCGCGATCGCCTGGGCGCTCCAGAAGGGCAAGGACTGGATCGCACCGTTCTACCGCTCGGTCGGGACGCTGCTCACCTTCGGGATGGGCGCGCGGGACCTGATGACGGCCCAGTTCGCGAAGTCCGTCGACATCTCGTCCGGCGGACGCCAGATGCCCGGCCACTACGGCTCGCAGCCGATGCACCTCGTGTCGCTGTCGTCGCCGGTCGCGACCCAGATGCTCCACGCCGTCGGGATCGCGCTCGCGGCGAAGATCCGCAAGACCGGCGAGGTCGCGATGTCGTCGATGGGCGAGGGCAGCGCCAACCAGGGCGACGTCCACGAGGGCCTGAACTTCGCCGGCATCCACAAGCTGCCGTTCATCCTCGTCGTCGAGAACAACGGCTACGCGATCAGCGTGCCGGTGTCAAAGCAGCTGCCGATCGAGAACGTGGCGGATCGCGCCGCCGGCTACGGCATGCCGGGCTTCGTCGTCGACGGGGCCGACGTCCTGGAGTGCTACCGGGTCGCGAAGGAGGCCGTGGACCGCGCCCGCCGCGGCGACGGCTCCACGTTCATCGAGGCCAAGGTCATCCGTCTGACCGCCCACTCGTCGGACGACCAGCAGACGAAGTACCGGACCGCCGAGGAGCTCGCCGACATCGCCAACAAGGACCCGCTGCCACGGTTCCGCAAGGAGCTCCAGGACGCCGGCGTGCTGACCGCTGAGCTCGAGGCGAGGATCGCCGCCGAGGTCAAGGCCGACGTCGAGGACGCCACGACCTACGCCGAGGAGGCCCCCGAGCCCGACCCGGCCACCGCGATGCGGTGGGTCTTCGCCGAGGAATGGCCGGGTGAGACGCCACCACCGTGGGGCTTCACGCTCCGCGGCACCGGCGGCCACTGATGGCGATCAAGACCTACATCGAGGCCATCCGCGAGACGCTGGCCGAGGAGATGCGCCGCGACGGCTCGGTCATCGTCCTGGGCGAGGACGTCGGCAAGAAGGGCGGCGTGTTCCTCGCCACCGACGGCCTGTGGGCCGAGTTCGGCGACGACCGTGTCATCGACACCCCGCTGACGGAGTCGATGATCGTCGGCGCTTCGATCGGCGCCGCGATCAATGGCCTCCGGCCGGTGGCCGAGATCCAGTTCGCCGACTTCATCGCGCCGGCGTTCAACCAGCTCGTCAACGAGGCGGCGCGGATGCGCTACCGCTCGAACAACGGCTTCGGCGTGCCGATGACCGTCCGGGCGCCCTACGGCGGCGGGGTCCACGGCGCGCTCTATCACTCCCAGTCGGTCGAGGCGTTCTTCGCCCACGTGCCGGGGCTCAAGGTCGTCATCCCGTCGACCCCGCACGACGCCAAGGGTCTCCTCCGGACGGCGATCCGCGACGACGACCCGGTGCTCTTCTTCGAGCACAAGAAGATGTACCGCTCGGTCCGCGGCGAGGTCCCCGACACCGACTACACGATCCCCCTGGGGTCCGCCGCGATCACGCGCCCCGGCTCGCAGATCACGGTCATCGGCTACGGCCTGATGGCCCACTACGCCCTCGAGGCCGCCGAGCTCGTCGCCGACGAGGGCATCGACGTCGAGGTCGTCGACGTCCGATCGCTCCGCCCCCTCGACAAGGCCACGATCCTCACCTCCGTCCAGAAGACGGGCAAGGCGATGGTCGTCTACGCGAGGAGGCGTTCGACTACCTCGACGGTCCGGTCACCCGGATCGCCGGCCCGGACGTCCCCGGGGTGCCCTACAACCACATCCTCGAGGACTGGTTCATGGTCAACCCCGAGAAGATCGCGGACGGCCTCCGCAAGCTCGCGGCATACTGATCGACGGGGCCCCCGCCTGACGGGCGGGAGGGCCGCAGAACCCTCCTAGACGCTGGGTCCATGGTCGCACCGCATCCGCGCGTCATCGGGCGTGATACCGAGCTGCGGGTCGTCGACGAGGTGCTTGGCGGCTTGCCAGCTGGCTCCGCGGCCCTGGTCATCCAGGGCGAGCCAGGCATCGGCAAGACGACGATCTGGAACGCGGCGATCGATCGGGCCCAGGCGATGGGCGCGCGCGTCCTCGCCGCCCGAGCTGCGGCGGCCGAGCGGAACCTCACCCTCGCGACGTTGGCGGATCTCCTCGGTCTCATCATCGACGACCTCCCCGTCGATCTCCCGGGGCCGCAGCGTCGGGCACTGGATGTTGCCCTGCTGCGTGTCGATGCGAATGGTCACGGGACCGGCGATGAGCGGCTGCCCCTCGAACCCAGGGATCCGCGGCTGCTTGGGGCGGCCGTGCGGGCCGTCCTCGCCGAGCTGGCGGCGGCGGGGCCCGTGCTCATCGCGATCGACGACGCGCAATGGGCAGACGCGGCCTCGGCGATGGCGCTGGCGTATGCGGTGCGGCGCCTCGCCGACCGCCCCATCGGCCTCCTGCTCGCGGCGCGGTCGGACGAGCGACTGCCGTTCGATCTCCGGTCGCTCGTTGCCGACGACAACGTGCGGCTCATCGACGTCGGGCCGCTGACGGTGGCGGCCCTGCACCACCTCCTGAAGGAGCGCACGGGACGCTCGCCATCTCGTGCCCTCCTCGTGCGAATCCACGAGGCGTGCGGCGGCAGTCCCCTCTTCGCGCTCGAGATCGCGGGGCTGCTCGACGCCGCGGCCCAGCCCCGACCCGGGGAGCCTCTGCCGGTTCCGCCCGACGTCCGCGATCTCCTCCGTCGCCGGATCCGGGGCTTGCCCCGCTCGACACGCGAAGTCCTGCTGCACGCCGCGGCGCTCGGACGGTCACCCGTGGCCCTGCTCGAGCGGGCGCTCGAGCGGTCGATCGGGCCTGATCTCGATGCCGCCGAGGCAGCTGACGTCGCGACCGTGGAGCACGAGCAATTGGTGTTCCGCCACCCACTTCTCGCCGGCGTCATGTACGGCGATGCGACGGCCCCGACGCGAGCCGCCACCCATCGTCGCCTCGCGACGGTCGTCGACGGGGAGGAACGCGTCCGCCACCGTGCGCTCGGAGCCGAGGGCCCCGACGAAGAGGTCGCGGAGGAGCTCGTGGCCGCCGCGCGAGCGGCGCTCGGTCGCGCGGCGCCGGCGGCGGCAGCCGATCTCATGGCCCTGGCGCTCACGGTCATGCCGCCGGCCGACCAGATCCGGCGCCTCGAGCGCACCGTCGAGCTCGCCGGCTACCTCAAGCGGGCCGGCGATACGGACGGTGCCGCCCGCCGGCTCGAGCAGGTCGTGGCCGAGGCGCCAGCCGGGCACATCCGCGCTCGCGCCCGGCTCGGCCTCGCCGCGCTCCATCACGAGACCGACCAGCCGGCCGTCGCCGCGCGCCTGGCCGAGGCCGCGATCGCGGACGCGGCGGGCGACGACGAGCTCCTGGCCCGGGCCCACGCCGTCCTTGCCGCCGTCGACTGGGATGACCACGCCCGGCGGCGGGTGGAGACTGACGAGGCCTATCGCCTCCTGGAGACGCTCGACGACCCTGATCCGGAGGTCGTCGGCCTCGTCCTCATGGGACGGCTGGAGCAGGACATCGACACGGGTCGCGGCGTCGACCCGGACCTCGTGAGGCGTGGTCTCGAGGCCGAACGGCGATCCGCAGCGGTCAACGTCGCGGACCGGTTCAGCGCGGCGCTCGGCGCCCAGCTCAAGTACGTCGACGATCTCGATGGGGCCCGCCGGTGGATCGAGCACACGTACCAGGCGGCCGTGGATGAGGGGGACGAGGGTTCGCTGCCGTATGCGATCAGCCATCTCCCCGAGGTCGAGCTGTGGGTCGGAAACTGGCCCGAGGCGGAGATCGCCGCGCGGCGGCATCTCGAGCTGGCCCTCGAGTTCGGGCTCGAGTCCCAGCGCCGCCAGGCGCTCTACAACCTCGGCCTCGTCCTCGCGCACCGAGGCCGGCTGGAGGAAGCGCAGGCGGTCGTCGAGGACGGGCTCGCGGCCGCGGCGGCCGACGACGACGCGTGGACCACGACGACGATGACGCCGATCCTCGGGTTCATCGAGCTGTCCCGAGGCAACCTGCCCGCGGCCGTCAGGCACCTCCGCCGGGGGGCGGCGCTGCGGGACACGATCGGGCAGGTCTCGCCCCGGCGGCAGGATCCCGACCTCGTCGAGGCCCTCGTCGGCATCGGCGCCATCCCGGAGGCGCGCGGACACCTCGGGGCGATCGCGGCTCGCGCCGAACGATCGAGACGACCGTCGGCCCTCGCCGCGGCCGCGCGGGCACGGGCCCTCGTGGCGGGGGCCTCGGGAGATCTCGAGGCCGGCCTGGCCAACATTCAGGAAGCGCTTGCCGATCAAGGGCGGCCCCCGTACCCGTTCGATCGGGCCCGCTCCCTCCTCGTTCTCGGTCAGCTCCGCCGCCGGCGCCGCGAACGGCGCAAGGCGCGCGCCGCCTTCGAGGAGGCACGGGCGATCTTCGAGCGCCTCGGCGCGCCCACCTGGGTCGCGCGCGCGGAGGCCGAGCTCGCGAGGGTCGGCCTGCGACAGGCGCCCGCGCAGCTCACCGAGAGCGAACGCCGTGTCGCCGAGCTCGCAGCCGCCGGGATGACCAATCGAGAGGCAGCAGCGGCGCTGTTCGTGAGCCCGAAGACGATCGAGGCGAACCTGTCGCGGGTCTACGCGAAGCTCGGCGTGCGGTCGCGGGCGCAGCTCGCCCAGGCCCTCGGCTCCGTGCCGGGATCGACCGCCACGGAGCCTTCCGCGGTGCGAACGTAGGGATTCCCCCGATGCGGGGCGGGGTCGGGCGTCCCTAGGGTCGCCCGCATGAAGCCCACGGACCCGGCGCCGCGCCAGCCCCGCCGAACCTTCCTCGTCGAGTGCTACCTGCCGTCCCTTGACCGGGCCGCGGTGTCTGCCTCGGCCGACCGGGCGACGGACGTCTCGCGACAGCTCGCCGCCGACGGACCGCACCTGGCGTACCTCGGCGCCATGCTCGTGGCGAAGGATGAGGTCGTGTTCCACGCCTTCTCGGCGGACGACGCGGCCATCGTTGACGAGGCATGCCGGCGGGCCGCGATCCCTTTCGAGCGGATCGTGGAATCGGAGAGCGTGCCGGGCGATGGCCTCTACTCGGCCGAGGAGCTCCTCGCCCGAATCCAGGCGGCAGACGGCGACGCGGGTCGCTGATCGCGTCATGACGTCGTTCCTCGCATGGAGGGTCGTCCGTGTTCCCGCCAGGTGACCGAAGCGCGGGGGTGACCGCGCCGGCGACTCGATTCAGGATCGACCACCGGGCCGGCGGCCGGGCTCGCGAGACCGAGGCGGTCGACGACGCTGGCCGGACGGTCCTGCATGTCAAGGCCGACTGGGCCATCACGGACGACCACGGACGGAGCGTGCTCTTCGTGGCTCCGGAGCTGGCCCGGCAGGCTCGCGCCTCGCTCTTCGACGGCCTCATCAACGGGCTGCTCGGGGTGGACATGAACAACATTCCCGCCGACGTCCTGCGCAACGTCGGACCGGGACGCCAGACCGTGCGGCGCGCAGTCGTGCCGATGCGGGGCATCCCGGTCCGCTGGACCCGCGTGGCCGCCGTTACTCGCGAGGCCCACGGCCCCGCCGACTCGCCTCCCGCGTACGACATCGAACGCCAGGACGGCGGCGAGGCGGGCCTTCGCTTCGTCGCCACACCGGACCCGGCCGCGACGCCGCAGACGACCGGCTTCGCCGACCCGCGATACGCGAGGTATGAGCTCCGGCATGCCGACGGTCGGCCGATCATCCAGCACGCCGCCCGGATCGGCTCGGATCGCTCCCTCGAGCAGTCGACGTTCGTGGTCACCGATCCATCAGTTCCCACCGACGAGGCCGTCATCCTGTGCCTGGCTCGGTTCCAGGCATGGCGGGCATGAAGATGCGCCAGATGCTGCGGACCCGGGTCCTCGCCGTGGCTGGACTCGTCGTCCTGAGCGTGGCCGCGCCCGTTCCGTCGCTCGCGGCCGATGGCACACCGGTGGTCGATGGCGCGGGAGTCGCCCCGGCCATCTCGACGTGCCCGGCGATCGACTCGTGCGCCACGATCACCATCCTGTCGAATGGCGACGGGAGCGGCGAAACCTACACGGACACGGCGGGGCCCAAGGACGGGTTGATCGACTGCGTGTACACCTACGGGACGCCGTCAGGGTCGTGCAGCTACGAGTTCAGCTGGCTCAAGAGCTCCGGCACGCTGACGGTGCACCTCGACTCGGCGCCGGCGATGGGGAGCTACCTCTGCTATCCGAGCACCGGACAGTGCCTCCAGGAGGGGTACTCGTCACCGGAGCAGTTCGTTCTGAGCAACGGCGATGCGCGGACGTTCGCCATCGGCTACAGGCGGGCCTCCCGTATCCTGAGCGTCTCGATCCAGGGCGACGGCACGGCGTCGGTCACCAGCACGAACATCGAGGGCATCGACTGTCCCGCGACCGCCTGCGCCTTCGCCTTCGCGTACGACGAGACGGTGCATCTCCACATCAAGGTCGCCGCGGGTTCCATCGCCGGGGCGATCAGCGGAGCCTGCGAAGGCCAGGTCATCCCGGATTGCACCGTGACCATGACCGACAACGTCTCCACCGTGTTCGAGGTCCAGCGCTTCACGCTCGTGACGCCATCGCCCCGGCCGTCGCGGTCGGTGCCGCCGGGCTCGACGGGCGACCCGTCGTCGGGTGCTCCTGTCGCGAGCGGGACGGGCCCCGCCGACTCCGGGCTGACGGTCCCCGGTTCAACCGAGCCGGGCCAGTCCGGCACCACGGCTCCCGGGCCGAGCGTCGGCGCATCGCAGGCCAGTGCCCCTGGCCAGGCGAGTGAGGCCGCCTCGATCGGTGTGGGCGTGGTCATCCCGGCCATCGGCGGCGCCGTCGTGGCGCTCCTCCTGGTCGGCTTCGCCTGGCGCGTCCTGCGGCGGCGCCCGCCCGCGGCGTGACCCGGGCCCTCCGCCGCCGCCTATGGCGCCGCGGACGGGCTCGGGTTGATGAGGCTCTTGAGGTCGAAGATCGTGCCGTTGCCGGAGGGCAGGAGCATGACCGTGATCTTGTCGGTCAGCTTCTGGATGTACTGGTACTCGAGGATCTGGTCGGTCAAGGAGGCGTTGAGGAGCGCGTTGGCCTTGGACTGACCTTCCGCCAGGGTCACGGTCGCGTCGGCCTGGCCCTTCGCCGCGGCGACCGCCTGCTGCGCCTGGATCTGCTTCTGGGCCAGGATCTGCTGCTCGGTCTGGACCTGCTGCTGGGCGACCTGCTTGTCCTCGATCGCCTGCTGGAAGGCGTCGGAGAACGCGATGTTCGCGATGTAGATGTCGTCCACGATGATGTGGTACTGGGAGAGATTCGCGGCGAGCTGGGTCTTCGCGAGGGACCGGATCTCGTCGCGCTTGGCCAGGATGTCGTTGACCGAGTAGTCCGGCACGACGGTCTTGATGAAGTCGTTGAAGGCCGGATCGATGATCTTGGCCGCGAAGTCGGTGCCGACGCGCTGGAACAGGTCGGACGCGAACTGGCCATCGATGTGGTAGTTCATCGTCCCGGTCAGCTTGACGGTCTGGAGCTCCCTCGAGGCCGCGTCGATCTCCTGGAACTGGTGCGGCTGGACGCGGGTGTCGACGTTCGTGACCCGCTGGTAGATCGGGACGACGAGGTGCAGGCCCGGCTCGAGCGTCACGGTCTGGACCTGGCCGAAGTTCGTCACGACGCCGACGTTGCCGGCCGGGACCTCGACGAACGGCCCCGCGACCCCGACGATCACGATGACGCCGCCGATGATCGAGCCGAGGATCCCCCACAGGATGTGGACCGGGCGCGGCGCCTCGGTCACGACCTTCGGGCCGTAGCGGACGGCGGCGGCCTGGCGCGTCAGCGGCAGGAAGATCCCGAAGATCGCCGAGGCGGCCAGGACGACCAGCCCCGCCAGGACCACGAACACGTTCAGCATCGCGACGCTCCCTCGGATGCCTCGGCGGCCAGGCCGGTGGCTGGCCTCTCAAGACGCTCCAAGTCTGGACCTCGAGCGGGGGTCAGGCATGGGGCGCGCGGCGGATCCGCTAATCGCCACCGGACCCCGTCGGATGGCAGCGGATGCAGCCCGTCGCCGAGTAGCCCGACACCCCACTGTGCTGGGCCGCCATGGAGGCGGTGCTGTGGCAGGCCGTGCAGGTCCAGGCCGCGAAGGTCGACGGGTGACACGTGGAGCAGACCCCGCCGGCGCCGCCGTGGCTCATCGGGAAGCTATGCGGGCCGTTGAACGTGGCCGGTGTCCAGGCGCGCGTGGTGTGGCAGCTCTGGCACGTGTTGCTGAAGCCCGTCGTGTGCGAGGCCGGCCGGGGGTGGCACGCGACGCAGGCGGTTGGAATGGCCGTGAACACGCCGCCGATGTGACACTGCTGGCAGCTCGCCGTCGCGTGCGCGCCGGTGAGCGCGAATCCCGACTTGGCATGATCGAACGTCACGTCGGACCAGGTGGTGGCCTTGTGGCACGCGCCGCAATCCGTCCCGAACGATCCGTTGTGCGCGTCATCGGCCTTGTGGCATCCGATGCAGGTGGTCGGCGTGCCGGCGAACCTGCCGGCCGGGTGGCACGCGTCACAGGTCGGCGACGCATGGCCGCCGGTGAGCGCGAACCCCGTGGCGGCATGGTCGAGGGAAGCGCCGGACCAGCTGGCGGGCGTATGGCAGTCGGCGCAGGCCGTGCCGAGGCGGCCGGCATGGATGTCGTCGGACAGGTGGCAGGTGACGCAGGCGGTGGGAGCGTCCTTCAGGGCCACGAGGGTGGTCGCGCCATGATGGCAGGCGGCGCAGGCCCGGCCGCCGTGGCCGCCGGTGAGCGGGAACGTGGCGTGGGCGAACCCCTTGCCGTACGTCTCGAGCCCATCGTGGCAGGCGAGGCACGACGTCCCGAAGTCGGCCTCGTGTGCGGCCAGATACGTTGCGTCCAGTCGCTGATGGCATGCGGCGCAGGAGGCCACCGCAAACGTGCTCAGCGACCCGGGGTGGCAGGCCTCGCACGTGGTCGCGCCGGAGGCGATCGAGACCGAGTGCGCCTGCAACGAGAACCCCATCTGATCGTGCGGGAATCGTGCGAGGTCGACGACGGTGAGGGAGGCGTTCGGGCCGCGGTGGTCGGTGTGGCAGTCGCGGCAGTCGTCGGCGCCGGCGATCGTCCCGTGCAGGCCGCTGCGGGTGGCGATCTCCGTCGCGACCTCGGTGTGGCAGGCGCGGCAGCGATCGGCCATCCGGTCGCCCGACCAGATCGGCGCATGGCAGGCATCGCAGCGCGTGCCGAGCTCGGCATGCGAGGCGACGCCGCCACGAGTCGTGCCGCGAGCCGCGCTCAGCTCGCCGGGGCTGAAGACGCCATTGCCGGTCGCCACCGCGATGGCGAGGATGGCAGCGCTCGCGAGGCCCGCGGCGATCAGGGCGGACCCGGTCAGGCAGCCAAGCGGTCGAGCCATCGGCGTCTCTCCGGCCTCAGCGCAGCAGTGTCGAGTAGTAGACGGACGCGGCCACGTGGACGAAGGCCGTCACGAACAGCACCATGCCGAGCGGGATGTGGATCGTGTGCCACGTCGCGAGCGACCGGCGGGCCCAGCGCAGCGCCGAGATCTGGCGCTCGAGCTGGCCGAGGCGGCGCTGCGCCGCCCGCTCGTCGGCCCGCCCGATCGCGACGCTCGCGGAGCGGCCGGCCTCGAGCGGTGACAGCTCGGCCCGCACCGCCAGGAGCTGCGCCTGGAGGACCTGCGCCTCGACCATGACCCCGTCGGCCGTCCGTGGGACCGCCGTGTAGATGTAGCGCCCGATGAAGCCGCTGCCGACGACGATGACCGTCATCGCCGCGAGCCAGCCCGCCAGGCCCTGGAACGACCCGGCGGCATGGAGGACCACCAGCCAGCCGCCGACGATCCCGGTGGCCATGTGGAACCGCAGCCACGCCCGCATGCTGCCCCAGGGTCGACGCATCGCCCGCTTTCGCAGCGAGTACAGCGTCTCGGTCGCGAGCATCAGCGTCAGGCCGACGATCCCGAGCGAGTGGCCGAGGAGGCTGCCGGCTCGAGGCACGCCGACCGCGGCCAGGAATCCGGCATAGAGCGCCGTCGCCACGACGACCGCCACGAGCGCCGGGACGAGATCGCGGTACCGGCTCATCGGGCGCCCAGGCCCGGGCCGAGGGTGTCGACGAGCTTGCCCAGGTCGCCCGGATGCTCGGCGAGGCGGTCGCGCACGGCGCTGATGTCGACCCGCTCGCGGATCAGGTGCTGGAGCGGGCGGGACAGCGTCTGGTCGCCCATCACGACGGCACCGGTGATCCGATCGGTGCCGAGGAGGAGGCGCAGCTGATCCGCGCCCGAATCGGCGACGACCGCGAAGGCGTCGAGGCGCTCGCGCCAGGCGCCGCTGTCGCCGCGGGCGAGGCTCACGAGGTCGTCCTCGCGACCACCGCCCCCGATCGATCCGATGAGGGTCGTCGTGATCCCGCCGATCCGCGTGACGTTGAGCGGGGCCGGTCGCTGGTATGGCGTCCCCGCTCCGCACAGGCTGGCGCCGGCGGCTCGGCCCTGATCGTTCGCGGAAGACCACAGGCTATCGCAGACCCGCCGGCCGGTGACCGGATCGAGGACCTCGGCAACGTCTCCGGCCGCGAAGACATCGGGGTCGCTCGTCTGGAGCATCGGATCGGTCCAGACCCCGCGACCCGTCTCGAGGCCAGCCTCGCGGGCCAGCTCGACCCGCGGCTGGATCCCCACCGCGACGGCGAGCAGCTCACACGGCAGGATCGACCCATCCTGGAGCTCCACCGCGGCCACCCGCCCGCGGTGGCCGATGACCGCCCGGACCTCGACACCCCGGTGGACCTGGATGTCCTCCTCGGCGAGGCGGCCCTCGACGAGCTCGGACTCGCGCGGATCGAGGACGCTCGCCCAGTAGCGTTCACCGCGCATGAGGTAGTGGGTCTCGACGCGGCGGGCCGCGAGGCCCTCGGCCAGCTCGAGGGCGGTGATCCCGCCCCCGACGACGCACGCCTGCCGCGCCGATCGAGCGAGCCGGATGATCCGGCGGGCGTCCTCGAGCTTGTCCAGGGTCACGACGCCGTCGAGGTCGATGCCGGGCAGGTCCGGCCGGAGAGCCCGCGCCCCGACCGCGATGAGCAGCCGGTCGTACGCCAGGGTCCGGCCGTCGGCCACGACGACCCGATGGTGCGTCGGCTCGATTCGACTGACGCGACCGACGGTCCGGCGCACGCCCAGGCTGGCGTACTCGCGGTCACTCCGGGAGAAGAGGAGCTTCTCCGGGACGGTGCCGTTCAGGAGGTACGCCAGGCCCGGTCGCGAGTAGAACGGAACGCCCTCGTCGCCGACGATCTCGACGTCCGCGGCGGAGTCAAGCCGGCGAATCGTCTCGGCCGCCGTCGCTCCAGCGGGTCCGTTGCCGATGATGACGTAGCGTTGGGTCATCTCACCCACCCGAGGCCTTCGGGCCGGGGGCGAAGACCGATGACGCCTCGAACCGGAGCGTGCCCCTGGGGCAGCGGGCGACGCAGCTGCCGCAGGTCAGGCAGTGGCTGTCCGCGATGGGCGTGCCCAGGCGGACATGCGCCCGGACGTCGATGCCGACGGGGCAGTTGTACGTGCAGATGCCGCACTCGACGCAGCGGCTGGCCTCGGCAACGACGAGGGCCGCGACCAGGGCCTCACGCTGTCGTCGATCACGGTGGAGGAGCCTAGCCAGCATGCCCCCGTTCGCTGACCTCGTCATCGCGCGCATGAGGACGCCGACCGGCTCGCCCGGCCCGGGCCATCCTCGGCCGGCGCCGATGCTCCGGGGCAGAGGCAAACGGCCTGCCGGGAGCGGGCGGGTCGGGCCGGCGCAGTGGCGCGCCCGGGACGGATCTCGTCGCGATGCGCGACACTAGGGCCGCTGAAGTCGATGCCGACGAGCGGCGTTCCATCGGAGGAGCAGGCGCAGTGGCCAAGGTGACGATGCCCCAGCTCGGCGAGAGCGTCGCCGAGGGGACGATCGGGAAGTGGCTCAAGAAGCCCGGCGACCACGTCGACAAGTACGAGCCGCTCCTCGAGGTCATCACCGACAAGGTCAACGCCGAGGTGCCGTCGCCGTTCGCGGGGACCCTCACGGAGATCCTCGTCGAGGAAGGCGCGACCGTTCCGAACAACGCCGAGATCGCGGTCATCGAGGAGGCCGGCAGCGCATCGGCCGACGCCGCACCCACGGCTGCCGCGACGGCGAGCGCCGCTCCGATGGCGAGCGCCGCTCCCACCGCCACAGCGCCCGCTCCGACGGCCACAGCGCCCTCGGCGGCGCCCGCCCCCGTGGCGGCACCCGCCCCCGTGGCCGCCGCGCCCATGGCCGCGAGCGCACCAGTCGCCCACGGCCCGGCCGGCTCGGACGAGCGCACGGTCGAGGAGCTGCCCGGCAGCGCCGACGCCCGGATGACTCCCGCGGTCCGACGACTGCTTCGAGAGCACGGCCTCGACCCGGCGATGATCGTGGGGACGGGCGGT
>JACQEG010000093.1 GCA_016200665.1 Chloroflexota bacterium | reverse complement strand
GATCGGCGGTCCGACAAGGGTGGCGACGACCCAGCCGTTGGAGTCGACCGCGTTCACCCGCTCCCACAGGTGGCGGGGCGCCATGAGCGGGAACAGGCTTCGCAGCCCGGTGGCGGAGAGCGGGCCGGTCAGGGCCGAGACGGCCGCGATGGTGATGAGCAGCCACGCCGGCAGCGCGTCGGCCAGGGCCAGCGCGCCGATGAGCGCCAGCGATCCCGAGGCGATGAGGAAGTCGAGGGTGATGAGCCGCGTCCGGCCGTGGCGATCGAGGAGCGCGCCCGCGATCGGGCTGACCAGCAGGCCGGGCGCGATGCCGGCGAACGTCACGAGGCCCGCCAGCTCGGGCGAGTGGTAGTGGTCGAGCGTGAAGAGGACGAGGGCCAGGCCGACCATCGACTGGGCGATCCGGGCGATCTGCATCCCGGCCAGGGCGCGCGCGAGCGATGGGACGCGCAGCAGCGCGCCGTACGAGGCCTCGGTCACCGCCGTAGCATGCCCGGCGTGATCGACCTTCGCCCGTCGGACGAGAACCGGCTCGTCCAGCAGACCGTCCGCGAGTTCGCCGAGGCCGAGATCCTGCCGAACATCCGCGAGTGGGACGCCAGCGGCGAGGTCCACCGCGAGGTCTTCGAGCGGATGGCCGAGCTGGGCCTCCTCGGTGCCCCGGTCCACACCCGCTGGGGCGGCTCGGGCATGGACTACGTCAGCTTCGCGATGATCTGCGAGGAGCTGGAGCGGGCCGACACGGCGTTCCGGGTCGTCCAGTCGGTCCACGTCGGGCTCAACTCCCTGACGCTCATGCAGTGGGCGACCGACGAGCAGAAGCAGCGCTGGCTGGTGCCCCAGGCGAAGGGCGAGAAGCTCGCGACGTTCGGGCTGACCGAGCCGGGCGCCGGCACGGATGCCGCGAACCTCGCCTCGACGGCCCGGCGCGACGGCGAGTCGTACGTCCTCAACGGCCAGAAGCAGTGGATCTCGATCGCCGACCTTGCGGACCACTTCCTGGTGTTCGCCTCGGTCGACCGCTCGAAGGGCTGGCGCGGCGTCACCGCGTTCCTCCTCGAGCGGGGCATGGCCGGCCTGACGACCGGCACACTCCACGGCAAGCTCGGGATCCGGGCGGGCAACACCGGCACGATCTCGATGGACCAGGTCCGGGTGCCGATCGAGCACCGGATCGGCGAGGAGGGCGAGGGCTTCCTCATCGCCATGAGCGCCATCGACCAGGGCCGCTTCACAGTCGCGGCCGGTAACGTCGGGCTGGCGCAGGCGTGCCTCGACGCCTCGCTGAAGTACGCGCATGAGCGCCGAACCTTCGGCGACGAGATTGGCAGGCACCAGCTCGTCAAGCAGATGCTCGCGAAGATGGTCGCGGGCATCGAGGCCGGCCGGCTCCTGACCTGGCGGGCCGCGTTCCTCAAGAACCATGGGGTCCGCAACACCCGCGAGACCTCGCTGGCGAAGTGGCATGCGACCGATCACGCCGTCGCCAGCGCGCTCGACGCGATCCAGATCCACGGTGCCAACGGCTACTCGAACGAGTTCCCGGTCGAGCGCTACCTCCGCAACGCCAAGGCGGCGGTGATCTACGAGGGCACCTCGCAGCTGCACACCCTGATCCAGGCCGACTACGCTCTCGGCTACCGCGAGGACCGCCCGCTGCGCTGCGAGCCGCTCCCGGCCGAGGGCTTCGAGCGGCTCCCGGCCTCCGTCGCAGCCGCCGCCGGCCGCGCCTGACCGCAGCACCGGCATCGAGGGCGGGAGCGTGAACCCGGCGGCTGTCGCCACGCTCGCGGAGCTCGTCGAGACGTTCGTGCCGGCGGCCGACGCGGGGCGGATCGCGAATCTCGCCTCCGAGGCCCTCCTCCGTGCCGCCGACCCGGCGCAGGTCACGCAACTTCGCCTCGTCCTCCGGGCGCTCGAGATCCCCGCGGTCAACGGGCTCACGAGCGGCCGATGGAAGGCCTTCCGCGACCTGCCAGCCGCCGAGCGCGAGGCCATCCTCCTCTCGTGGGCGGGATCCGCGATCCCCCAGCGGCGCGCGGGCTTCCACGCCTTCCGGAAGCTGCTCACATTCCTGGCGTACGCCGACCCCGGCGAAGCGGCGGCTCCGAACCTGCTCCCGGCCGCGGTCGGGTACCAGCCGGATCACAACGCCGTCACCCCCGAGCCCACGCCGATCCGGCCGATGGAGCTGCCGCGGATCGCGGCCGGCGCGGACGGCGGGCCGGACGCTGCCATCGAGCTGGACGCCGACGTCGTGATCGTCGGCTCGGGGGCGGGCGGCGGCGTCGTGGCCGCCGAGCTGGCCCGAGCCGGCCGCTCGGTCGTCGTCCTCGAGGCCGGGCCGTTCGTCGATGAATCGACCATGCCTCGCGGCGAGCTCGACGCCTACAGCCGGCTGTACCTCAACCATGGCCTGCTCTCGACCTGGGATGGCGCGGTCACGTTCCTCGCCGGGTCCGGCGTCGGCGGCGGGACGCTCGTCAACTGGATGACCTGCATCGACGTCCCGCCCGATGTCCGGGCCGAATGGGGAACCGAGCACGGCCTCGATGGCCTCGCCCCGGGCGAGGACGCCGAGTGGTCGGCGGACGTCGCGACGGTCGAGAGCGAGCTCGGCGTCGCTCCGGCCACTGTGGTACCTCCAAAGGACCAGCTCATCCTCGACGGCGCGACGGCCCTGGGCTGGGATGGCGCCCGCATCCGGCGCGACGCGGCTGCGTGCGGGACCTGCGGGTCGTGCCCGTTCGGGTGCGTGGCGGGCGCCAAGCAGTCGGGGATCCGGGTCCACCTCCGGCAGGCGTTCGAGGCAGGCGCGCGGATCGTCGATCGAGTGCGGGTCACGCGCGTGCTGGTGGACGAGCACGGCCGCGCGACCGGGGTCGAAGGCCGGCTCCTAGTCACGGATCCGGCCACGGGGATGCCGGTCATCCGCGATGGCGATCCGACGGCCGCCGAAGTCCGAAGGCTCATCGTCCGAGCGCCCCAGGTGGTGCTCGCAGCGGGCGCGCTCCGGTCGCCGGCCGTGCTCCAGGGCTCGGGGATCGCCCATCCGGCCGTCGGGCGGCACCTCCGGATCCATCCCGTGTCGGTCCTCGCCGCGCGGATGCGCGAGCCCGTCGAGATGTGGCGCGGCACGATGCAGGCCGCCCGGTCACTGCAGTTCGGGCAGGGCGACGGGAGCCGGCGCGGCTACGTCATCGAGTCGGCGCCGGGCCATCTCGGCCTCCTCGCCCTCGCGCTCCCGTGGGCGAGCGCCGCGGATCACGGCGCCTGGATGGCCACGGGCCGGCACATCGCGCCGCTCATCGCGATCACCCGCGACGGCGGCGAGGGCCGCACGACGCTGACGCGGGCCGGACGCGTGCGCCTCGACTACCGGCTGGATGCGCTCGGCGTCGCGACGCTTCGACACGGGCTTGTCTCGATGGCGCGGCTCGCCCGGGCGGCCGGCGGCGCCGAGGAGCTCGTCGGGGTCGGCATGCCGCCGCTCGTCCACCACCTCGGCCGCACCTCTCACGGCGGCAGTGGCGAGACATCGGGCCGCGACGCGGGCTTCGAGGCGTTCGTCGGCCTCCTCGGCTCGATGGACTTCTCGCCGAACCGCGGCGGCGTGTTCTCGGCTCACCAGATGGGCACGATCCGGATGGGTGCCTCGCCCGCGGACCATCCGGCGGATCCACGCGGCCGGATCAGGCGCGATGCCGGCGGCCGGCTGATCGACGGGCTCTACGTGGCGGACGGCTCGACGTTCCCGACCGGGATCGGGGTCAACCCGATGGTCGGGATCATGGCGATGGCTCGCCGGGTCAGTCGGACGATCCTCGCCGAGGGTCGAGCCGGAGGCTGACGCCCGGCTCCGGACGTGGCCCCGTCGCCGCGGTCATGCCGGTGGCCGGTGCGTCGATCGACGGGTCGCGCGACTCGTCGACGAAGGCCTCCTCGGGCGTCTCCACCTCGCCACCCCGCGCGGCGCGTCCGCGGGCGGTCACGATCATCGCCACCGCGGCCACGATGACGGCCGAAGCGATGAGCGTCCGGGCGCTGATCGGCTCGGCGAGGAAGATCGCGCCGAGCGCGACCGCGACGACCGGGTTGACATAGGCGTACGTCCCGATGAGCGACAGCGGCGCATGGCGCAGGAGCCAGGCGTAGGCGTTGAAGCCGAGCATGCTGCCGATCGAGGCGAGGTAGATGAGCGCGACGATCGAGCGCAGCGAGATCGCCTCGGGGTGGAACCGCCCGACCTCGCCGATCAGGACGCCCTCGATCGCGAGGGCGCCGGCGCCCGCCAGCATCTGGAGCCCGGAGGCCATGAGCGCCCGGTGCGGCAGCTGGGCCCGGTGCGCGGAGAACAGCGAGCCGTGTGCCCATCCGATCGGAGCGACGAGGAGGACGACGATCCCGAGCAGGTCGAAGGCGTTCGAGCCGCCGCCGGAGACGAGCAGGGTGACGCCGAGGAGGCCGACCGCGACCCCGAGCACCGCGAGCCTCGACAGTCGCTCGCGGAAGTACAGCCAGCCGAAGACGCCGAGCCAGAGCGGCATCATCGCCACGAGGATCGCGGCGATCCCGGACGCCACCGTCTTCTCGCCGAAGGCGACGAAGCCGTTGCCGATCCCGAGGAGCAGCGCCCCGACGATCGCCGAGTCGCGCAGCTGGCGTCGTGTCGGGAGAGCGGCTCGGCCGTTCCGCAGCAGCTCCCAGCCGACGAGCAGGCCACCCGCGACCAGGAACCGGATCGCGAGCATGAGGAACGGTGGCATCGTCTCGATCGCGACCGCGATGCCGAGGTACGTCGAGCCCCAGACGACGTAGACCGTGCCGAGGGCGAGCCAGACCGGGAGGCCGGTCTTGTAGCGTCGAGTTGGCATAGCAGGGTGGTCCAAGATCGAGGGAGTGTAGCCGGGGATCGCGACGGGCGTGGGTCGCGCGGAGGTTGCGATCCGGTCGCCCTTTTTCCGCGGCCGTCCGGGGCGCGCCTCGGTGGCCCGCCGGCGGCCCTCAGGCGACCAGCGACACCGGGCGGCAGTGGCGGCAGGGCCGGTAGCCCGCGGCCCGCGCCGCGGCCAGCGAGGCGAACGGGACGCGATGGCGCGGCGTCACGCGGCGGGCGTCGCGGCACGTCGGGTGGCAGACGATGTGGGTCGTGTCCGAGCCGATGAACCGGATGCCGCGCGCGGCATCCGACTCGAGCCAGGTCGGGTCGAGGCCCTCGGCGGCGAGGATCCGGCGCTTGTTGTCCGGCCCGCCGAGCGAGTACTGGCCGATGTGGCCATCGCTCCGGACGACCCGATGGCACGGCACGACGAGCGGCACCGGGTTGTGGGCAAGCGCCGAGCCGACCGCGCGGACCGCCTTGGGGTGCCCGATCTCGGCGGCGATCCAGCCGTACGGCCGGACCTCGCCGCGCGGGATCTCGAGGGCCTTCCGCCAGACCGCGGCCTCGAACGAAGTCGAGCCCCGCAGGTCGAGCGCGATCTTCACGCGTCGGTCACCGGCGAGACGGCGCTGGATCGCCTTCGCGAGCTTCACGGGCAGCGCGTCGGCCCGGCTGATCGGCCGATCGAGGTGGTCGCGGAACTGGCGCTCGAAGCCGGCCGGATCGCCGGCCTTCGAAACCCACGACACGCCGAGCCCGTTCCACGCCACGAAGATCGGGCCGAGCGGCGAGCTCGTCTCGGCGTAGCGGTCGGCCAGGCCGACCTCGACGAGCGCCCCCGTGGCGACGCTCGCCGGAGCGGCGACGCGCAGGCCGGCGAGGGCTTCGGGCAGGGACTGGAGCTGGGTCATCGGAGCACCTCGGCGAAGGAACGGGCGGGGGAGTAGGCAGTGGTTGAAACACGGTCCGACGCCGTGGCGGATCGACGGTCCGGCGCGGGGCCGGCTTCGAGAAGCACACGCAGGCGATCCAAGCCGCGCGAGACGTGGGCCTTGATCGTCCCCTCGGGCCGGCCGAGTGTCTCTGCGATCTCGGCGATGCTCATCCCATCGACGTGGCGGAGCACCACGGCGGCGCGCAGCGAGGAAGGCAGCTCGAGCAGCAGCGTCGCCAGCTCATCGGCCGACTCGCGGGCGGTCGTGACCGCGAGCGGGTCCGCCTGGCCGGCGTCGCGCGCGTCGAAGCCCGCCTCGGTCAGCGGCTCGAGCGACGCCATCGGGTGCCGGTCGAGATACCGGCGCCGGCGGTTCCGGGCCAGGTTGACCGCGATCGCGGCGAGCCACGGCCGCAGACGAAGCTCGCGGACGCGGGCAGCTTCGTAGCCGGCCATCGCCCGGTGGGCTCGGACGAGCGCGTCCTGGGCGACCTCCTCGGCATCGCTCGGGTCACCGAGGAGCCGGAGAGCGATCGAATAGAGCCGGTCGGCGTGATCGGCGACGAGATCCGGAAACGCGCCATCGAGGTCTCGGGCGAGGCGAGCGGCGAGCGCGTCGTCGTTGTCCATCACCTTCGGGAACACGGCCGGCTCGGCATCGGTTGCGGCACCACGGTGGCGTACAGTCGGCAGGCGGCCCTCGACGACGTGGCCGCCGCGGATGAGTGCGATCGGCCGGGTTGCCGTCGCAATCCCCCGACGGTCTGTCGCGAGGATCGCGAGGTCGGCGGAACCGCCGATCTCGATGAGACCGACCGGGTCGAGCGGAACCACGAACGCCCCGTGCAGCTGCAGGACCTCCGAGTCGCCGCGTGAGATCCCGCGGATCTCGTCCTCGCTGCCGAGGGCGATGATCGTGCCGGCGGCCCACGCCATCGAGGTCACCGGCGGCCGCCCGAGCCCGGCGAGGATCGTGCCGCCGACCAGGAGCGTGTACTCGTGGGTCACCGCGCGAGCCTACGCCCGGGCCGCGATCGGCGACGACCTCGATCGGCGATCATCGACCTCGATGGACGCCCGGCTGCCGGCAGGCATGGCGCCGCTCGTGTCGCACGCCGACGACGGCGAGCCTTCGATCAAGACCGCCTCCCGCCGGCTGAGATCAGAGGGCGTCGATCCGTACCCGTGGTCGAACGGGCCGGGCGACCGCTATGCCGCGCACGACCACGGCTACGCGAAGGTCCTGATGTGCGCCGCAGGCTCGATCCTCTTCCTCGTCGGGCCGGACCGGGTGCCGGTGGAGCTCCAGCCCGGCGACGGCTTCGTCCTGCCGGCCGGCACGTCCCATGCGGCGGTCGTCGGACCGGACGGCTGCACGTGCGTGGAGGGCCATCGCCGCTGACCCGGCGCCCCTCGCGAACCGAGCGCGCGTCGCCCTCAGGACTGCGCAGCCGAGACGAGCGAGTAGAAGCTCACGACCGCGACCGAGAGCTGGATGCACAAGGCGAGGGCATAGACGGCAAGCGATGCGAACGCGAGCGCGTTGAGCCAGAACAGCAGCGTCGCGGTCGGTCCCAGGGCGAACAGCACGAGCGCCGTCCGGGTGCGCGGCCCGCCCGCCCGCAGCATCTGGCGCCCGCGCCAGATGACGATCCCGGTCGCGTAGAGCGCGACGCCGGCGCTGGCGACCGTGATGGCCGTTCGTGCGTCTCCGAACCCCGCGAAGGCGATCAAGGGCGCGAGCGACTCGAACATGACGTTGAAGCTGGTCGAGACGATCGCTCGCTGGCGAATGCGCATCGCCGGAGCCCAGGCCCCGTCCGGGGGGACGAGCGTCGAGGTCACGGCCGTGAACCCGGCAACCGCGACGGCGACCGTGGCAATCCCGATCAGGAGCGCTTCGCCCGGCACGACGCCCAGTATGTCGGACTGCCCACCGCGCTCGCCAGCGCGGACGCCAGCCCGCGACGTCCTTGGGCGCGGCTTCAGGACCGCGAGTCGCGCGCCTCGATGCGCAGGACCGCCTCGGCGGCGAGGCGGAGGAGCAGGTCCCGGCCGGTGTCGTGGTGCGGCCAGCCCCGGCCGTCCCACGCTTCTCCGGAGAGGTCATCGCCGGCATACAGCATCTGCCCGAATGACACGCCCCGGAACTGCGCGACCGCGAAGAAGGCGGCAGCCTCCATCTCGACCGTGAGGCAGCCCTCGGCCACGCGCCGGCGGACCTTGTCCCTGGTCTCGCGGTAGATCCCATCGGTCGTCCAGGTCTTGCCGAGGACGTGCGGAACGCCGCGGGCGTCGAGCGTGCGCACGATGGCCTCGAGCGCGTCGGCGGTCGGGGCGACATCCCGCGACGCCGGGAGGTAGTGATAGCTCGTCCCCTCGTCGCGAACGGCCGCGGTCGGGACGATGACGTGGCCCATCGCGAGGTCGGGGACGAGCACGCCGGCCCCGCCCGCGGCAACGAAGGCCCGGCCACCGAGCGTGATCAGCTCCTCGAGCCAGCCGGCAGCCAGCGGCGCGCCGACCCCGGCCTGGGCGACGGCCACCCGCTGACCGTCGATCTCGACCTCGAAGACCGGGAACCAGCCCATCTCGGACCCGAGCTTCCCGATCTCGCGGCCCCCGAGCTCCTCGACGAACGCCGTGATGGCATCCCGGAAGAAGCACAGCACCACGTGTCGCGGCAGATCGAAGCGCTTGATCGCCAGGTGCGGTTCGAGCACCGCCTCGCGCGCCGAATCGAACTCCAGGATCGGCGCGTCGTCCAGGTTGGTCACGGGTTCGAAGGTCGCTCGACGCTAGTGAGTGTCGATGTCGATGGCGAGCCGGGCAACCGCGCGATGGCTCCGAAGATGGCCCCGACTGCCGCGAACGCGATGAGCCACAGGATGGCCTCCGGGTTCAGTTGGATCTGCCCGGCCTGCAACGCGAATGGATAGGCAGCGACGATGACCGCCCCGAGCAGGATCGACGCCAATCGTCGCCTCGCGACGCGTGCCCAGAGGACCTCACCGATCACGAGATAGAGCATCACCGGAACAACCCCGAAGATGGCCCACTCGAACAGGCCGTACAACATGCCGGCCATCAACGAGGGCATGCTTGCAGGCGTTGTCGAGCCCACGACTGACAGCGCCAGCACGCCGAGGAGCCACGCGACCCCCAATACGCTTGCCAGGCAGATGTTCGCGATCCAGCGCCTGATCATCGTCACTCGACGTTCGCGAGCGTCACTGGTGAGCACGGACTACTCCGGCGGCGCGGTCAGCGCGGCAGCGGGTTGGGCCCGGTTGCCGTCACCAGGCGCTGAGGTACCCAATCCTCGACGTGGTGGAAGCCGACGTCGAATGGAGCACCATCGAGCTCGACGGAGGCCTGCAGTGAACGTCGATAGAACTTCACGTGGGTGAAGTCCTCGAACAAGATATACACGGGGTCGGGTGTGCTGTTCGGGCCCTGGAATTGCTGTCCCGTCAGGACCGGCTTGTGGATTCCGACGAACGCATCGAACGTGTCGCCGACGACGACGCCGAGGTGCTCCAGCCCCATCTTGTAGACGCGCTGGTGGACGGGCGGGATGAGCTCGATGAGCGGGACGGCCTTGCCATCGAGGACCTCGAGCGGCTGGGCGGGAACGATCAAGGAGATCGGGCGGCCGTTCCAGACGTTCTCGCGACTGGCGACCGCATGGCGCTCCAACAGCGTCCGCACGTGGACGTACTGGTCCCACTCGGGCACCCGGAAGGCGAGGTGGCTCAGCGCGTACGGGGCGATGTCGATGCCGCGCACGAGCAGGCGGTCGCGCTGCTGGGCTGCGAAGGCGTGGTAGTCGCCAACGATGTCCGCGATCGGGTCGGTCACATCGCTCCTCCTAGCTCGGCGTTTGGCTGCGTGGGGGCAACGACGAGCTCGATCTCGCCCGTTGGTTGGACCAGGAAGATCCAGATGTCCCAGGCGACGTGGCTCACGATGAGAGCGCCGAGCGGCACGCCGGCGGCGTAGAGGGCCGACCAGTGGGCCCCGGCCACGCCGGCTGCGCCCATGAGCGTGAAGTTGCCCGAGGTCACATGGACGCCGCCGTACGCCATGGTGGCCAGGGCAGCGCCCGGCCAGCGGCCGAAGCGGCGCGACAGCGCCTCCTGGACGAGTCCACGCCAGAAGAGCTCCTCCGCCGGGCCGACGATCGTTCCGAGGCGGGCCGCGATCTCCTCCTTCGGTCGGAGGGTCCGAAGGGCGTAGATCTCGCGGATCTCACGGTCGCCGCTCGGCACGAACCGGCGGGCGAACCGGTCGCCGAGCTGGAAGGTCACGTAGAGGCCCGCCGCCGATAGCAGCCCGAGCGGGACGTGCCACCTCCGGATCCGCGCGCCGCGCGATCGCGCGGAGGTGGCCAGCGCCAGCGATCCGAGCCCGAGCCCGGTCATCGTCATCCGCTGCCAGAACTGCTGCCGCGGGCCGCGGAACGTCGCGTTGAACGCGACACCCGCCGAGGCGAGGGCGACCGCCAGGGCGATCGAGCCGGGTCCCTCGTCGGGGCGCGGTTCGGAGGCGCGCTTGGTCACGTCAGCCGTGGACCCACGCCGAGAGCAGGACCCCCAGCACGAGCAGGGAGCCGAACGCAAGGTGCAGCCGCGCGGTCTGCAGATCGATCATGGCGATCGCGCGGGCCTGGCCGGTGGCCCCGAGCTCGGCGGATCGGACGACCTGGGCGAGGAAGGGCAGCGACAGGATCGCGATGAGCGTCGCGGGCGGGAGCAGCCGGAACGCGACCGCCAGCCCGAGCGTGATGTAGGCCCCGAGGATCAGGCCCATGTAGCTGTAGTGGGCCCACTCCTTCCCGATCCGCGACGACAGCGTCACGATGCCGGCCCGGGTGTCCTCGCTGATGTCGCGCCACTCGTTGCCGTGGAGGATCGCCGCGACGAGGCAGCCGACCGGGATCGAGAGGACGAGCGAGGGCAGACTCCAGGCGCCGGTGATCGCGAAGTAGCTGCCGACGACCATCAGCGGGCCCATGAGGACGAACACGAGGGGCACGCCGAGGGCGTGGTACTTGTACTGGAGCGGCGGCGCGGTGTAGCTCCAGCCCGCCCCAAGCCCGATGAGCCCGAGCACGACGATCGCCGGCCCGCGCAGCGCGATCAGGTAGACGCCGACGACGACGGCGAGCAGGAACGCGAGGCCCGCGGTGAGCAGCGCGGAGCGCTCGGTCATGCGGCCCTTGACGATCGCATGGCTGGCGCGGGGCGACGTGATCGTGTCGATGCCCTGCCGGACGTCATAGACCTCGTTGACGATGTTCGTGCCGGAGTGGAGGAGCACGCCTCCAACGAGCGCCGCGAGGAACGGCCAGAACGAGAACGCGTTGTCGACGAACGCCAGCGCGCCGCCGGCGAGGACCGGGATGACCGAGGCCGTGTACGCGAACGGCCGGAGGATCTCCCAGGTGGCGCTGACCCGCCGCCGGATCGCCTCGACCGGGCCGAGTCGCCGGTCGTCGGCCAGGCCAGCCGGCGCCTCCGTCGCGTCACTCGCACCCATGACGGCGACGGGCATAGCGGCGGATGCCACGGTCGTGGCGGTGATCGTCGCGGGCATGGCCGCATACAGCTGCGCCGCGGCGATGAGCTCGTCGATCTGGTCGTCCTCCTGGAGGACCGGCTGGAGGAGCGGCAGCTGGAGGCCGGCCTGGGCGTGGTAGGCCATCGCCTTCGCGGCGACATCGTCGCGGGTGCCGCAGAGCATGAAGGCATCGAGCAGCTCGTCCGGGATGAGCCGCCCGGCCGTCGTGTAGTCCTCGGCCCGCCACGCGGCCATGATCTGGTCGCGCAGATCTCGCTCGAAGCCGGCTCTCGCCAGTGAGATGTCGGACAGGACCGACATCATGTAGATGACGAACGGCTCGCGCTTGGCCCGGTTGAGGGCCTCGCGGCGGGTCTTGTCGACGAGCGACAGCAGGTAGCCGGCGCTTTCGACCGATCCCGGATCGCGACCCGCCTCGGTAGCCGCGGTGCGCAGCCGCTCGAGGATGCCGGTGAGGGAGGGGATCGATTCCGCCGGTCGGGCGAGGTAGGCATCGGCCTTCTGGCCGGCCAAGGCGACGAACTCCTTGCGGTAGGCCGCGATCGCGATCGGGATGCGATGCGCCGGCGGGAACATCGGCTGGATCGGCGGCAGCCCTGGGGTCGCGGACGGGAGACGCTCGCCGGCCCACAGCGCCCGGATCTCGTCGATGGCGTGGCTCAGCTGGTCGACCGCGGTGACCGGGTCGTACGGGATGCCCATCTGCTTGAGCCGCAGTGGCAGGCCCGTGCCCATGCCCATGACGATGTCGCCGGGCAGGACCTCGTCGAGCGCCGAACCGGTCATCGCCAGCACGACCGGGTGGCGGGTGAAGATGTTCACGGCCCCGAGTGCGACTCGGAACGAGGCATCCGCCGGCCGCTTGTCCGCCGAGATCGCGGTGGCGACCGCGGTCGCGAAGGTGACGGCGTCGCGCTCGTAATACGAGTCGTGGATCCAGAGCGAGTTGAGGCCGTTGTCGCGGGCCCGGCGCGACCACTCGACGACGTCGTCGAGGTCGCCGCGGGCGGCGAGTCCGAGACCGATCTGGCGGGCGAGGGTGCGCATCGGGACTCCTGGCGGCGGAACGCCCCACATGCTACCACGGTGTAGCCGGTTTTCTGCCGGACCCACGTGCCGGCTCGCGGCCTGTGGTTGCTGTCAGCCAGCACTCAGGCGAATGCTCGGCAGCGGGTCCGCGGGATTTGCCACTTCCGCGGCGCGCTGCCGTGCGTGGCCGCTGCGCAGTACCACCAACGACCGCTGCCACCGAGTCACCTGGGCTCTAGCTGAGAGGCATCAGTTGACCAAGAGTCGTTGCAGTGCTCGATGACACGAAATTCGAGGCACGCAGCGTCGCTGACCGGATACGAGTCGCCTGAGTCATGGCTTGCAGGCGCGCCTCTGGCCCGGCGCAGGCACGCGCCGCGGTGGGACTTCACCGAGTCGACTATCGACGCGCCCAGCATGGTCGCACGCCGCTATGGTTCGGCCGATGGACGGCGTCGATGATCTCGAGCTCGGTCGCCGGATGATGGTTCACGAGGCCGAGGTCCAGCGGAACGGCAGCCGCGAACTGCGCGACCTCGGAGACGGCTGGCTGCTTCACGATCCGGGCGATGCCGAGCCGTTCTGGAATCGCCTCGTCGCGCCGGTGTGGCCGGCCCCGGCGATGGCCTTCGAGCATCGTCTCGACGAGGTCGTGACGCTGTTCTCCACGCTCGACCGCATTCCGCACGTCCGGCCCAGCCCGATCGGCAACGAGCCGTCCGACCTCACCGACCGGCTGCTCGCGAACGGCTTCGAGCGGGTGGGCGAGGACCTCCGGATGGTCCTCCGCGACCCCGAGCCGTGCCTCACGCTCGCGACTCGCTTCGGCGCGCCCGCGCCCGCGCCCGGCGCGCCGGGGTCCGGCCGGATCCGGGTGGCCCGGCATCCCGGTGCGGCGTCCGGCCCACCTCGGCTCTGGGCCTCCGAGGCATCGCTCGTGCTCGCGGAGGCCTTCGACGTCGATCCCTACCGGCGCGCCGCCCTCGAGGCGGACCTGCTCGCCTGCGCATCGCGGCCCGAGTGCTCCGTCCTCATCGTGTTCGATGGCGACGAGCCGGTGGCGACCGCCCGCCGGATGTCGACGCCGAGCGGCTCCTACCTGTCGTCGATCGGGACGCGGCCCGGCTGGCGAGGGCGAGGGCACGGCGCGCTCGCGACCGCGCTCGCGGTCATGGATTCGCTCGAGGCCACGGCTGGCCGCGGCGGCGACTTCGTCCACCTCGCGGTCGACGTCCGGAACCAGGTCGCGCGGCGGCTGTACGAGCGGCTCGGCTTCCAGGTCGTCGGCGCGCCTGTGGCGGACCTCCTCGCCAGATGACCGATGCTCGCGCGGGTGCCGGTGCCCCGAGTGGCGGTCCGTTTCCGCTGCTCCGCTTGCGGCGGACCGGCGCGCTGCTCGACCTGCCGTGGGAGCTGCCGCTCGGCGACTGGCCGGACACGCTCGCCTTTCGCGAGATCCCGGTCGGGCCGTCGCGCCACCTCGTCCGGTTCCTCGTCGTCGACGGGACCCTCCTCGCCCTCAAGGAGGAGCCGATCCGGGTCGCGGAGTCCGAGTACGAGGTCCTCAACCACCTCGAGCGGGTCGACCTGCCGGCCGTCACCCCGATCGGGATCGCGCGTCAGCCAGTCACCGACAGCGCGATCCTCGTCACCGAGTACCTGGCCCACTCGCTCCAGTTCCGGCGGCTGCTCCAGCGCTTCCCGCTCGGTCCGGGGCCGTATCGGGGGCGGCTCCTCGACGCGATGGCCTGGCTGCTCGTCGACCTTCACCGGGGTGGGGTGTACTGGGGCGACTGCTCGCTCGCGAACACCCTCTTCCGCCGTGACGGTGACCGGATCCAGGCGTTCCTCGTGGACGCCGAGACGAGCGAGGTCCACCCCTCGCTGTCCGACGGCCAGCGGGCGTTCGATCTCGAGATCCTCGTCGAGAACGTCGGCTACGGGCTGGCAGATGTCGCGATGCTCCAGGGCCGCCCCGAGGATCTCGACGCCGCCGTCAACGACGCAGAGAGCGTCCGCGATCGATACACCGCGATCTGGCGCGAGCTCCACGCCGAGCCGAAGCTGCCGGCCGGCGATCGCCAGGCGATCCGGGCCCAGTTGCGGCGCCTGAACGAGCTCGGCTTCGCGGTCGACGAGATCGAGGTCATCCCGGCCGACGGCGGCTCGCAGGTCAAGCTTCGGGTCACGACGACGAATCGGGCCTTCCACGCCCACGAGCTGGAGCGACTGACCGGGCTCCGGGCGCTCGAGGGCCAGGCCCGGCTGTTGCTGAACGACCTGCGGGAGTACCGCGCCTGGCTGGAGATTCACGAGCATCGTCATGTGACCGATGCCGCGGCCGCCCGGCGCTGGCGGCGGAACGTCCTCAACCCGGCCCTCCGCCGGCTCCGTCCGGTCCTCGCCGGGCGGGACCCGATCCAGGCCTACTGCGACGTCCTCGAGCACAAGTGGCTGCTGTCCGAGCGGGCGCACAAGGACGTCGGCCTGGATGCCGCCATGGAGGCGTACCTCGCCGAGGGCGCGCCTGCCCCGGAGGTGCCACCCGCGACGGCGGCCGCGGATGCGGCGCGCGAGCCGCTACCAGCGACCCCGGTGGACGACCTCCGCCAGTGATCGCCGGCCGCCGGCCTTCGGCGGCCGCGTGAGGTCCGCGGGATCCGCGGGGTAGCCGAACGACAGCAGGTACTCGCAATGGTGGTCCGCGGGATAGCCCAGGAGCGAGCGCGCGAGCGCCTGGTCGTAGACCGTCGCGGGGCAGCTCCCGATGCCCAGCTCCCACGCGACCAGCATCATGTTCCCGGCCGCGAGGCCGAGGTCCCACATGACGCTCATCGGCTGGCCGTCGGCCATCGGGTCGGGGGTGACGAGCGCCACCGCCACGGTCGCCCCGGCCAGGTGCCCGGCGTAGGGGCCCACGCCGGCAAGCCGTCCGAGCAGCTCGCGGTCCTCGATGACCACGAAGTCCCAGCGCTGGAGGTTCTTGGAGCTGCCGGCATGGCGGCCAGCGTCGAGGATCCGTTCGAGATGCACCGGCTCGAGCGGCCGGGTGGTGTCGAAGCGGCGGACCATGCGCCTGGTCCGGATCGCCTCCCAGACGGTCATACCGGCTTCCGACCGACGACCGCCCCCACGAGACCCTTGACCCCGCCGGGCTCGTCCTCGACGGCCGAGAACCCGGTGACGGGATCCGGCAGCCGTCGGGCATCGACGGCGGCCGCGGCCTCCGCCGCCGCGGGCGGGCTGAGCGGGCCGCCGAGCGCCTCGGCCAGGAAGCGCGCGACCGCGGTCCGGTAGCCCCGGACCTCGTAGAGCCAGCTGTGGCGGCCGCCCTTGACGACGAGGAGCCGCAGATTGCCGACGTCCGTCCGGCCGGCACGACGCGCCGCCGCCCGTGCCCGACGGGCGACCCGGAGCAGCCTGAGGACGTTGCCGGTCGGGATGACGTCGTCATCGGTGCCGTGGATGAGGAGCAGCGGGCCGAGATAGGTCCGCGCGGCTCGCGTCGCGGACACCGCGCCGACGGAGTGGCCGCGCGGCCGCAGGAAGACACGCGTCGTCAACCATGCGAGGGGATAGGCGATGGGGTCCGGGATCGGCAGGTTGGCGAGCCGGAACGTGTGGCGGGTGAGCCGGTACGGCCCGGCAGGCGTCGAGACCGCGACGACTGCCGCGATGCGCGGCTCGGCCACCGCGGCGAGCAGCGCCCCGGCGCCGCCCATCGAGTGGCCGAGGATGCCCACGGTCGTGACCTCGGACCGGGCGAGCAACGCATGGACCCCCGCCACCGCGTCGGCCGCGAACTCGCCGGTCGTGAGCGGCAGCTCCTCCCGGTCGTTCGCGCCGTTGCCCCGGACGTCGAACGTCAGGACGTGGAAGCCCGCGGCGTGCAGCACCTGGGCGTTCGGCAGCGTGCGGTCGCGTGCCGATTCCCAGCCGTGGACGAGCAGCACCGCAGGTCCGGACTCCCCGCCACGGGCCGGGATCCACCACGCCGGGAGCCGGGCCCCATCGGACTCGATGACGGTCTCCTCGAACGGAAGCCCGAGGGCACCCGGGTCGTGGATCGGCGGTCGAGGCTTCGGGATGCCGGCCCGGCGCCGATACTCGAGCGCGAATCGCCACGCCGCCGCGAGCGGCGCGACGACGAGCGCCGCGGTGAGGCCGGCTCGACGACTGAGGCGCGGGGTCATCGGGACAGTGGAGGCCCACCGCCGCGACCTGTCAAGCACGCCCGGTCGATAGACTCTGTGGGTGCCGAAACGCGATCCCCACGACGTGCTGGGTGTGCCTCGCGACGCCTCGCAGGCCACGATCAAGGCGGCCTGGCGGCGCCTCGCCCGCGAGCATCATCCCGACCTCGCCACCGAGAGCCCGGCGGCGGCGCAGGCGGCGACCCGCCGGATGGCGGAGATCAACCGCGCCTACGAGCAGCTCCGCAGCCCGAAGGCCGAAGCAGGCGCCGCCGCCGGCAGCGGGCGGCGGGCGACGTGGCCGCCCCGCGAGCGCCCGTCCCGGCCGGTGACGGGCCGCGTCGACACGTCCGCCACGTTCCGGCCACGGAACACCACGACGGGTCCGCGGCCGGCCAGGTCCGTGCCGCCGCCATACCGCGAGGATCGCCTCCGTCGCGAGCCGCTCCGGGCGTCGCAGCCGAACGGGCCGTTGAGCCGCGGTCGCCAGCGCGGCTTCCGGCCACCCGAGCCGCCGGCGCTCCAGGACGCGATGGATCGGATCATCGAGTTCGGCAAGTTCCACGGCCACACGCTCGGCCAGATCGCCACGTTCGAGCCGACCTACATCGACTGGCTCGCCCGCACGATCTCGCGCGACCCGGACCTCGTCGCCGCAGCCCGCGTCATCGAGGCCGAGCTCGCCACCCGCGCTGAGGCGCGTGCCGAGGCCCGTGCCGCTCGGAGCCGCGGTGGCTGACCGCCGGCCGCCGGCGCCCGGCCGGGCGCCGCGGAACGCCGCCCCGCTCGCGCTGCTGCTCGTGGTCGCAGCCATCGGTGGCGGGTGCGGCCTCGCCGGCCCGTCCTTCTCCACGGACGGGCCATGCGTCGTCGACGGCCGCGCGCCCGGTGCCTACCCGGCCCTCGAGGCCCAGATCCCGAGGACGATCGCCGGTCGCGCCGCCACCTCGGTCGATTCAGGCCGCAACTGCACGGACAAGGCGCTCGGCTGGTTCAGCTCCAACCACGACGTCCACGAGCTGCACTTCGCCGGCGCGACCTGGGACGAGGGCAATGGCAGCGGCGTCTCGATCGCGGTCCTCGCCCTGCCGGACAAGCCCCTGCCGGTGACCTGGGCCGAGGAGTTCTACCAGGCCGGCGCGATCGCCGGGAAGCACACTGGCAACATCGAGACCAGCCACCCGACATACCCGGGCGCGGGCACCGTGTACCGACTCGACACCCTCAACGACCTGTCGTTCCAGACCGTCGTCGTGTGGCCGGACGGCCCCCTCGCCAGAGTCGTCATCGTCGCCACCCAGGTCGGGCCGACCGCGTCGAAGACGGTCCACGACGGCCGGGTCGCCGAGGCCGTGGGCGCCGCGGTCCTCGCGTCCGAGGCGGCGGGGGCCTCACCGGCCGGCGGCTCTCCGGATGACGCAACGCCCGGTGGCGCCTCGCCGGCGCCGTCGGAGCCCGTGCTACCGTCGCCGACATGAGCGACCGACCCGCGCGGCCCGCGCCGCCTGCGCGGCCCGCGCCGTCCGGCGAGGCGGGCGACGCCTGGCCGGCTCGCCACCGGACGTGGAAGGTCGAACGGCTGGATCCCGCGCTCGCCCGATCGCCGGAGCGCGCCCCAACCTTCGAGACCCTCGGCGAGATCGAGCTCGAGCCGCTCTACGGACCGTGGTCGTGGGAGCTGGGTCCCGGTGGCCCGACCGCGGTCGACCATCACGGCGATCCGCTGTCGGCCGGGCGCTGGGACGACCTCGATCCAGCCCGTGACATCGGCCTCCCCGGCGAGCCACCGTTCACCCGCGGCGTTCACCCGTCCGGCTATCGGTCGCGGCTGTGGACGATGCGGATGTTCGCGGGCTTCGGGGCCGCGGAGGACACGAACGCCCGCTTCCGGCAGCTGCTCGCCGCCGGCCAGACCGGCCTCTCGATCGCCTACGACATGCCGACCCTCTACGGCTACGACGCCGACCAGCCGGAGGCGGAGGGCGAGTTCGGGACGTGCGGCGTGGCGGTCGGCTCGCTCGCCGACATGGAGGTCCTGCTGTCGGGCCTGCCGCTCGACCGGGTCTCGACCTCGATGACGATCAACTCGCCGGCGGCGCCGATCTGGGCGATGTACATCGTCGCCGCCGAGAAGGCGGGCGTGCCGCGGGCCGCCCTCGAGGGCACGACCCAGAACGACATCCTCAAGGAGTTCGTCGCCCAGAAGGAGTTCCTGTTCCCGCCCGAGCCGTCGATGCGGCTCGTGACTGACACCATCGAGTTCGGGACGAAGGAGCTGCCGCGCTGGAACACGATCTCGATCAGCGGCTACCACATCCGCGAGGCCGGCTCGACGGCGGTCCAGGAGCTGGCGTTCACGATCGCCGACGGGATGGCCTACGTCGAGGACGCCCTCGCCCGAGGGCTCCGGGTCGACGACTTCGCGCCGCGCCTGAGCTTCTTCTTCAACTCCCACAGCGACTTCTTCGAGGAGATCGCGAAGTTCCGCGCGGCGCGTCGGATCTGGTGGAAGCTCATGACCCAGCGCTACCGCGCCGAGAACGAGCGCTCGACCTGGATGCGCTTCCACACCCAGACCGCCGGCGTCTCGCTGACGCCGCAGCAGCCGCTCAACAACCTGACCCGGGTCGCGATCCAGGCGCTGGCGGCCGTCCTCGGCGGCACGCAGTCGCTCCATACCGACGCCTACGACGAGGCGCTCGCTGTCCCGACCGCCGCGGCCGCGCTCCTCGCCCTCCGCCAGCAGCAGGTCATCGCCGAGGAGACCGGCGTTGCCGGCACCGTCGATCCGCTCGGCGGCTCGTGGCTCGTGGAGAGCCTCACCAACGAGGTGGAGCGACAGGTCTGGCGCTACCTCGACGAGATCGACCGGCGCGGCGGCATGGTCAAGGCCATCGCCGAGGGCTACCCGCAGCGCGAGATCGCCGACGCCGCCTATCGCTTCCAGCGCGCCTTCGACGAGGGCCGCCGCCGGATCGTCGGGGTGAACGCCTACGTCGACGAGTCGGAGGTCACGACCGTCCCGGTGCTCGACGTCCCGCCGGGGTCGTTCGAGGCCCACATGGCCCGGCTTGCCCGCACGCGCCGCGACCGCGACGCGAGCGCGGTCGAGGCTGCCCTGCGTGGGCTGCGGGACGCCGCCTCGCGGCCCGGCTCGTCCGAGACCAACCTGATGCCGCACTTCATCGCCTGCGCGGCGGCGTACGCGACGCTCGGCGAGCAGTGCGACGTCCTCCGCGGCGTCTTCGGCGAGTACCGCGAGCCGGTCGCGGTCTGACGCCGGCAGCCGTCGAGCCCGCTGGCAGGCGCCGGCCTCGGCCCGTCAGCGGGTCGGCCCGTCGGTCCGTCAGCGGGTCAGCCAGTCAGCCCCAGGCCTGCCCGAGGAGCGCCCCCGCCAGCGCGAACGTCAGGATCAGGAGGATCGCCGACGCGATGGCGACGTCGGTTCGCGAGATCGGGCCCAGCGGCTCGCGCCGGGCGATCGCTCGCTCCCGCTCGTCCCAGCTGGACCAGAGCCGGACGCCGGTGAGCCCGAGGACGAGGAAGACGAGCGCGATCGCGGCCGTGCCGACGAGCCACTGTCCGAGCGCACCGAGCCATGACGGCCAGTCGGCGACGCCGGAGAGGAAGGCCAGCGGGCCGGTGACGATCTCGTGGAGCGGCACGCCCTCGAACCACGTCCCGATCCGGACACCGAGGCCGGCAGGTCCCGGGACCACGTTGCCGGTGATCGCCCATGCGAGGCTCGAGGCCACGATCGGCACGGCCGCCCCGAGCACGGCCACCCAGCGCCACAGCGCCAGGGCGCCAACCCGCTGCCGACGGCGCTCGATCCGCACCGCGCGCTCGACGCTGCTCCGGAAGAAGCGCGAGTCGTCCGGGTCCCCCCGGATCTCGTCGAGCGCCCGCAGCAGCGGCACGAGGAACCCCTCGTCGTTCTCCCAGTACGCCCCGTGGTCCTCGAGGATGCTCATCCGGTTCGTCACCGGCCGGCTGTCGATCGTCGGCAGCGTCACGCCCGCCGGCGGGACGATCGGCCCGGCCGGCGCGGGATCGTAGGACGCCCAGACGTCGGTCCAGCGGAGGCCGGGCCGGGCGGCGGCGAGGTCGCCGGTGAGGCGGTCCGGGAGCACCGGCGCGCCCGGCTTGCCCGTCTCGTGGAGCCGCCAGCCCAGCGCGAGGCCCTGGCCGATGGTGATGAGCCGCTGGACCTCGAGCGGCTTCACGTCGTCCGATCGATACGCCGGGTCGAGCAGCGTCGTGTAGCTGACGATCGCGCCGCCCGAGTGGGCGACGATCGCGATCGAGCCGCAGCGCTGCTGGGTTGCGAGCCGGTCGATCGACTCGGCAAGGCGGGCTCGGACGTTTGCGGCCTGGACCGGGTCGTCGAGGACGTCGGGCAGGTCGCCGAACCAGGTCGTGAGGACGTTGTCGACCGACTTCAGGACAGCGGCGTCGCGGATCGCCTGGATCGGGATGAGCCGGAACGGGGCATAGATGAGGAGCAGCAGGCTGCCGAGGGCGAGTGCCGGCACGTAGGCGAGGATGGAGAGGAACCGCTGGACGCTGTCGAGGACGTCGATCCAGCCCCACCGGCCGCGGGCCCGGAGCTCCCGG
>JACQEG010000086.1 GCA_016200665.1 Chloroflexota bacterium | reverse complement strand
TTGAGCAGGGCGATGTCGGTGTGGAATCGCGACACGGGCACGCCGGCGGCGCCGCTCGCGAGACGCTCCTTCGCGGCGACCACGACCGCGGGGATGCCCTCGAGCCGGCCCGCGAACGCCGCCAGGCGCGTCGCCGGCGGCGCGAAGTCGCGGGCAAGCAGGGTGAACAGCCCGTCGCCGAGGCGGTAGACCCACGTCATCGGATCCCAGGCATCCGCAGCGAATCTCGCCTCGTACCGTCGATCACCGAGCTCGAACAGGAGTCGGTCCCGATCGATCGCCTCGTCCGCTGTCAGGTCGCCCGTCGGAATCGCCTCGAGGCGCGCGACCCAGCCATCGACGAACGCCATCCGCTCCGCGACGCCGGCGCTGGACCAGTCGGGCCAGCGGGCGTCGTGGTCGTGGATCCCGGCGTTGGTGGCCTCGAGCGGGTCGAGGCGGAACGATTCCGCGATGAACTCGCGGGCGAGCGGTTCGAACCCGGTCATGCCCCGGAAGCCTCCGAACAGGGAGGGGTGTGGCTGGTCGTGCGGCGGGTCGAGTCTACCCGCGGGCCTCCTGTAGCATCCCGCCCGTGGTCGATCGCTGGGTCCAGCCAGTCACGCTCCAGGGCCGGATCGTCCGGCTCGAGCCCCTCGCCGAGGCCCACCTGGCGGGCCTGGCCGAGGTCGCCTTCGAACCGAGCCTGTGGCGCTGGACGGTCGCCCAACCGCATGACGTCGCCTCGCTCCGTGACTGGCTCGAGGCCGCGCTCCGCAACCGCCAGGCCGGAATCGAGGAGCCGTTCGCGACCGTCGCGCAGGCGACCGGCCGGCCGATCGGCAGCACCCGCTTCATGTCGATCGTCCCAGAGCACCGCCGGCTGGAGATCGGCTGGACCTGGGTCGGCGTGCCCTGGCAGCGATCCGGGGCGAACCGCGAGGCCAAGCTGCTCCAGCTGCGGCACGCGTTCGAGGTCCTGGGCGCGAACCGGGTCGAGTTCAAGACCGATTCGCTCAACGAGAAGGCGAATCCCGCGCTGCTCGCGATCGGCGCGTCGTTCGAGGGCACGTTCCGGAACCACATGGTCATGCCGGGCGGGCGGCTGCGGCATTCCAACTACTACAGCGTCACGGTCGAGGAGTGGCCACGCGTCCGCGCGGCGCTCGAGGCCAGCCTCCCACCACCATAGGCATCTGCGATCATCGTCCCGGCCGGGCGGCTCCCGGCAGCTGCGGAGGAGCTCGCCGTGATCGATCTGCTCGTCAAGGTCCTCATCAACGCGATCGGCGTCTATGTCGCGGTCCAGGTCGTACCCCAGATCAAGTTTCCCGCCGCCGACCAGCTGACCAGCCTCGAGGGGGACTGGTGGAAGGTCGTCGCCGTCGCGCTGATCCTCGCCGTCGTGAACAGCTACCTGCGGCCGATCCTCAAGATCCTGTCCTTCCCGATCACGCTCGTCTCGATGGGCCTCTTCGCCCTCGTCCTCAACGCCCTGCTCCTGCTGCTCGTGGCGTTCCTCTCGGACCAGCTCAAGCTCGGGTTCACGATCGGCGCCTTCCCACCGAGCCTCGACGCCAACGCCTTCGTCGGCGCGTTCCTCGGCTCGATCGTCATCAGCATCGTGTCGGTGGCCCTGGGGCTGCTGAACCGCGGCCGACGGATCGTCACCTAGCGCGCGGCCGGGTCACGTCGCGCGGCCGGACTCAATCGCCCGTCCGGTGATCGAGGGCCTCGCCGGACCGCTTCGGGCGGCTGCCCGCCGGTTCGGGACGCCGCTCTACGCGACCGACCTTGCGACGCTCCACGCCGCGGCCGACGGCGTTCGCGCCGCCTTTCCGGATCCATGGCTCCGGAGCTTCTCGCTCAAGGCCAACGACGTCGCACCGATCGTCGCGGAGATCGCCGCCCTCGGGTTCGATGCCAACGTCGTCTCGGCCGGCGAGTGGGCGGTCGCCCGGCGCGCCGGGATGCCGAATGCCCGGATCACGTTCGAGGGCATCGGCAAGACCGACGCGGAACTTGGGGCGGCCATCCGCGCCGCGGTCGCCGGCGAGCCGTTGAAGTGGCTCGCGGTCGAGTCGCTCGACGAGACTCGTGCCGTCGTGGCGATGGTGCGCCGCGCCGGCCTGGCCCCCGCCTCGCCGCTCGAGCTCCTCTTCCGCCTGAACCCCGACGTGACGCCGGAGACGATCGCCGGCCTCGCCGTCGGGGCGCAGGCCTCGAAGTTCGGGATGACCGCCGACGAGCTGACCGCGGCCGTCGCCCTGGCGAACACCGTGCCGGGCCTGGTGGTTCGAGGCGTCCACCTGCACGTCGGGTCGCAGCTTCGGGCGATCGATGCGTGGCGCGACGCGGCCCGTCGCGGGCTCGCCGTCGTGGCCCTCCTGCGTGGCAGCCTGCCGCGCTTCGACACGCTCGACCTCGGCGGCGGCTTCCCGGTGCTGCCGGCCGGCGAGCCGGCGCCCGATCCGGCGCGATTCGCGCGGGAGCTCCCGGAGCTCGTCGATGCCATCCCGGCGGACCGTCGGCCCACGCGCCTGGCGATCGAGCCGGGACGGGCCCTCGTGGCGCGGGCCGGCGTCCTGGTCGGGCGGGTCCTGCATGTCCGCGACCGAGGCGGTCGCCAGGTCGTGCTCGACACCGGGATGACGGAGCTCATCCGTCCCGCGCTCTACGGCGCGCGCCACGAGGTCGTGGCCCTCACCTCGCTCGGCCGGCCGTTCGAGCGGTCTGCCGACCCGGCAGATCCCCGCCTCGAGCCGGCGACCGTCGAGGGCCCGATCTGCGAGTCCACTGACCACCTTGGTGAGCATCGCCTGCCGCCACTTCGCCGCGGCGACCTCGTGGCCATCCTCGATGCCGGTGCCTATGGCGCCTCACTGTCGTCGACGTACAACGGCCGACCGCGCCCGCCGCAGGTCCTCATCGGCGCGGATGGCTCGGTCCGGCTGGCCCGGGCGCGGGGCCGGCTCGCCGCGTTGGGGTAGTGCCCGGCTCGGCGGGCCAGGGCTCACGCCGGGGGGCCACCGCTACACTCTGGGCATGGGTGCAGTCGACACCATGGAAGTGTTCTTCGAGAAGCTCAACGATGGCGATCGCGCAGGCGCGGTCGCGCTCATGGACGAGCGCGTCGAGATGCGAATCCACGTCGGTGACAACGCCCGGACGCTGCGCGGGGTCGAGCAGGTGGGCGGCTGGTTCCTGCGGGCCGAGCCCGGCCTGAAGATGATCCCCGGCGAGGTCCGCGACCTCGGCATTACCTACCAGGCGGACATCCTGTCGGTCCGGCCGGGAGCGAACAGCCAGCACCTCGACGCCTCGTTCCGCGTCGAGGCCGGAAAGATCACGAGCATCAACCTCGCGCCGCGCTAGGTGAATCACCGCTAGCTGGCGGCCACGCCGGGCTGGACGCGGTCGGCCGGACGGTCAGGGGCTGGTCGAAACCCCCGGGAGCTCGGTCGGGGTCGCCGTCGGGATGATCAGCACCTGGCCGATGGCGATCTTGTCGGGGTTCGTGATGCCGTTGGCGGCCTGGAGCGCCTGGAGCGTGACCCCGAAGCGCTTGGCGATCGCGCCAAGCGTGTCGCCCGACTTGACCGTGTACGTCTGCGGCGTCGCCGCGGGGGCGATCGTCGGTTCGGCCGAGACGCTGGGTCCGGGCGTGGCCGACGGGCCCGGGGTGGGTGAGCCCGACGGTCCCCCGAACAGGCCGAGCAGCGATGGCAGGAAGAACAGCGCCGCGGCCGCGAGCAGGATCGCGACGAGGCCGAGCAGGAGCGGCGGCAGGACGATCGCCGAGAGGCGGCGCGAGCGCAGGGTCGGGTAGGCCTCCAGCCGACGCGGTCGCTCCCATGACGGGGCGTAGACGTCTCGATCCCGGGGGTCGAGCTCACGAGCGGCGTCGGTTCGCTCGTGCTCGCGCCGTCGGAACAGGGCGGCCGGCGGCCCGCCGGAGGATGACTGGCCGGGCGGGGCCGGAGCCTCGTCCTCGCCCTCGTCCCATGCGTCGCGCTCGTCCCACTCGGGCTCGGCCTCGACCATGGGCTCGCCGGGGTGCGAGGCCAGGCGGTCCGCGAAGCTGCCCGCCAGGCCGCCGGCGGCAAGGCCTGCGGCGCCCGCGGCTCCGCTTGCATCGGCCGCGGTCGGACCCTGGGCGCCCCCGGCGTGATGCGCGTCGGCCGGTGGCCGACCCGAGGCGCCGCTCGCCTGGCCCGGCTGGCCGCTCAGCCAGGGCGGCGGGGCCGACCAGACGTGGCCGGACCGGCGCGGCGGGCGGTCCTCGACGAGGGGTGCGAACTCGTCGTCGTCGCCCTCATCGATGGGCGCCTCACCCGGGCGGGCCTTGGCCGCCTCACGGCGGGCCCAGTCCTGGAACGTCGGGCAGACCGGGAAGGCCGAGGAGAGGCAGTACGCCTCCTGGTGGGCCAGCGCTCGCGGCGCCGGCTCGGCCTCGGCGTAGCAGCGGTGCCGGTGATCGGGGCTCGTCGCGCGCTCGTCGCGATCGTCCGCGAAGGCGACGAAGGGACAGGCCGGTGCGCCGCCGACGATCGGGAGCCCTCGCTCGGTCATCGCGGCGATGATACCCGGCCCGTTCGAGGATCAGGTCGCAGCGACCGTGCGGCCCTCGATGTCGCCCGGGAGCTCGACGAGCGGCCGGGTCGGGAGGTGCAGCCAGTCGTCGATCCGCCAGCACAGCACCGGCCCGATGCCGGCGAAGTACGCCGGCGTGGACCAGAACCCCATGTACAGGGTCACGAGGTACACCAGGGTCCCGGCCAGGATCACGCCGTCGAGCGAGCGCGCCCACCGCAGGGTGATGACGGCGGTGACCGTGCCGAGGACGAGCCGGAGGTTGTCCAGGACGTCGCGCACCGGGGTGTGGTGGGTCACGCTCTGCAGCAGCTCGCCGAACGACCAGTACGTGAAGTTGTGGACCCGGTTGGCCATGTCGAGGCTCTTGAGGAAGCTCGGCAGCCCCCAGACGAAGATGACGGGCGACCACAGCACGAGCGACGCCGCGCCGAACGCGACGATCGCGCCCCAGCCTGCCCAGACCATGAAGGCCGGCGCCCAGGCCGCGGCGTAGGGTTTGAACGCGACGGCGGCCGCGAGGAGGACCGCCCCGAGCGCCGGCCGCCGGCGGGCGACGATGAAGGCGGCCAGGAGGAGGAAGCCACCGCTCGTGTCGTTCGAGCCGTCGCCGTTGATCGCCACGAGGACCGGCGACGTCGCGTAGATCGCCAGCCCGAGGAGCTTGCCGCGAAGGGCCAGCAGCGTGAGCACCACGCAGCCGATGAACAGCTCGAGCTGCCAGCCGTCGTTCTGGAGCGGGCCGTACCACAGCAGCGCCAGCGGTCCGTAGGCATACGGGGCGCCTTCCGGCCGCGAGGCCGTGTAGCCCACGCCGTAGGGGTTCTCGCCGATCTCGACGTGGCGGATGGCCGAGGCGATGACGTCGATGACGTCGGAGCCGAAGTGGGTCTCGATCGCCGCCCGCAGCCCGACCCCGACGACCAGGAGGACGCCGATGGCCAGTGGCGCGACGCGCCAGCGGGTGGCGACGAACAGGACGCCAGCGACGGCGGCCACCGCGGCGAGCGTCTCGCCGCCGGGCCGGGTTCCCATCGGAATGAGCAGGACCAACGCGACGACGAGGGCGACGAGGACCGGCTGGTCGACCTCGCCGTCGAGCAGCGGCTCCGGCCGCCGAAACGGGAGTGCCGTGGTCACGTCGGCGGCTGCAAGGTCCATCAGCGCGGCATCGTAGGGGTTTGACAGCCTTCGCGGACCTCCGGACACTCAACGGACCACCCCGCGACCCGAGAATCTCGGCCATCCGCCGTTCGAAGGAGCCCCCGATGTCCGTCGCCGCCGCCCTGTCCCGATTCCTCGCCCCGACCGTCGTGGCCCGAGCCCACTGCGACCTGCCGTGCGGGGTGTACGACCCCGAGCAGGCCCGCATCGAGGCCGAGTCCTGCTATCGGATCATCGAGAAGTACGCCGCCAACGAGGACAAGGTCTTCCGCGCTCGAGCTCTCCACATCAAGGAGGACCGGGCCGACCTCGTGAAGCACCACCTCGACGTCCTGTGGCACGACTACTTCAAGCCGGAGCACCTCGAGAAGGTCCCGAACCTCCACGACCTGTTCTGGCAGGCGAACAAGCAGGTCTCGAAGGTCAAGGCCTCGACCGACCTCGCCGACGCGAAGCGCCTCCTCGAGCTCATCGACCAGGTCGATGCGGCGTGGAAGGTCACCGGCGGCCCCGAGAAGACCCGGGTGGCCGGTCGTCCAGCCTGATCAGCCGATCCGGCTCCGGCCGGCGCCAAGTGATGTATCGGGTGCTATCATGACAGCATGGATCGCACCACCCTGACCATCCCGGCCGACGTGCGGGCCCGGCTCAGGCGACTGGCCGCGGAGCGCGGCGTTTCGATGGCCACCCTGGTTCGTGAGGCCATCGACGAGAAGCTGGCAGACTCGCGTCCACGCCCGCGGAGCATCGGCTCCGGCGCCTCGGACAAGCCAGACATCGCCCGCCGGTCTGCGGACGAGCGGCCGGAACCGCGTTCGTGGCGCTGATCCTCGATACCGGGCCGCTCTACGCATCCCTCGATCGCAGTGACGACGATCACGTCCGCTGCCGCGACCTGATCGCGAACGCCTCGGAGCGGCTGCTGATCCCGGGTCCGGTGCTCGTCGAGATCGACTACCTGATCCAGCGCAGCCTCAATCCCGGCGTGCTCGTCGCGCTCCTTCGAGATATCGAGGATGGGGCCTACGAGCTCGTCCAGCCGACCGCGGCGGACCATGGCCGGATCGCGCAGCTCTGCGATCGATACGCCGATTCCGACATCGGGTACGTCGATGCGGCGGTGCTGAGCATCGTCGAGCGCTTGAACGAGCCCAAGCTCGCGACGCTCGACCACCGGCATTTCGGGGTGCTTCGACCCCGCCACGTCGACGCGTTGCACCTGCTGCCGGACTGAAGCGGTTGCCCGCGATCCGGGGGCCCTGGCGGATCCGCGTCGAGGAGGCCTCGATGGCGCCCGCGATCGAGGCGGGGGACTGGCTGCTCGTCGATCCCACGACCACTCGCTGGCCTCGTCGGGGAACCGTGGTCGCGTTTCACGAGCCTGAGAGCGGCGTCCTCGCGCTCAAGCGGGTGGCGGCGCGGCCGGGTGACCGCGTCGCCTTCGCCGGCGGGTACCTCGTCATGGGCCCGGACGAGGCCTGGCTGACCGCCGACGCGACCACCGCGGCGACCGCAGGGGCCGGCTATGGGCCGCCGGTCGACTCGACCCGCTTCGGGCCCGTGCCGGTGGACCTCCTGGTTGGGCGCGTCTGGTTCCGCTATGGGCCGCTGCGCCGGCTCGGGCGCGTGCCGCCGAAGGCCTGATCCCCGGGACCGGCGGTCCTACCCTAGGCAATCGATGGACCTCCGTTCCGACCCGAACGCCCCGCTGCCGCCGGCGCCGACCCCATGGGCCTCGAGCTCGATGCCCTCGCGACGCGACGGCCCGCCCTTCCACATGACCGAGATGATCGAGGCCGAGCCGGCGCTCGCGGTCCGGATCCTGGATCGCCTCGCCGTCGCGGGCTCGGCGCGGCAGCTCGCCGGCGCGATTCGCGAGACGGCCCGCGCCGGCCGGCCGATCCTGGCCGTCGGTTGCGGCACGAGCGAGCACGGCGCCCAGGCCGTCGTCGAGATCCTCCGGGAGGCCATGCGGGAGGCAGGCCTGCCGGCGAGCCCCGGGGTCGGCGGCGGCCCGATCCCGATCCAGGCCTTCGAGGCCTCGCTCGTGCCCGGCCTGGCGGGCGGTGGAGCCCTCGTCATCGGGATCAGCCACGAGGGCGCGACCCCGGCGACGAACCGGGCGCTCGAGGCCGCCCGAGCCACCGGCGCCGGGACGGCCCTCATGACCGCCAGCACCGGCTCGCCCGGCGCCCGGCGCGCCGACATCGTCCTCGAGACGCTCGAGGTGGACCAGAGCTGGTGCCACACCGTTGGCTACGTCTCGCCGATCCTCGCGGCGGTGGCGGTCGCCGCGGAGCTGACCGCGACGACCCCGGATCCCGTCGCCGTCCGGTCGGCCCTCGGCGCGGGGCTCCAGCCGGCCGCCGTGGACGCCGCCGAGCGCCTCGCCGGGGTCATCGCGCCGTTGGATCGCATCGTCGTCATCGGGAGCGGCGCCGACCGCGTCGCGGCTCGCGAGCTCGTCCTGAAGATCGAGGAGGGCACCCACCTGCCCGCGGCGATGCGGGACCTCGAGACGCTCCTCCACGGCCACCTGGCGGGCATCGACGAGCGAACGGGCGTCATCGCCATCCTCGCCACCCGCGACGGCCGCGGCCCGCGAGCGGCGCGGATGCGGCAGGCGCTCGCCGCCGTGCGCGAAACGGGCGCCCGTGCCGGGGCGATCCTCGCGGCCAACGCCGGCGGCGCGATCCCGGAGGCCTTCACGCCCGCCGGCCGGATCGTCGTCGCGGAGGCGCCGGATCTCGCGCCGAGCGCGGCCGCGCTCCTCTCGACGGCCGTGCCCCTCCAGCTCCTCACGGAGCGGATGGCCCGCGTCCGGGACGTGAACCCGGATCCGATCCGGCGCGACGACCCGCGCTACCTGGCGGCCGCGGCGGTGGCCGAGTCGCAGGACTGAGCCGCGTTCAGCCCGGCGCCGCTCACACCTTCCCGATAAGCTCTCGTCCCATGAGGTCGATCATCTCGAGGTCCCACGGCAGGAAGTCCTGGAGCATCACTCGCTCCACGCCGGCCTCGGCGTAGCGGCGGACCATCGCGCGGGCCTCGTCCGGCGTCCCGACGATCCAGCGCTTCCGCCGGCCGGCGAGCCACTCGTCCGCCTGGGACGCGCGCAGCGCGAACGTGTGCAGCATCGCGTCGCGCCGCCGCTCGAGGCCCGCCTCGTCGGCCGCGATCATCGTGCCGACCATCGCCGACCGGGCGAGGCTGTTGGGGTCTCGCCCGGTCGACCGGCAGGCGTCGTCGAGCGCCGCCATCTTCTCGGCGGTCCGCTCGGGCGACGATGAGCTCAAGTTGAACTCGTCGGCCCAGCGGGCGGCGATCCGCAGGCCGCGCGGCGAGCCGTCGCCGCCGGTCAGGATCCGAGGTCGCACGCGCCCGTGCTCCGCGGGCCGGCCCGGCCGGTCGACGCCCCGCGGCCGGAGCCGTCCACCGGTGACGGTGACATGGGTCCCCGAGTACGACCAGCCGTCGTCCTCGGCCAGGAGACCGTGCAGCATCGCCAGCTCGTCCTCGAGCAGGTCGGCGCGCTCGGCGATCGGCGGGAACGGCAGGCCGAGCGGCAGGTGGTCCTCCTCGTTCCAGCCCGCCCCGACGCCGATCTCGACCCGGCCGCCGCTCATGTGATCGACCGTCGTGACGACCTTCACGAAGTTGCCGGGGTGCCGGAACGTGACCGGGCTGACGAGCGTCCCGAGCCCGATCGTCCGCGTGTCGCGGGCCAGGCCGGCGAGCACGGCCCAGGCGTCCGTGGCCGGCCCGTCGGCGTCGCCAGGGAAGTTCGCGTAGTGGTCGCTTCGGAAGAACGCCTCGAAGCCGAGCTCCTCCGCGAGCCGGGCCACCGCGAGCTGGTCGTCGTACGTCAGGCCCTGCTGGGGCTCGACCATCAGTGCGAAGCGCATGTCTCCTCCGGGTGACGCTCGATCCTTGGCCTTGACAGCATCATTTGGCACCGTAGAATAGTTCTGCACATGAGAACTATTGACCGTCCCGATGGATCCGGCGTCGCCGACGACCGCGCCGCGGTGACCGCGTCGATCATCGCGCAGTTTCGCGCCGGGCTCCGGGAGCTGAAGTGCATGAGCGGCGATCGCCTGCATCGCGCGGAGCTGAGCTTCACCCACAGCCACATCCTGTCGATGCTCGACCGTCACGGCTCGATGACCATGGGCCGCCTCGCCGAGCTGCTCGACGTCTCGCTGTCGAACACCTCCTGAGTCATCGACCGCCTCGAGGAGCGCGGCCTCGTCGAGCGCATCCGTGTCCCCGACGACCGCCGCGTCGTCATCGTCCGGCCGACCGATCACGGCCGCGCGGCGCTGCTCCGAACCGAGGTCCTCAAGGACGAGCTGGTCCAGGCCATCCTCGCTCGCCTCGACGATCGCCGCCTCAAGCGCCTCGCCGCCGCCCTCGAGGACGTACGCGACTCCGCCGTGGACGTGTTCGCGACCGACCCGGTCCTGGGGCGGCATGAGCATCTGCCGGCCCCGGACCACGCCCCCGACGCGGCCCGCCCGACCACCGACCGTCCCCCCACCCCGGTCTCGGCGTCGCCCGCCTGACCCGGCGACAGACCCCCCAGGAAGGAAGCAAATGGAAGCGTTCCCCGCGTCCCCCGAGCACGAGGCCGAGACGCCCAGCGTCGAGGAGGATCCCTCGCTCGGACTGAGCCAGCGCACGAAGATCGAGATCCTGCTTGCGATCCTGCTCGGGCTGTTCCTGAGTGCCCTCGATCAGACGATCGTCGGGCCGGTGTTGCCCCGGATCGTGACCGAGCTGCACGGCCAGGACCTGTACGTCTGGGTCGTCACGATCTTCCTGCTCACGAGCACGGTCTCGGTGCCCATCTACGGCAAGCTCTCCGACCTCTACGGCCGCAAGCCCCTGCTCACCTTCGGGATCGTCCTGTTCCTCATCGGCTCGGCCCTCTCGGGCCTCAGCCAGGAGATGTGGCAGCTGATCCTGTTCCGCGGCATCCAGGGCATCGGCGCCGGTTCGATCTTCCCGATCGCGCTTGCGGTCATCGGCGATCTCTTCACACCGGCCGAGCGCGGCAAGTACCAGGGCCTCTTCGGCGCCGTCTTCGGGATCGCCTTCCTCGTCGGACCCTTCGTGGGCGGCTATCTGACCGACCACATCTCGTGGCACTGGATCTTCTACGTCAACCTGCCGATCGGCATCGTGGCCCTCGTCATCATCGAGCGGCTGCTGCCGAACGTGCGGGGCCACATCAGCCAGGTCAGGATCGACTGGCTCGGCGTCGCGACCCTCGTCGCCGGCCTCGTGCCCGTCCTCGTGGGTCTCACGCTCGCCGAGACCGACGGCTTCTCCGACCCCACCGTCTGGGCGTGGCTCGTCGGCGGTCTCGTCTTCCTCGGGATCTTCGTGCTCGTCGAGCGCCGGGCGGCCGAGCCGATCATCCCGCTCCACCTGTTCCGCAACCGGACGTTCAGCGCCTCGATGGTCGCGATCTTCTTCGCGACGTTCGGATTCGGCGCCGCGATCATCTTCCTGCCGCTGTACTTCCAGGTCGTCGAGGGCGCCAGCGCGACCGAGTCCGGCTATCGGCTGCTGCCGTTCCTGTTCGGGCTCATCTTCTCGTCGATCGCGTCGGGCCAGATCGTCAGCCGGACCGGCCGCTACAAGCCGATCCTGGTCGTCGGCCTCGCCCTGCTCGTCATCGGCATGGCGCTCATGACCCAGCTGCGGGCCGGCACGGACGACCTCGTCCTCGCAGGCTGGATGTTCGTCGCCGGGCTCGGCGTCGGGCCGACGTTCGCGGTGTTCACGATCGTCGTCCAGAACTCGGTGGCGTTCCACGAGCTGGGCACCGCGACGAGCGACCTGACCCTGTTCCGCCAGATCGGCACGACCGTCGGGATCACGATGGCGTTCACGCTCTTCCGCAACAACCTGACATGGGGCCTGCTCCACGATCAGATCGTCGCGGCCGGCGCGCCAGCCGGCGCCGTCCCGGCCACGCCGCCGGCGAGCTTCGACCCGGGCGCGCTCACGTCGGTCGGCGCCAATCCACTGGCGTTCCTGAGCCAGCTCCCGGCCGAGCTCCAGGCCGCCTTCGTGAATGGCTTCCACAGCGCCTTCACGATCGCGATCGGCAACAGCATCTGGCTGGGCGTGGGTGCCGGGATCGTGGCGGTCCTCGCCTCGCTGGCCCTCCACGAGATCCCGCTCCGGCGGACCACCGGTCCCCAGGCGGCGAGGCTGGCCCAGGCCCGCCGCGACATGCAGGCCCCGGCTGCTGCTGGCCCACACGAGCCGCGGCATCGCGGCCGTCGACGACCGCTGCCCCCACATGTCGGCGCCGCTCTCGCTCGGCAGCCTCGAAGGTTGCCTCGTGGCGTGCCCGCTCCACAACGGCCGGTTCGACCTCGCCAGCGGCGACGTCGAGCGGATGCCGACGACGGGCGGCCTGCGGCCGGATGGGAGCTACGTGCCGCCATGGACGCCGGATGGCAAGGAGCCCAAGCTCGACCCGCCCGGCCTCAAGGCCGAGGCCCGCAAGCTGACCCGGATCCGGCGCCTCCGCTACTACCCGGTCCGCGTCACGAATGGGGTCATCGAGGTCGCGCTCCCGACCGACGCCTGAGCGTCAGCGCGTCGCGTCAGGGGCGCGCGTCGGGCAGGCCGGCCTCCGCGCGGCGGCGCGAGCCCTCCTTCACGATCCGCACGACATCCTCGGGGTCGTCCGTGACGGAGATCAGGTCGATGTCGCCGGGCGAGATCATCCCCTGTGCCGCGAGCGTCGACCGGATGAAGTCGAGCAGTCCGCCGAAGAACGCGCTGCCGACGAGCACGACCGGGAAGTGCCGGATCTTGCCGGTCTGGATGAGCGTCAGCGACTCGAACAGCTCGTCCATCGTCCCGAACCCGCCCGGCAGGATGACGAAGCCGTCGGCGTACTTCACGAACATGACCTTGCGGGCGAAGAAGTACCGGAACTCGACGCCGAGATCGACATACGGGTTGAGCGCCTGCTCGTGGGGCAGCTCGATGTTGCAGCCGACGGACATGCCGCCGCCTTCCTGGCAGCCCCGGTTGGCGGCTTCCATGACGCCCGGCCCGCCGCCGGTGATGACGGCGTAGCCCTCCTTCGCGAGCCGCCGTCCGATCTCGCGCGCGGTCTCGTAGCCGGGGCTGCCGGGCGCCACCCGGGCCGAGCCGAAGACGGTGATCGCCGGGCCGAGGCCGGCCAGCGCGTCGAAGCCCTCCACGAACTCCGACAGGATCCGCAGCGAGCGCCACGGATCCGAGTCGAGGAACGCCGGCCGGCCCGTCGGCTCGAGGAGCTTGCGGTCCTCGGTCATCGTCGGGTCGCCGGCCATCTTGCCGGCGGCGCCCTTGGAGATGAGCAGGCGGCCCGAGCGTCGGTGCTCGGTCACCGGCTCGCCGCGATGGTTCGAGGGCCGCGTCTCACGCGGCTCGTCACTCCGGCTTGGGGTGTCGGACATCGGTGGCATCCTACGACGGTGGGCGACGTTCAGCGGACCCCTTCGTCGGCGCCTCCGCCGAGGCGCACATCCGGCAGCCAGCCAGGCTCGATGCGCGTCGGCCTGGCCGTGGTCGCCGCGATCGCCGGCGTCACGGTCGGGCTGCAGGGCCTCGGCGTCCCGATCGGGCGAAGCTTCATGATCGGCGACCTGCGCTGGACGGCGGTCGGGATCGTCCTCGTCGCCTTCGCGGCGGTCGTGCTCTGGCAGCGGCTCAGGCGCCGCTGAGGAGCCGCCTCCAGGCGGCCTCGTCGCGACCGGCGGCGACGCGGGCCCCGACCCGCACGAGCGGCAATCGAAGGAGCCGCTGGTCGGCGAGCAGGCGCGCGGCGAGCTCGTCGGACTCCATCCGCAGATAGCCGAGGCCGGCATCACGCCAGGCCTTGCCCTGTGTGTCTGCGACAGCCAACGCACCGAGCTGCTCGACGAAGCGCCGCAGCTCGCCCGCGGCGAGCGGCTTGCGGCGCAGGTCGACCACGTGGACCGGGATCCGGCGCTCCTTGAAGTACCGCAGCGCCGCGCGGGTGGCCTGCGAATCCTCAGTCCCGAAGACCTGGGCGGTGACCTCGGCGATCTTGCGCGTGCTCACCTTCGAATTCGCCACGCGGAGAGCCTACCTGCGACCGCGGCGGGCCTTCAACGCGACCGCGGCGGGTCTCCACCCGACCGTCTCGATCTCGTGGCAGCCACCAACTCGACTGGCAGTCGTGCTCCAGATGCATCGTGCTGCAAGAGCCGACCCTCAGTCGCGAAGCCGACCGATTCGAGGCGGTCGCGCCCGTGCCCGAGGCGCCGGATGGTCGCGCAGTCGACTCCCAGTCGCGAATCGACGCGTCGTGCGTCCCGGACTGGACTGCCAGTCGAGCCACGGGCGCCGCCGGGCGGCGACCGGCACCGCCGGGGTGCCGTGACCGGCTCGGCTACCATCGCCGGACAGGAGGTGCGCCCGTGATGGTCTGGTTCACCGTCGTGCTGGAGGACCGGCCCGGCTCGCTCGCTCGGGTCGCCCAGGCCCTCGCCGAGCGCGGGGTCAACATCACCGGCATCGTCGGGGTGGCCGAGGACACAGACGGCGCGCTGATGCTCACCACCTCGAATGCCGCAGCGACGCGCGAGGCCCTCGGCGAGCTCGGCCTGGCGTTCGAGGAGCACGACGACTCGATGGGCATCGCCGCCGACCGGATGAGCGTGTCCGACCTGCGCTCCGACCTCCGGGGCCACTGACCCACGCGCGCGATGCGCATCGCGACCTGGAACGTCAACTCGCTCAAGGCCCGCCAGGAGAAGGTCGACTGGTGGCTGGAGCGGGCCGCTCCCGACGTTCTCCTCATGCAGGAGACGAAGCTCGCGGACTCAGAGGCGCCGGTCATGGCGTTCCAGATGGCCGGCTACCAGCTCGTCCACCACGGCGAGGGCCGCTGGAACGGCGTCGCGGCGGCCGTTCGCGCCGGGCTCGCGATCGACGAGGTCGTCACCAACTTCGGCGACGGACCCGTTCGGAGCAGCGCGGCGGGCGCGGCGGCCCTCGAGGAGGAGGACTTCGACCCCTCGGACGAGGCGCGGATGCTCGCGCTGAGGGTCATCGACCCGGCGGCGCCCGGGCCCGGGCCGGCGGCGAGCGCGGTCCGGCTCGTCAGCCTGTACGCGCCCAACGGCCGCGTCGTCGGTTCACCCTTCTACGCCGGCAAGCTGCGCTGGTTCGAGCGGGCCCGGCGCTGGCTCGAAGCCGCGCGGTCACGGGACGAGGCGCTCGTGATCGGCGGCGACCTGAACATCGCGCCGGCCGATGTCGACGTCTGGGACCCGCGGGCGGCCCACGGCGGGACCCACGTCTCCGAGCCGGAGCGGGCTGCCTTCCGGGCGCTCCTGGAGTGGGGCCTCCACGACACGTACCGCGAGCGCAACCCGACGCTTCGTGGCCGGTTCACGTGGTGGGATTACCGCGCCGGCAACTTCCACAAGAACTTCGGAATGCGGATCGATCACCTCCTCACGACCGATGCGGTCGCGGCGCGGGTGGTCGCGATCGAGGTGGACCGCGAGGCGCGCAAGGGCAAGCCGATCCCGTCCGACCACGCGCCCCTCGTCCTCGACCTCGACGAGCCCGGGCGGCCGTTCGACCCCGGCTGGGACGACGCCGCGGCCCGGATCCTCGGGCGCGGCGGGCTCGCCCCCGGCTGACGGGATCGCCGTCGCGATCCGATTCCCCGAGGCCAGGCGTATCGACCTCCCAGCGGCACGATGTGCCGGCCTTGAGGGAGATCCGACAGCCATGCACCGCGCAACTCGCACCACCTCGCTGCTCGCCGTCGCCGGGGTCGCCGTCGTCCTCGCCGGCTGTGCCGCTCAGGGCGGCGGGAGCACGCCAACCGCATCGAGTCCCAGCGCCTCGAATCCCACGGCCGC
>JACQEG010000013.1 GCA_016200665.1 Chloroflexota bacterium | reverse complement strand
GCTCGGGGCCGCGTACGACGTGCTCGAGGCCTGGATCGCGGAGCACGGGTATGCCATCCATGGCGCGCCGCGCGAGGTCTACCTCAGCGAGCCGGGCACGCCAACGACCCAGACCCGGACCGTGGTCGAGCTCCCGGTCGCGCCGGCTGTCGTCAGGGTGTCGTAGGGACCGGCGGCCCGAAGGTCACGAGGACGATCGGGGTCGCCTCGAAGTCAGCGCCGAGACGCTCGTCGGAGACCGTCCGAGGGTCGATGCCGTAGAGCCGGGCCACGAAGCCGGACGCCGCCAGGATGGCCCGGATCGCATGGAGGCGCTCGACCGGGTCGGTGACCGTCGTGGCGATACCGTCGCGGCGACGACCCTCCAGCGTCACCGAGACGCACGGCTCGGAGAGCAGGTTCAGGTACCAGGCGGTCGAGCGTGCCCAGCCGGCCGCGACCCAGATTCCGCCGGACGGCGCCTCGGCGTAGTCGAGGGAGGCCTCGCGGACCTTCCCGGAGCGGCGGCCGCGAGTCTGGAGCACGCACAGCTGGCCGCCGAACCGACTCGAGCGGATGGCGCCATGACGAATGGCAGGCGCCATGAGCCGTGACAGCCCGACGAACAGCCGGCGTGCGTGCAGCGGGTTCGGCATCGGCAACCACCTTGCCGCGCTGGCCGCGGGATTTCGAGGGGCCACCCGGCCCCGATGGTTCCACCGTTCGGCCCTCTGCTCCCGGATCGGGGCCGAGCCACCCTGCCCGCATGTCCGCCGCGAGCATCGCGCCGCGTCCCCGTCCGGCCTCGCCGTCGACCCGGCTCGACCTCGACACCGCGCGATCCATCCTCCGTGAGGCCGCGGCCGCTGGCCGCAGCTCCCTGCTCGAGCCCGAAGGCCTCGCGCTCCTCCGGGCCGCGGGCATCCGAACGCCCACGTCCATGTTCCTGCCGCTCGGCACGGGGGACGAGCTGGACGCGATCGCGACCGCCGGGCTGGGCACCGGGCCCGTGCCCGGGACTGCGGGCGGGCATGTCGCGGAGCGGGTCGTCGTCAAGGTCGTCGCCGAGGAGATCGTCCACAAGACCGAGGCCGGCGGGGTCGCCTTCGTTGCGGCGAAGCCGGCGGCGATCCGGTCGGCGATCGACGCGATGCGAGAGCAGCTCGAGGGCCAGGCGGAGCTGCGCGGATTCCTGGTCAGCGAGCTCGTCGCCCACGATCCGGGCCTCGCCGGCGAGCTGCTCGTCACGCTGCGCTGGACGCCGGACTTCGGGCCGATCGTCGCCGTCGGCGCAGGCGGGATCCACGCGGAGCTGCTGGCCCACGATCTGCGACCGGGCCGCGAGCTCGCGATCGTCTCGACAGCATCGACGGAGCCGCGCGAGATCGCGGCGGCCCTGCGCGCGGCCACCGTGGTCCGCCTGGCGACCGAGCCGCAGCGCGGGCGCGCGCCACTGCTCCCGATGCCGGCGCTCGTCGACACCGTCAGCCGGCTGCACGAGCTGGGCCGGAGGTGCATGCCGGGCGAGCTGCTCGAGCTGGAGCTCAATCCGATGGCCGTCTCGGACGGCGAGCTCGTCGCCCTGGACGTCCTCGTCCGTCTCGCGACGAGCCAGGCGACGGCCCCGCGTCCGGCCCGGCCGGCCGACGCGATCCGCCGGATCGATCGGCTCCTCGCGCCGCGCTCCATCGCCATCGTCGGCGTCTCGTCCGGCGAGAACATCGGCCGGACGATCCTGCGGAACATCCTCCGCGACGGCTTCGATCCCGCCGCGATCACGATCGTGAAGCCCGGCGCCAGCCAGATCGACGGCTGCCGCTGCGTCCCGGACCTCGCCTCGCTGGCGGGCCCGGTGGCGGACCCGGTCGACCTGCTCATCGTGGCCGTTGCAGCCTCCGCCGCCACGGAGCTCGTCTGCGACGCGATCGAGCGGGACGCCGCCGAGTCGATCATCGTCATCCCGGGCGGCTTCGAGGAGACCGCCGCCGGCGCCGGGCACGCGACGCGGATCCGCGAGGCGCTCGACCGGGCGCGCCAGCGACCGCACGGTGGTCCGGTGATCAATGGCGCGAACTGCATGGGCGTCCGGTCCGGGCCGGGACGCTACGACACGCTGTTCATTCCCGACGCGAAGCTGGCCGCGCCGACGGGTCGCCCGGCCGCGCCGCTGGCGATCGTCGCCCAGTCCGGGGCGTTTGCGATCAGCCGCCTGAGCCGGCTCGAGGGCATCGACCCGCGATACGTCATCACGGTCGGCAACCAGCTCGATCTCACGATCGGCGATCACCTCGAGCATCTCGTGCCGGACCCGGAGGTCCGCGTGGTCGGCGTCTACGTCGAGGGCTTCGCGCCGCTCGATGGCCTCCGATTCCTCCGCGCCGCGCGCGCGATCGCGGACCGCGGAGGCGTCGTCATCCTGTATCGCGGGGGCCGGACGCCCGCGGGAGCGTCGGCCAGCGCGAGCCATACCGCCGCCATCGCCGGCGATGCCGTGGTCACGAGCGCCCTCGCCCGGTCGGCGGGCGTCGTCGTCGCGGAGACCCTCGAGGACTTCGACGACCTCGTCTCGACGTTCGTCCGGCTCGACGGCCGGCGCCCGGCGGGCACGCGCCTCGGCGCGGTGACGAATGCCGGCTTCGAGTGCGTGGCGATCGGCGACAGCGGCGGCGGTCTTCGGATCGGGCCGTTCGACGATGCCACCACGGCCACCCTCGCCGGGATCCTCGAGCACCGCGGGCTGGCCGGCGTCATCGAGGTCCACAACCCCGTCGACCTGACGCCGATGGCCGATGACGCCACGTTCGCCGACGTCGCGAACGCGGTCCTGGACAGCCCCTCGGTCGACATCGGGCTCATCGGCAACGTGCCGTTCACGATCGTGATGCGCACGCTGCCGAGCGAGGGACTCGAGGAGCCCGGCTCGGTGGCCGCGCGACTGATCGCGCTGTGGCGTCGGTCGACGAAGCCGTGGGTGGCGGTTGTCGACGCCGGCCCGCGGTATGACCCGCTGGTCCGCACCCTCGCTGCTGCCGGGATCCCGACGTTCCGCACCGCCGATGCCGCGATGCGCACCCTCGCGTCGGTCGTCGCGCACCTCGGTCCGAGGGTCTAGCGGCTATCGTCGGGCCGCCACGATCGCGGGCACGCACAGCAGGAGATCACCGGATGCCGCTGTTCCTCGATGAGCACGACCTGCACGGCCCCGCCGATCTCGATGAGCTCGCCCGGGCCCACCAGCGCGACCTGTTCGTCCAGGGCAGGCACGGCGTGACCTTTCAGCGCTACTGGGTCGACGAGGCCGCAGGCAAGGTCTTCTGCCTCGTCGAGGCGCCGAACGCCGAGGCCGTGGCCCGAGCCCATGCCGAGGCCAACGGCAGCCCCGGCGATCGGATCCACGCGGTGACCGAGGGCGCCTGAGCCGGTTGCCTGTCAGCCGGCGGCGATCTCCCGCCAGATCCCCAGCGGCGTCTGCTCGTCGGTCTGGCCGAGCGGGTTGTCGTCGAAGCTCCGCTCGAGGAGCCGGACCCGCTCCTTCGGCAGCGTGCTCGCGACGCACCACGCCGGCGCGATGTCGTTGATGTCGCAGATGGCGACGTCGTGGCCGGTCGCTGCCTTGAGGGCCCGGACGGTCCCGGGTGGGTCGGCTGGCGCGGGGATGCAGCAGTCGTAGAACTCCGCGACGCCCATCGTGTGCTCGGCATCCATCATCCGGGCGTTGAGGCCGGCGACGAGGTAGAACCAGCCGCGCTGCCCGAGGATCTTCCCGGCGACATGAGCCGGCAGAGCCAGCAGGATCCGGGGGAGCCCGCTGAGCTCGATCGCGTACTGCATCGCGTATGGGCTGCGGAGGCCGGTCCCGTAGCTCGTCTGACGGACGCGCCGGGCGAGCCAGCGAGCGAGCGGCGTCGGATGGATCGTCCGCCAGTCGCGGGCGCGGCCCTGCATGATCGCCACGGCAGATTCGGACAGGACGACGGTGTCGCCCGGCCGGAGCTGCGGGCCGGCGTGGGCGAGGATCGCCGCGGCGATGTCATCGCCGGGCTTCAGGACCGGGGTCCGGATCGGGACCCGCTCGAACGTCCGGCCGTCGACGACGACCGTGCTGCCCGCCGGCGAGTGCATGGCCCGATGGTACCGGCGCCGCTGTTGGCCGGACGCTTGCGGGGAATCGCCCATCGCCCGTACGCTCGCCAACCGTGACTCCCCGGCCCCTTCACCCTGCGATCGCGCGCGCCCGTCGGCTCGGAACGGCCGTGCTGATCGCCGTCTGCACCGCGACCGGCCTGCTCGGCACGTCGCTCGCCGGCCCAGCACCGGCGATGGCGATCGGTCCGCTGCCCGCCTGCCGCTACGACGACATCCTGACCCAGCCCCGGGCCTACAGCCAGTGGGCGAGGACGCTCGTGGACACGATCCTCAGCGTCCCGAAGGACTACGTCCCGCCGGATCTCACGTCCGTCGGCCAGGCCGGCCTCGCCGGATCGTTCCAGGTTCGGGCCGTCATGATTCCCGACCTCACGAACCTGGCGGCGGCGGCGAAGGCCGCCGGCAATCCCATCGGCGTCCAGTCAGCCTACCGAAGCTACGTGAGCCAGCAGGCCGTGTTCGCCTACTGGGTGAGCATCTCCGGCTACCGGCTGGCGCGCCTGTACTCGGCCCGGCCCGGTCACTCGGAGCACCAGCTCGGCCTGGCCATCGACTTCAAGACCGCGGACGGTGGCACGCCCTGGACCGGCACGGACTGGGGCGACAGCCCCGCCGGCTCGTGGCTCCGCGCGCATGCCTGGCAGTACGGCTTCATCCAGAGCTACCCGAAGGGCAAGCAGTCGGTCACCTGCTACAGCTACGAGTCGTGGCACTTTCGCTACGTCGGTCGGGCCGAGGCTGCGTTGATCCACGCCTCCGGGGTGACCCTTCGCGAGTACCTCTGGGCGCACTTCACGACGGCCGAGGTGCCGCCGCCCACCGCCGCCACTCCGAGCCCCGGCCCATCCGCCGCACCGAGCGCGTCGCCCAGCGAGCCACCGACGGAAGCGCCGACCCTCGAGCCCTCGCCGGCCGAGCCCACGCCGACCGCCACGGGGGCGGACCCCACGGAACCGCCGGCGTCCGCGCCACCGAGCGCCCCCGCCGGGGTGTGGCTTGGGCTCGACGCAACGAGCGCGGCCCTCGTCGCAGCGCTCGCCGTCGCGATCGTCATGCTCGTGTTGTCGGTGACGCTGAGCCGGCGGTCGCGCCGGGCGCGATAAGCGGGCGCGATAAGCGGCCGCGAAAGGACCCGAGACCCTCCAGCGGGGGCCCGACCGGGCCATGACTGATGGGCTAGGGACGGATAGGTGCGGTCTGCCTAGGATCGCGCCCTGGCGCACGGTCGCAGCGCACAGCGCCCACCGGCCCCTGGGCCACCACTCGGACAACGGGGAGACCACGTCGATGCACCGCCTCAGCAGCGTTGCGCCGCTCCGCGCCCTCCGCCCGCTCCGCCACCGCCGCCCGTTCCGCCTGCTCACGCCGACTCGGGTCCTGGCGGTCGTCCTCGCGCTCACGGTCCTGCCGCTGGCGGCCGAGAGCGCCGCCGCCGCGTCGACGGCGTACACCTCCAACTGCGGCGCGAACATCCGCGCCCGGGCGACGACCTCGAGCGCGATCCGCACGACCATCTCCGTCGACACCGTCATCACCGTCAGCGAGAAGGTGGCCGGCGGAAGCTGGTCGGCGACCTGCAAGACGTGGGTCCACGGCAGCTCCTGGTACAAGGTCGTCGCGATCAACGGCCGAAGCGTCAGCTCGCTGCTCGGGGTCAGTGCGGTCTACGCCGCCACCGGGCTGTTCCGCCTGAGCTCGAGCGGCTACCTCGAGGGCGTCGACGTCTCGAACTGGCAGGGCCCGATCGACTTCGCCAAGGTCCAGGCGGCCGGCAAGCGATTCGTCTTCGCCAAGGCCAGCGAGGGCACGACCTGGACGGACGCGTCGTATGCCCGCAACAGGGCCGGCGCGATCGCCGCCGGCCTGCGCTTCGGGGCCTACCACTTCGCCCGACCCGGCAGCGCCGCGGGCGACGCCGTCAGGGAAGCCGACCACTTCATCGCGGTCATGGGGCTCAAGCACGGGATGCTTCGCCCGGTCCTCGATCTCGAGGTCACGGGCGGGCTCGGCGTCACGGCGCTCCAGTCGTGGGTCCGCTCGTTCCTCGGTCGGATCTACAGCCGGCTGGGCGTGCGGGCGATGATCTACACGACGAGCTCGTTCTGGGCCAGCTCCATGGCCAGCACGACCTGGTTCGCGAGCAACGGCTACACGGTCCTCTGGATCGCCAACTGGAAGGTCTCGTCACCGTCCCTCCCCGCGTCGCTGTGGGCCGGCCACGGCTGGACGTTCTGGCAGTACTCGGACTGCGGGTCGGTGCCCGGGATCCGCGGCTGCGTCGACGTCGACCGGTTCAAGGGCTCCGACCTGACCGGCGTCATCTACGCGGTAGGCGGACGTCGCGGACCGCAGGTCAAGGGTCGTGACGTACGAGCCATCGACGTAGACCCGAACCTGGCCCCTGGCGCCGAGCGCCGTCACGAAGCCGACGTTCCGACCGGTGAACGTCACCGTCATCCAGGCGCCGGCGGTCGAGGCGTACCGCGCGGTGCCGCCGGAATACGCCGTCGACGACGCCACGTGCCAGCCCGAGGACCAGTGGAGCGCCGTCGAGCTGTCCTGGAGCACGACCGCGCTCGTCGTCGAGCCGGCGCGCCAGGCGCCCAGGTTCCCGGCCGCGTCGCGGGCTCGAACCGCGAAGCGGTAGCTGTGGCCGGCCGCCAGCTGCACTCCGATGGCCGGAGTCGTGACGCCGCTCGCGATGACCACGTAGGCAGCGCCGTCGGTGCTGCGCTCGACGTCGTACGAGGCGAGGCCCGCCCCGCCCGTGTCCGTGGCGGTCCAGCTGACTCGGCCCGGGACGGTCCCGTTGAAGATGGCGCCGCCGCGGATCGCGGTGACCGGCACGGAGGTCGTCGGGGCCGTCCGGTCGATCTTGATCGTGACCTCGGTCGCCTCGCTCGGATTGCCCGCCGGGTCCGTCGTCGCGCCCGCGGGGATCGTGACGGTCAGGGTGCCATTCGCCGGGTTCGCGGCCTCCAGCGAGAACGCGTAGCTGGCGCCGGAGCCGAGCATGGCCGACTGGCTGAACGACCATGGCGTCGCGGACTGGGACGTCCCACCGAGCTGGACCTGGGAGAGCGGCAGGCCGAGCACGGCCTCGCTGAACGTGACCGTCAGGTCGAACGTGGTGACGTTGAGCGCGGCTCGATGCGGCGTCCACCAGATCACCGCCGTCGGCGCGGTCGTGTCGGTCGCGAACTCGGCGGTCGCCGCGAGCGGGGCCGGCGGGCCGGTGTTGCCGACCAGGTCGGTGACACCGCCCGCCGCGAGCGTCAGCACGACCGTTCCGTCGGTCGGCGCGTCCGAATGCACCGTGATCGTGTACGTCGAGGCGGCGCCGCTGACATCGGTCACCGACCAGCCCGCGGAGGTCCCGCCGACCGTGAAGTCCTCCGGCGCGAGACCCGTCACGGGCTCGAGGAACGGCAGCCCGAAGGTCATCGTGGAACCGCCCGTCGGCGTCAGCATCGCTGACAGCGTGCCGCTCGGCGCGGTGTGATCGACGGCCGCGCCGGTGTGGGCGGCGATCTCGCTGGCGACCTGCTGTCGGAGCGTCGGGATTGTCGCGTAGAACGCATCGCCCGGACAGGCCGTGACGTTGACGTTGCGGTGACCCGCGACGTTCGGGAGGTAGGCCGTCAGGCCCGACTCGGCGTTCACGTAGGTCGACGACCCGAGCGGGTCGAGGCCATGGCGCTCCGCCTCCCAGGCGAGCATCCGGATCAGGGCGGTCCGCTCGGCGGCAGGCGGCAGCACGGAGGTGAAGTTGCCGAGGAGGGCGATCCCGACGGTCCCGGGATTGAAGCCGCGCGCGTGCCCGGCGCGGACCGGGTTGCCGGCGAGGTCCTCACCGGTGATGGGCTCGCCGGCCGCGTAGGCCCGGCTGTAGCGGCCCTGGTAGATCCGGCCCTGGGCGTCGATCAGGAAACTGTAGTCGATGTCGCCATAGCCGCGGATGATCGTGTGGTCGTAGTAGATCGCCCGGATCGTCGCGGCAGGATCCGGGTCGTTGTTCGAGCCCGCCGTGTGGTGGACGATCAGCTTCTGGAGCGGGAAGTAGCTCTGGGGGAACTTCTGGTGGCCACCCGAGTCGAGCCGGAGGGACTCGTCGGCGCCCCACCCCGCGCGGCTGATGATCGCGGGCTCGGACTCCGCCGCCTCGGCCGTGCCCGACCCACTCAGCGCCAGGGCGGCGTCCGCCGCCGCCTGCAGGGCGGAGCCGCGGGTGTCGAGGGCCTCGACTGTCAGGCGCGCGATCGGCCGGTCCGAGGTGATCCGCACGTAGCTCGCCCCGTTGGCGACGACGACCTGGCCGAACGTGTCGTCCGACGAGGGCGCCGCCGCCCGCTGGCGATCGCCCGGGGCCGGATCGTCGGGGCCGTCGTCATCGATCGCCACGGGCTCGCCGGGCCCGAAGGCGCCCGGTTCGGTCGCGAAGGCCACGCTCACACTGGCGTTGGGATTCCCCTGCCAGTGGAGGACGACGTGCGAGGCCGGGATCGGCAGGCTGACGTCGCGCTCGTGCGCCACGGAGGTGACGACCGTCCGGGCGAGGGTCTTCACGGGGCCATGTGCCGCGGCGGACAGCACCGGCGCGCCGACGAACGCGAGGCTCGCCATGAGCGTGGCGCCGGCCGCGGCGGCGGCCAGGCGCCGCCGGAATCCGTCAGACCGGGCAGCCCGCATCGATTGACCCTCCCTCGGCCCCGCGGCCGAGGGCTGCAGGCTACGCCCTCGACTCGGGCCCGCGCACCCTGACGATCATGTGCCGGCGCCTCGTACGATGCGCCCATGGCCGACGCGACCGGATCCGGGATCCTCGCGGTCATCCCGGCCCACGACGAGGCGCCGCGGATCGGGCCGGTCGTGGCCGGAGCGCTCCGCGCCGTGCCCGTCGTCGTCGTCGACGACGGCTCGACTGACGCCACCGCCGAGGTCGCCGCGGCGGCGGGCGCGACCGTCCTGACCCAGCGCCCGAACCAGGGCAAGGGCGCGGCCCTGCGGGCCGGCTTCCGGCACGCGCTGGCGGCCGGTGCCGATGCCGTCGTCACGCTCGATGGCGACGGCCAGCACGATCCAGCCGAGATCCCTCGCCTGCTCGCCGCGCGCGCGGCCCCGACGCCAGCCGGCGCGAGCCCGGCCGGCGCGAGCCCGGCCGGCGCGAGCCCGGCTGGCGCGAGCCCGGAGCTAGTCATCGGGCGGCGCAGCTTCGGTTCGATGCCGCTCGTGCGGCGGCTGTCCAACGGCGCCGGCACGGTCCTGCTCTCGGCGGCCCTCGGCCGGTGGGTGCCGGACAACCAGTCGGGCTACCGCGTGCTCGGGCGGCGGCTCATGACCGCGATGCTCGACAGCCGCGACGACGGGTTCGCGTTCGAGGTCGAGATGATCGCGGTCTGTCTGCGCGAGGGCTGGCCGATCGCCTGGGCGCCGATCCGGACGATCTACGGCGACGAGCGGAGCCACATCCGGCCGCTCCGCCATCTGGGTCAGTTCCTGGCGGTGACGGCGAGAGCGCGGGCGATCAGCCGGGGTGGGCAACTCCGCTGACGGTCGGGCGCGAAGGGTCGGGCGCGGAGCGTCAGGCGCGCAGGGTCAGGCGCGCGGCGTCGGGCTGAGGTTGAGCCGCGGCAGGACCTCACGACCGAAGACCTCGATGAACCGGGCCTGGTCGCGGCCGACGTTGTGGATGTGGATCTCGTCGAAGCCGAGGTCGAGGTAGTGCTGGATGTTCTCGACATGGCGGTCCAGGTCCGGGCTGATGAGCATCCGGTTCACGAAGTGCTCGCGTTTCACGAGCTTCGCCATCGCGGCGAGGTCCTCGGGGTTCCGGATGTCCTGCTTCGGGAAGGCCATGCCCCCATTCGGCCATTCGCGGATCGCGTCTTGCTCGGCCTCCTCGTCGGTGGGCGCCCACGAGAAGTGGAGCTGGAGGATCTTCGGCATCCCGCTCGGGTCCTTGCCGGCCTCGCGGGCGCCGGCCTCCATGTTCGCCCACAGCTCGCCGAGCTTCGCGTCGGCGGCGCCGACGGTGATCATCCCGTCGGCGAGGCGCCCTGTCCGCTTGGCGTTGATGGGCCCCGCGGTGGCGACGTAGATCGGCACGGGCTGCTCGGGGCGGGTGTAGAGCCGCGCGCTCTCGAGGTTGAAGAACTTGCCGTGGTGGCGGACGACCTCGCCGCTGAACAGCTCGCGGATGATCTCGATCGCCTCGAACATCATCTGCGACCGGATCCCGACCTCCGGCCACTGGCCGCCGACGATGTGCTCGTTGAGGGCCTCGCCGGCGCCGAGCCCGAGCCAGAAGCGCCCCGGGAACATCGCGCCGAGGGTGGCCGCCGCGTGGGCCACGACCGCCGGGTGATAGCGGAATCCGGGGCAGGTGACCCCGGTCCCGAACGGCAGCGTCGTCCGCAGGCCGAGCGCCCCCATGAACGCCCAGGCGAAGGCGCTCTGGCCCTGCTGGGGCGTCCACGGATGGAAGTGCTCGGAGACCATGAAGCCGGCGGAGAAGCCCGCGTGCTCGGCCTGAACGCACCAGTCGAGGAGGTCGTTCGGGTGGAATTGCTCCAGCGAGCAGGAATATCCGATCTTGGCCATCGCGGTCATGGTAGCGATCGGTTGCGATGCGCTAGCGTGGCGCCATGGCCGCGCCTCGTCTCGAGCCCTTTCGCCCGACGCCCCGCGAGCGCGGGCTGCCCCACGCGCTCAAGGATCCCGTCCGCCTCGCGCTGGTGGTCGCCGGCGTGCTCCTGCTCGTGGGATCGCTGCTGTCCTGGATCGCGGTCTTCCTGCCCGGCCACGGCTGGTCGGAGGTGTCGTCCTTCGAGCGGGCCGGCGATGGCGCGATCATCCTGGAGCTCGGCCTGATCATCGCCGTGCTCGCCTGGGCGGACCGCGTCAGCGAGAGCCGCCAGCCGATCGCCGTGGTGCTGCCCCTGATCCTTGCCCTCGCAGCGGTCCTGGTCATGAAGCTCGGCTGGGACCAGGCCCAGGAGTACCTCGACAGCCTGAAGAACGGCGGCGGCCATGGCTACATGCTGCCGGGCTTCTGGATCGCGCTGGGCGGCGCGGGCCTCGCGGTGGCGGGCGCCGCGGCGGCGGTGATCCGCGCCCGCAAGGAGGTCCGCTTCGAAGTCCGCGTGAGCCGGGCGACTGCCGTCTCCGTGCTCGGCGGGACCGCCGGTGCGGTCGTCGGCATCGGTGCGGCCATCGTCCTCGGCGAGGACTTCGGGACGAACGCCACCGTGACCGGCAGCGCGGTCACGTTCCTGTCGATCGTCCTCGGGATTGTCGGGGCATGGCTGGGCTCCCGGATCGGGCGGGCCTTCGGCGGCGTCGACGATGGCGACCCCTTCGACCGCGACCGCGGCGCGTGAGCGCGGTCGCGTCGTGAGCTCGACGGACTCGGCCGCGGCGGCGCGAAGGCTGCCCGGCCTGGCCGACCTCGCCAGGCTGCTCCGGGCCGCAACCCGGGGGCCGGCCTACGAGGCCGCGGCGGCCGACCTGCGCGACGTCCGCATCGCCGGGTTGGCGCTCCCCGTGCGCGCCACGGTCGTGCTGTTCATCGTCACCGCGGCGCTGGTCCTCGATGCCACGGAGCGCGCGGTCCTGCCCCTGGTCGGCGGGATCATGGGCGAGGGGGATCCCGTGCTGAACCTCGCCCTCGAGCGGGCGATCCTCTTCGGGGCCCTGCCGCTGCTCGTCGTGACGCTCGGCTTCCGTGACCGCCCGGCGCGATTCGGGCTGACCCTCGGCGACTGGCGCTGGGGCGCGGGCCTGCTCGTGGCCGGGCTCGTGGTCATGACCCCGATCATCGCCTGGTTCTCGGGCTTGCCGGACTTCAGCGCCTATTACGGCACCGTCACCGGGTCGATCGGCCAGATCGCCCTGCGGAACGGGCTCGAGGTCATCCCGGCGGAGTTCCTCTTCCGCGGCTTCCTCATGTTCGTGCTGCTGCGCCGGATCGGTCCGCTGGCGATCGTCATCGTCCAGGTGCCGTTCGTCATGGCCCACATCGGCAAGCCCGAGATCGAGCTGTGGTCGACGTTCCTCGGCGGCTCGATCTTCGCCTGGCTGGACTGGCGGACCGGCTCGGTGGTCTGGAGCGCCCTCGGGCACCTCTACGTGCTGACCCTGATGGTCGTTCTCGCCCGCGGCCTGCTCGGCTAGCCGGTCACCCAGGCGATCGGGCCAGACTTTCGAGGCCTGGGTGTCCCGGCTCAAGGCTTGTTCCATCGCCGATCCGACTGGGTGATCCCGGCGCGGGCTCTGTTTCCTGCCAATGGCTACCCAGGCGAGCCCTTGTCACCGCGTCAGCTCTCGCCGCAGGTGGCCCGAGCGTGCTCGCGTGCCCTCAAGACCGAGCTTCTCGTCAGCGGCTCATGTCCGTAGCCGGAGTCAGGAAGGCATCGACGAAGGCTCAGGTGAGTAGCCGCTGACAAACCCAGGGAGCGAGGCGTCGCTCCAACGCCCGTCGGAAAATCGGGGGGACGCGATCGGGCCGCGACCCGGACTATGCGGCCGGGCCGGCAGCGGCACCCCAGCGCCGGACCTCGGCGTCGAGGTCGAGCGGCATGATCGCGCCGCGGTGCTCGTACTCGGCCCAGAAGTCGCGCGGGACCCGCCACATGACCTCGAACTCGTTGCCGTCGAGGTCAGCGCCGTAGAGCGACTTGGAGACACCGTGATCGCTCGCGCCGGAGAGGGCGCCAGCGGCCTGGAGCTCGCGCGCCGCGGTGGCGAGATCCTCGATCGTCGGGACCTCCCAGGCGAGGTGGTACAGGCCGGTTGTGCCCCGCGCCGGGTGCGGTGCCGCCGGCCCGACACCGAAGAGCCCGAGGTCGTGGTGGTTCTCGCCCCCGGCCGCGCGCATGAAGACGGCCTGGCCGTTGAACTCCTCGGAGACCGTCTCGAACCCGAAGACGCGGCCGTAGAACTCGGCCGCGGCCTTCGCGTCGCGAACGAACAGGACCGCGTGGTTGAGGCGGGCGACGGGGATCATGGGGCAGGCTCCGGGGCAGCGAGATGGGTCGTGGCGAGGATGCCACGACCCATCGCAGGACGCGTGTGGTGGACCGGCCGGGTCAGGCCGCGAGGCCCACGAGCTTCCAGCCGGACTGCCAGTTGCCGCCGCGGGCGTTGAGGCTGATGTTCAGCCAGGCCAGCGACTCGAGCAGGCCGGCGGCCGTGAGCTGGCCGGCATCGATCGGCCGGAAGCCGAGGTCGGTCGCGAGCTGCGAGACGACGGCCTTGGCGTCGGCGTCGTCACCGGCGACGAGGGCATCGAGGACCTGGCCGTCGACGGTCCCACCGGCGACGAGGTTCGACGCGAAGATGGTGTTGAAGGCCTTGACGATCCGGGCCTCCGGCAGCCAGCCGGCGATCGTCGAGGCGGCCGACACGCTGCCGCTGAAGAGGGGCCCGGACCAATCCGGCCTGGCCGCGTTCGTGACGTCGACGACGATCTTCCCGGCGACGAGCGGCCGGATGGCGGCGGCGATCTCCTCGACGGCACCGAACGGGACCGCGAGGACGAGGACATCGGCCGAGGCGACGGCGTCCTCGAGGGTGACCGCGGCGGCGGCGCCCGTCTCCGAGGCGGCCTGTCGGACGCTCTCCTCGTCGCGGGCGTACATGGCCACCCCGTGTCCGGCCTTGACGAGCCCCGTGGCGAGGCCCTTGCCGACGCTGCCGGCTCCGACGATTCCGATGTTCATGGCTGATCGAGCTCCGAGCTATTTGCTTGACTGCGCAACTACTGTAGCACTCATAGTTGCGTTGTCAACGATCTCCGCGGGAGGCCGGACCGGATAGACTGCGATCGGCGCAGCGCGGCCCCTCGCGTCGACGCTTCCTCCCCCGCGTTCAGCCATCAGGTGATGCCCACATGAAGATCGGAGTGGCCAGGGAGACCGCGCCCGGGGAACGGCGCGTGGCCCTGGTGCCGGAGGCGCTTGGCAAGCTCCAGGCGGCCGGCATCGACATCCTCGTCGAGCGCGGTGCCGGGCTCGGTGCCCTCATTCCCGACTCGGCCTACGCGGACGCTGGCGCGACGGTCGTCTCGACCGACGACCTGTACGCCCAGGCCGACGTCATCGCCCGGGTCCAGAAGCCGTCGCCCGCCGAGGCGAGGCAGCTGCGATCCGGCCAGGCAGTGGTCGGCCTCCTTCAGCCGCTGCTCGACCCCGGGCTCATGGCCGAGCTCGCGAAGGCCGGCGTGACCGCGATCTCGCTCGACGCGATCCCGCGGACGCTGTCGCGGGCCCAGACGATGGATGCGCTGTCCTCGCAGGCGAACGTCGGCGGCTACAAGGCCGTGCTCATCGGCGCGAACGCCTTCGGGCGGTACTTCCCGCTCCTCACCACCGCGGCCGGCACCGCCAAGCCGGCGAACGTCCTGATCCTCGGGATCGGCGTCGCCGGGCTCCAGGCGATCGGCACCGCGAAGCGCCTCGGCGCCGTCGTGAAGGCCTACGACGTGCGACCCGAGACGAAGGAGCAGGCCCAGTCGCTCGGCGCCCAGTTCGTGACGCTCAAGACCCAGATCGACGCGACCGGCGCCGGTGGCTATGCCCGCGAGCTGACCCCCGAGGAGCGGGCCTCCCAGCAGGCCGAGCTCAACGAGGTCATCGGCGGCATGGACGTCGTCATCACGACGGCCCAGGTGCCGGGCCGGAAGCCGCCGGTCCTCGTGACCGCGGACGCCGTCTCGAAGATGAAGCCGGGCTCGGTGATCGTCGACATGGCCGCCTCGGCGCTCGGCGGCAACTGCGAGCTGTCGAAGGCCGGCGAGACCGTCATCACCGAGAACCTCGTGACGATCGTCTCGCCGGAGAACCTGCCGGCCAGCATGCCGGTCGGGTCGTCGCAGTTCTACGCCCGCAACCTGTCCTCGCTGGTGCTCCAGCTCGTCCACGACGGCGCGCTGAACGTGGATCCCGCCGACGAGATCGCGGGTCCCGTGACGATCACCCACGGTGGCGAGATTCGGAGTGAGGCCGTGAAGAAGCTGCTCACCCCGGCAGGCTCCGCGGAGGCCCGGGCATGAGCGTCGAGCTGTTCGCAGCGCTGACCGTCTTCGTCCTCGCGATCCTGTGCGGATTCGCGGTGATCTCGAAGGTCCCGGCGACCCTCCACACCCCGCTGATGTCCGGCGCGAACTCGATCCACGGGATCGTCCTCGTCGGCTCGATGTTCATCGCCATCGAGGCGTCCGATCCGGCGGCTCAGATCCTGTCGTTCGTGGCGGTCGCCTTCGCGACGATGAACGTCGTCGGCGGCTACGTCGTCACCGACCGGATGCTCCAGATGTTCAAGCGCAAGCCCGCACCGGCCGCCGCGCCCAAGCCGGAGGCCTGAGCGATGCCAGACCTGAGCATCCTCGAGACGCTCGTCCGGATCGCCTGGCTGGCGGGCGCGGTCGCGTTCGTCCTCGGCCTGGTCCGGATGAACTCGCCGGCCACGGCCCGTAACGGCAACCTGCTCTCCGCGGGCGATGCCGCAGCTGGTGTCGCTGTTCAACGCGGTGGGCGGCGGCGCGGCGGCCCTCATCGCGATCGACGACTACCTCGGCCTGAACGGCACGGCCACGCTGCCGACGCTCCAGGTCAACGTCGCGACGGTCCTCGACATCGTCATCGGCTCGATCACCTTCACCGGCTCGCTCATCGCGTCCGGCAAGCTGATGGGCCTCCGGATCACGCCCTCGAAGCCGGTCATGATCCCGGGCGGCCAGCTGGTCACGGCCGGTCTCGCGCTCATCGTCGCGGCGGGCGCGCTCTACCTCTGGGCCGGCAACCTGAGCCTCCCGGTCATGCTCCTCATCCTCGCCGCGGCCCTCGTCTTCGGCGTGACGATGACCCTGCCGATCGGCGGGGCGGACATGCCGGTGGTCATCAGCCTCCTGAACAGCTTCACCGGCACCGCGGTCGCGATGGCCGGCTTCGTCCTGGACAACGTCGTCCTGATCATCGCCGGCGCCCTCGTCGGCGCCTCCGGCGCGATCCTCACGAAGCTCATGGCCGACGCGATGAACCGCTCGGTCCTCAACATCATGGTCGGCGGCTTCGGCGGCGGCGAGGGGACGATCTCGGCGGCCGGCGGGCCGGGCGGCTCCGTCCGCGCGGTCAGCGCGGACGACGTGGCGATCCAGCTGGCCTACGCCACGAACGTCATCGTCGTGCCTGGCTACGGCCTCGCGGTCGCCCAGGCCCAGCACGCCGTCCGCGAGCTGGCCGAGCTGCTCGAGGCCCGCGGGGTCAACGTCAGCTACGCCATCCACCCGGTCGCCGGCCGGATGCCGGGCCACATGAACGTCCTGCTGGCCGAGGCCAACGTCCCCTACCCCCAGCTCAAGGAGATGGACGACGTCAATCCCGAGTTCGAGCGGACGGACGTGGCCCTCGTCATCGGCGCGAACGACGTCACGAACCCCGCCGCCCGCCGGGCCGGGACGCCCGTGTCGGGGATGCCGATCCTCGACGTCGACAAGGCCAAGTCGATCATCGTCATCAAGCGCTCGATGGGCCGCGGCTACGCCGGCATCGACAACGAGCTGTACGTGAACCCCAAGACGGGGATGTTCTTCGCCGACGCGAAGGCCGGCCTCGCCGAGCTCATCGCGGCGGTCAAGGCCGTCTAGGCGGGTCCAGGCGGTCCAGGCGGTCAAGGGGCGTCAGCCCCGGGGAGACTCGAACGATGACCGGACGGCGAACGACCTCGAAGCTCTGTGGCAGGTTCCTGGCGGTGACCGCGGCTGCCCTGCTCGCGATCGGCTGCACGACGGGTCCGGTCACGGCGCCGCCTGCCACGAGCACCGCGACCGGCCAGCCCACGGAGCTCGCGTCCTCCGGCCTCGTGCCGTCAGAGGCGACACCCACCGAGGCGCCCCCGACCGAGGTCCCGCCGACCGAGGCCTCGCCGACCGAGGCCCCAAGCGCCGAGGCCACGCTCGCCCCCGGCGCGACGCCGACGCCGAACGTCACCTCGCTCAAGGTCCCGAGCCGGCCCGACTGCAACGCCGACAACGGGACCGGCACGATGGGCTACATCCACATCAGCTGGACCGCCGAGGGCACCGCGGGCGTCCGGGTCTCGATCGACCCGCCATCGGCGGCCGAGGCCTATGGCTACGGCTACGCCGACTATCCGGAGCCGGTCGGCGGCGCGGACGTGCCGTTCGCCTGCAGCCCGCCCAACCACGACGCCAACGGTGACTACCACCTGTACGTGGTGACGACGCTCCAGGACAAGGGCTACTACGCCTGGCGCTACGCCAAGGTCTACCAGAAGGCCCCGTAGCCCTCGAGGGTCAGCGACCCTCCTCGCCGGGCGTTACGGACTGTCAAGCGGTGGGATCTGAACCTCGAAGAGCCACGGACCGAAGATCCGATCCGTCGGGACGCGCATCGGCAGCGGCATGTGGTCACTGGGCCCGAAGCTCGTCAGCGTGATGGTCAGCCGCGCGCCGACCGGCGGGACCGGGAGGAGGTGCGTTTGGCCTTCCCACGCCTCGGCGTTGCCTGACCCTCCACCGGGGATCACGTGGTAGGACGTCCCGCGGTCGTCGACCACCGATACATCCGCCGACAGGAGGATCGCCTCGCGAGCTGATCGAGCCCGCCAGTAGATGACGGCACCCTGCTCGCGGACCTCGACGGCGAGGAGATCGACGGTGAGCTCCGCAGCGACTACGGTGGCTCCAACCCCAACGACCTGGATCAATGGGCTCTGAGGGATCGCCCGAAGCGTCTCCCAGTCCGCCAGGACCTCCGGGGAAGGCCGCCAGTCCAGGCGGCGCTGTCTGCCGGGATTGCCAAGTCTGCCAAGGAGGCGCCGGAGCCCTCCTCGAATGGGGTTCGGCTCTTCGCCGAAATGTCGAACCCGCATCAGACACCGCCCTCCTGCCTGGCTGCGAAGCGGTAGTTCTGCGCTCGCTCGACGTCACTGAGTGTCACCGTGCCGATGTAGCTCGATCCATGCGCGCCGCCCGAGGCCAGGCTCACAGCATCACCCGCTGTGATCCGGGCGCGACCAGGGATCGGTCCGGGACGGCCCCAAGGATTGCCGCGCGGTCGCGAGCGGAGCACCAGAAGACCGGCTGACGCGCCGACCGGGGCCAGAGGCGAGCCAGTCCCATTCGTCGTTGCGCCGGCACTGGTTCGACCAACTCAAATCGAACGCCGTCACTCCCAAGCAGCGCGCCTCGCGCACGCGTCACGCTCGCCACGCGGGACCACGGCACACGGTACGTCGGCAAGAGCCAGCCGAGCCAACGCGCGGCTGGCTCGAACGAGACGCCCTGGTCATCCATGCTCAGCCGGCACATCGGCCATGTGGCATTGCCGCCCTCGCGCAAGCCACCGACCCAGCTTCGAGTCGAGGGCGTCATCGTGGCTCGGGGTCCCGACTCTTGAGCGCCGAAGATGGCTAGCAAGCCGGCGCCTCCTGTACCGATCGCGTCACTCGGGCGTCGTGAGGTCGGCGACGCTGGCGCCGAGCGACGCCACCAGGTCCGCCGGTGTCAGGTGCAGGTTCACGCCGCGGATGCCGCCACCCACGGAGACGATCGGCTCCGTCATCGCCGCCGCGTCGAGGATGACCGGCCAGGCGTGGGTTGAGCCGAAGGGCGTGATCGTGTAACGAACGTATCCGGTCACCGATCGAGCCTCCTCCGCGTCGGGCAGGGTCATCCGGTTGATCCCGAGGTGGGCGCGGAGCTTCGGCCAGTCGAACCGGCGGCCGGCGGGCACGAGCACGAAGAGGTAGTCGTCGGCGCCGCGGCGGACGACGATCGTCCGCAGGAGCGCCCCGAGCGGGATGCCCTGGAGCGAGGCGCTCTCCTCGGCCGACTCCGGAACCGCGGTCCGCACGACCCGGTGCGGGATGCCCAAGGCGCGAATGGCCTCGGTGGCGGGTGTCTCCGACTCGGGCGCGAGCTCGCCGCTCACGCGCGCAGGCGGATCACGCCGGTGCGGGCATCGCGCGGTCGGGCCGAAGCGGCTCCAGCGTCCCGAGCGACTCGGCCACGACGAGGGCATCGTCCATCGGCTGGAGGACGAAGTCGGTCGGCGGGTTGACCCAGGTCTGGGCGCCCCGGCTGATCGCGAGCAGCGTCGCGTGGTGTTCGCTCCGGAGCCGCGCGCTCAGGTCGTCGACCGTGAGGCCGCAGTAGTCGGTCGGCAGGTTGACCCGGTACAGCTCGGAGCCGGCGCCGCCGGACACGATGTCCGTCACGAGCCCGGTCAGGCCCGGATACAGCGCGGAGCGGGCAAGGAGCCGGGACGCCACCCGGGACGTCACCAGCACCTCGTCGGCCCTGGCCCGTTCGAAGTGCGGGACGTGGGCCGGGTTGATGACCTCGGCGACGGTCCGAACCTGGGGCGCGATCGACTCGATCGCCATGACGGTCAGGATCGAGTGCATGTCGGCCTCGTTGGTCGGCTCGGACGGGAACACGAGCGCGGCCGCGGCCTCCTCGATGCCGGCTCGGCGGAGGTCCTCTGCGCTCGTCGTGTCGCCGCGGACGAAGTACACCCGGTTGCCGGCCGGATTCTTGTCCACGTCGGCGAGGACGACGATCTTCGACTTGTACTCGTCGCCCTGGAGCTCCTCGATGAGATCCCGGGCGGTCGCGTTCCAGCCGCAGACGACGATGTGCTCGCGATAGCCCGAGGCGCCCATGCCCTGGCCCTCCTTCAGCAGGAAATCGATGACGACGGCGACGAGCGCGCCCGTGATCGTGCCGACGATGGCGACCCCGAACAGCGCGAGGAGCCAGCTGACCACGTAGCCCCCGAGGGTCGTGACGTAGCTCGAGTCGCCCTTGCCCAGGACCGTGAAGACCGCCCAGTTGACCGAGCTCCCGAATGATGCGACCGCTCCGCCGAGCGAGGACGTCCAATCCTTCTCCACGAGCGTCACGAGGAGCGCCGACGCGAGGACGAAGAAGGCGGCACCCTCGATCAGGGCCAGAAAGAAGCGCCGATCGACCTGGCTCGCGATCCGGCGGCCGTGGTAAAGGATCCGGCGCAGGAACGGACTGTTCAGCACGAACGCCAGCCCGAACACCCCGCGGCCCTCCATGTCGCGGATCGTGCCACATCCCGTCGGTGCGGAGGCGCGCCGGAATCTGCGAGCGGGAGCCCGACGGACCGGGGATCCGGGGACCTATGGCCCCCCATGTCGGGGCCGCGCGTCCCTCACGCCAATGCCACCGGGAGGGTGACACTGGCGCCATCGGCCCACCGCGTGGGCTGGCTCAACGCCAGGAGAAGGGACGTTGGACGATCGTGGGGGTCTGCTCGACCTCCGGCGACTGAAGCTCATCGGCGTCTTCGCGCCGGTCGTCTTCCTCGTCGCCTTCGAAGCCTTCCGGGTCGTGATCGTCGAGGCCGTGCTCCCGGCGCCCGCCTCGAACGTCGTCGCGGCTGCCGGCGGGGCCATCGTCGCTGCGGCCTTCGGACTGCTGATCTTCGTCCGCATCGAGCGCGCCCAGCGCCACGTGGTCCGCCAGAACCGCGACCTGGCGGTCGTCCACGCGGTGTCCGTCGCCATCCAGGGCGAGACCGAGGTCGACGCGGTCGTCGAGGCCGCCCTCATCGAGATCATCCGAACGACCGGCGCCTCGGAGGCGAGCGTCACGATCCAGCCGCTCGACCCGGAGGCCGGCCCCACGCGCGAGATCGTGCGCCACAGCCCGGACGCGACCGCCGACGCGCTGGCCGCGCCAGACCACCGCATCGAGATCCCTCTCGCGACCGGCGCGTCGCCCATCGGCCGATTGCGCCTTGCCGTCCCCGCGTCCCGGGCCGCTGCGCTGCCTTCGCCGGAGGCCCTTCGTACGGTTGGCCACCAGCTCGCGGCGAGCCTTGAGATCGGGCGGCTGCTCGCCGACCTGGGCCGTCGCCGCGACGAGGGCCACGTCCTCTACCAGTGCCTGCTCCAGATCTCCAACCAGGTGCCGCTGCCCGACGTCCTCGCAGGCATCGTCGCCGGGGCCCGCTCCCGGCTCGAGGCGGACGAGGGCCGCGTCTGCCTGACGGCGAGCGTCCTCGTCGCATTCGAGGACGACGAGGAGATCAGCCGCGAGCTTGGGGAGGGCATCGCCTGCGAGCTCGCCACGGACGCACCGCCGGTCGTCGCGGAGGGCCGGCCGGCTCCGCCCCAGCCCGCGCGGGGCCACGGCTGCGGCATCGGCGAGGCCACCGAGGGTGCCTGCCTTCGCGTTCCGGTGTGGGTCCCCGGCGAGCTCCTCGGCGAGCTCTCGCTGCTGCGCGTCGCCCATCATCCGGGCGAGGTCCCGACGCCGTTCACCGAGCGCGACCGTCGCTACCTCTCGACGCTCAGCGGGATCACCGCGATCGCCATCGCCGCGGCGCGTCTTCGGGCGATGGAGCGCCAGGGGGCGATCCTCGCGGAACGCGACCGAATCGCGCGGGAGCTGCACGACAGCCTCGCCCAGGTCCTGGGCAGTACCCACCTCCGGCTTCGGATGCTCCTCGGCAAGGCGGATCTCGGTGGCACCGAGCGCGCGTCGGCCGAGATCACCTCCCTCGCCGACGTCAGCGAGGAGGCCTACCGCGACGTCCGCGAGGCGATCCTCGGGCTGCGCGAGGCGAGCCGCCGCGGCCGCAGCCTGATGGAGGCCCTGCAGGCCTACGTCGACAAGTTCAGCCAGCAGTCCGGCATCCCGGTGGCCCTCGATGCTCGCGTCGATGGCGATCCCGCCCTCTCGGCGAGCAGCGAGATCCAGGTCATCCGGGTCATCCAGGAGGCGCTCACCAACGTCCGCAAGCACGCCCGCGCCACGCGCGCCGACGTGCGCGTCACCGACGCCCAGGGGGGCGCGAGCCTGATGATCGTCGTCGAGGACGACGGCCGTGGCTTCGATCCCGCCGGGACCCGCGTTCACCGCGACGGCGGCTACGGCCTCGAGACGATGCGCGAGCGGATGGAGCTCGCGGGTGGCAGCCTGCGAGTCGATTCGACCCCCGGGCGCGGGACCCGCATCATCGCCCTGGTGCCGCAGACCCAGCGAGCACGCGTCAATGGGTCCTCGGCCACCCAGCCGGTCCCGCGACGGTCCGGCGGAGCCGGCGTCGCGACCAGCAACGTGGAGCCCAAGGTGGAGCCCGCCTGACATGTTTCCAGCGTCCCGAGAGCTCGACATCCGGATCGTGCTCGTCGACGACCAGCCGCTGTTCCGGCGCGCGATTGCGACGCTGATCGGCGAGCAGCCCCGGCTGACGATCGTGGGCGAGGCCGACAACGGCCTCCAGGCCCTCGAGCTGGCGCGGTCGCTCCACCCGGACATGGTCCTGATGGACGTCGAGATGCCGGTCATGAACGGTGTCGAGGCGACCCGCCGGATCCGCGAGGAGCTGCCCGACATCAAGGTCGTGATCCTCACGGTGTCCGAGGCGGACGATCACCTCTTCGACGCGATCCGGTTCGGCGCCCACGGCTACCTGCTCAAGGACCTCCGGCCGGAGCAGCTGTACGACCTCATCCGGGCGGTCATGCGCGACGAGACCGCCCTCTCGCCGGCGATCGCCGGCCGGCTGCTGCGCGAGTTCCGCGAGCGGCCCGACGCCGGCCGGGTGGTCACGCCGGAGGCCAGCGGCCCGAACCTGACCCAGCGCGAGATCGAGATCCTGCAGCTGGTGGCCGAGGGCCTCAGCAACAAGGAGATCGGCGGCAAGCTGTCGATCACCGAGGGCACGGTCAAGAACCACGTCCACAACGCCCTCGAGAAGCTCCAGCTGGAGAACCGCATCCAGGCCGCCGCCTACGTCGTGCGCCACGGCATGGGCCTTCGCGCCAGCAGCGACACCTGACCCGCCGGCCGTGGCACCCGCCACCGCGGCGCGGCGCGGCACGGGGCAGGCAGGGCGCGCGGCATGGCGCGGCGTGGCGCAGGGCTTGGACGTGCGTCAGATGCCCATAACGTCGGACGAAGCCCAGCGCGGATCCACTCCCCCGACGTTCGCGGCGCCAAACGCTCACGCCGGCGGCTGAGGTGGGTCCGCGGGGGCTCCCGAGCCCGGGTCGCGGCGTTTCGTCCGACGTTACGAGCGCTGGATGCTCACCGGCCGGCCGGACAGCGCGGTACGAGGGGCGCCGCACGAGGGCGGCCATCCGCCCGATGCCACTCTCAACTCCTACAGGAGGATCAGCGCATTGCCAGCCGGCATCCGGCCATCTCGCAACGCGCGAAGTGCCGAGCGGGCGCTGATCGGGAACTGCCGTTGGAGCGAGGCCGCGTTCTCGCGGACCACCCTGCGGTTGTGCGCCGAGTCCGACAGCAGCAGGATCACGACCTGGACGGCCCCGTCACGCTGCTTCAGGGCGACCCGGCGCTGCACCTCCTGGAGATCCCGAATCCGCGTCTCCGCCTCAATGCGGACCGCCCAGCCAGGACCGTCGATCCCGGCATCCCACGCACGCAGGTCGCCGCTGCCCGCGAGGCGTTCGACGACTGGGATCTCGACGCACCAGCCCGGTGAGGCGTGAAGGCGGAGGTGGAGGCGCTCAAGCAGCGCCAACTGCCCCGCGTCGCGAAGGCCCGCCCCATTCGGGAACGCCCGAGCGGCGAGGTCGAGGCCGACGGTCGCCAGGAGCTCGGTCAACCTGACGAGTCCGACATCCTCGGTCTCGCCGCGAAGGAGGCGACTGACCTGCCAGCTCGAGATGCCCAGCGCCAGGCCAATCGCGCGCTGCGTGAGCCCGGCCGAGGCGCGTGCGCGATTGGCCTCACCGAGCAGCTCGGCCAGCTGACTCCGGCCCCGGGCTCGTCCCTTCGTTGTCGGGTGCACCCGCGCAGCCACGGGCGAACGATGCCGGTCGCCGATCTCCGGGCGCTTATCGCTCCGCGGGCGATGCTGGCCGGCGGCGCGATGGGGGGCCGGCGGCCGGTCCGACCGATGGCTGGCCGGCGGCGGTCCAACCGATGGCTGGCCCCGATGGCCCGACCGATACCCCGCCCGGGACGCCGCCTCCATCCGATCTGTGCCCTCCAGCGGATGGCGCCACGGCCCATCGCTCCCTAGCCTCCGGATGTCACCCCATATGGCGGAGACGGCGGAGACCCAGTGCCAGACCCACAACGGCGAGTCGCGATCCTCTACTCGCACCCTCTCCTCGGTGAGGGGCTGGGCCGCCTGCTCCAGACCGACCACGGCCTGGTCGTCCAGCTCGTCCACGTCGACGATCTCGAGACCGCCGAGGCAGCCCTCGCGCTCAAGCCGGATGTCGTCGTCCTCGAACGCGGCCTCCCCGTCGAGGCGCTCGACCTCCTGCGGATGGCCCCCGATGCCCTCCTCATCGACGTCGGGCTCGATGCCGGCCCGAGCTGGGCGTACCGCCGCGAGGAACTCTCGCCCCAGCCCGACGAGATCATCCGGACGATCAGGAGCCGGGCTCGCCACCTCCAGCCGCGCCGCCGCGCGCACCCGGTGATTCCAGCCATCCGATAGACCCTTCGGATAGAGGAGCGGTCAGGCACCGCTCTTCGCCGGCTGTACCGGATTTCTACCCCCCGGCGGATGGGAACCGCGGTCCCGGACCGCGACCATCGGACGTGTGGAACTCGGCCCTGCCTGCGGCCCCTCCCTTCTCTCCGCAGGTGGGGCCGGGCCCACTCCAACTTGAACGAACAGGAACGTCCCAATGCAAGCCAACCACGCGCTCTCGAATCTCAGCGATCGGACGCTTCGCCGACTCACGATCGGCGTGTCGGCGGCGCTCGTCATCGGCCTGCTGGCCGTGGGCGCCTTCTACTGGTTCGACCGCCATCCCTCGTCCGGCCCCTCGCTGAACGACCGCGCGGTCGCGGCGGCCGAGGAGGCCGTCCGGACCAGCCCCAATGACATCGGGGTCCGGAACCACCTCGCGGCCGCGTACGTGAGCGCGGGCCGCTTCGAGGACGGCATCGCCCAGTTCACGCAGGTCCTGGCGGCGGCCCCGTCGGATCGCGCCGCCCTCCTCGGGCGCGGGCTGGCCTACCTGGCCCAGGGCACGCACGATCCCGCCAAACTGGACGGCGCCAAGCTCGATCTCGCGACCGCGGACTTCCAGAAGCTGGTGGACGCCGCGAAGGACAGCGAGTTCGCGAAGACCGACCCGCAGCTCGAGCAGGCCTACTACGAGCTCGGTGTCATCGCGCTCAAGCAGAGCCGCTCCGCCGATGCCGTCACGAACCTGACCGCGGCGCTGGCGATCAACGGCGGCGATGCCGATGCCCTCTACAGCTTCGGGGTCGCGCTCATCCAGACGGGCGACGCAACGAAGGGCGTCGCGGCGCTCCGCCGCGCGGTCCAGTTCGTGCCGACCGGCTGGTGCGAGCCGTATCACGGCCTCCAGGACGGCTACACCGCGCTGAAGGACTCGGTCGGGAGCCAGTGGGCTGTCGGCATGACAGCGATGTGCGACGGCAACTTCGACGCCGCCGCCACCGCGCTCCAGGGGCTGACGGCCGGCCCGATGAAGATCGACGCCCTGCTCGGCCTGGCGCTCGTCGCCCAGCAGCGCGGCGACAACACCGGAGCGGCCGGCTTCTACCGCCAGGTCCTGGCGATCGATCCCAAGAACACCTCGGCAAGCATCGGTCTCGGCCAGCTCGGCGTGACCGGCTCGCCTGCGCCCCAGGGGACGAACTGATGACTGACGCCGTCGCCACACCCGACCTGATCCCGCCAGCCGCACCGGCGCCGCCAGCCACGCCGGCGCCCTCGGACGCCCCCGCACCGACCGACGTTCCACCCCCGGTGCCGACGGTCGAGGAGGCGCTGCCGCCGGATCGTCGCCGCCGCTACCTCCTGCTCCTCCTCCTCTTCGGCCTCCTGGCGCTCGTCATCGCGTTCGGGATCTGGTACTTCATCTTCCGGCAGCCCCTCCGGATCCTTCCGACCCTGGACCTGACGACCCCGCCGTCGTACGTGAGCTCCACGTACGGCCTGCAGAAGCCACTCGGCGTCGCGGTCAGCTCGGACGGCGAGCGGATCTACGTCACCCAGGGCGGTGGCGACCAGGCGACGCTCCTCATCGACCGCGCGGGCAACCACGTCGCCACTCTCGCTCCGGCCTCCGATGTCGTGGCTCGGTCCACCCAGCTGTACGTCGCGGTGAACCCCAAGACCGGCGACGTCTACGCGACCGACCGCTCGGCCGGCGCGGTGTTCGTCTACGCCGTCGACGGGACGTACAAGAGCACGTTCAGCCCGGGCGCCGGCATCACGGTCTGGCAGCCGCTCGCGATCGCCTTCGATGCCGACGGCACGCTCTACGTCAGCGACGCGGGCGGGGACTACCAGAAGGTCCATGTCTACGCCCCGGACGGCACGTGGCTGCGGGATCTCGGCTCGGCCGGCCTGTTCGCGTTCGCCAACGGCATCGGCATCGACAAGGCCGGCAACGTCTACGTCTCGGACAGCAACAACGGCCGGCTCATCGTGTTCGACAAGACCGGCGCCGAGCTCGGCCGGATCCAGCGCGGCGCAGCGGATGGCGACCTCGGCCTGCCGCGCGGCGTCGCAGTGGACGGCGAGGGCCGGGTGTACGTGGTCGACTCGACCGGCCAGAGCGTGAAGCTCTTCCGGGTGCTGCAGGAGGGCGAGACCACCCCCGCCTTCCAGGTGCGCTTCGGGCGCGAGGGCACCGTGGACGGCGCCTTCGAGTACCCCAACGGCATCGCGGTCGACGGCCGCGGCCGGGTCTACGTCACCGACTGGAACAACGACCGGCTCCAGGTGTGGAGCTATTGAGATGAGAGGGGCGATGGATCAGGGAGGTGCTCCAACGCAGGCACGAATGCCCGGGGGCTCGCCGGCGATTGCGCCGCCTGCCACCGGGCCCACCAGGCCGAGGCGACGGACCTGCTCAAGACGGAGCAGCCGGCCCTCTGCCTGAGCTGTCACAACGGCACGGGCGCCACGGCCGACGTGGTCGACGGCGTCCAATTCGTTCCGTCCGCGTGGACGGGCACTCCCGCGAGCGACACCGTGCTCGGTGCCCTCCGGGGTGGCGGCTTCTCGTACGCGCTGCTGGACAGTGGCGCTCCCGACCGGCTGTCGTACAGCTCCCGCGGCGGCCAGACGCTGACGTTCGGCGCTGCCCCCGGGCACTTCGGGATGACCCTGACCTGGGCGGCCTTCGGGCCGTACAGCAGCCCCATCGTCCTGTCGTTCTTCTCGGACGACTCCGCGGCGACCGTCCAGACCGCAGCCAATGCCGGCACGGCCTTCGGCACCGACGCAACGTATCGCACGTCGACGGACGTGCAGTACATGTCCGGCCTGCCGGCGGGTGATGCGAACGTCATCGTCACCAAGTCGGGCAACAACTTCACCTTTGCGCCGCACAACCTGGCACGGCTGGACACCATGCCGCTTCCGTCGGTCACGAATGGCACGGGCACGTCCGCGGTCATGACCAACGGGATCAGCATCGGCGAGGCGAGCCACGTCGGCGTGCTCGACGCCGGCGCCACGGTGACATCCACCCACCTGGGAGCCGGCACTGTCTGGGGCAATGGTGCACAAGGCCTGGGCACCGCCGGATCGACCGGCGTCACCCTCGAGTGCACCAACTGCCACAACCCGCACGGCAACGGCCAATACCGCATCCTGAACACGCTCCCGGGTGAGGATTGGACGGGCGTGACGGGCGTCGCCGGCTGGACGGCCCCGACGAGCGATGTGGAAGTGATCGACGGGCCTGCCCTCACCGGCAGCCAGGTCCACAACTACACCGTCAACACGGGCTATCTGGCTGAAGACGTGACCGGATCGGCCACCGATGGTGACTACTTCCGGTACAAGTGGGACCCCACGGGTGCCACGAACTTCACGAACTTCTACCTCCTGAAGGACCCGATGAACTCCGGTTGGAACGGCCAGACGCCGACCAACGAGGCGGCCATCGCGTCCATCCCCAACACGACGCTGTCCGCCGCGCTCGCTGCTACGGGCACTACGGCCAGCTCGGCGTGCGTCGCTTCCACAAGCGGTATGCCGACCCATACTCCAGCCGCTGAGCCGCAGCCGCTGTGGCTTGTCAAGATCGACACCGAGATCTTGTCGGTGTCTGTCGCGACGACCGGTACGCCACCGGCTGCCTGTTCCTCCGCGACGAGTTGGCTCAAGCTCACCCGCGCGCAGTACGGGACGACGGCGGCTTCGCATCTCATCAATGCACCGGTCACCGTCATCCGCAGTGACTCGGTCGATCCTCAGGCCTACCTGTACAACAACACCGGCCGCATGACCGCGTGGTGCATCGCGTGCCACACCCGGTACAACGGCTGGGCCCAGAACGGGACCTCGTCCCTGAACGCGCAGACGCCGAGTGATGCGATCTTCGGCTTCAAGCACGGCACGACGAGCACCGGCTGTGAGCAGTGCCACGTGAACCACGGCACCAACGCCGTGATGAGCGGAATCACCCTCGGAGTCGACTTCCCGGATGGCTCCAACGAGGACAGCGCACTTCTCAAGGTGAACAACCGTGGGACGTGCCAGCTCTGCCACGACCCGACGGGCACCGTGCTCGCCGGCAACGAGGAGGGCATCGTCCCCGGTTCGATCGCGAACTGAGACCCATTTCGACCATCAACCGGCGGCTCGCGGCGCAAGCCCGGGCCGCCGGACCTCCCTCCTCGAACGGAGCAGCGTGAACCTCCTCCACGCGAACCGTCGCCGTCCCGCCCGGCCCACCGCCGTGGTCATGGCGATCGC
>JACQEG010000078.1 GCA_016200665.1 Chloroflexota bacterium | reverse complement strand
GACCTTGACCCCGAGGGTGAGCGTCGTCGAGCCGATCCGCGTTGCCGCGATCTCGTTCTCGGCGCGCTCCTTCTGGCGCTTCTCCTCGCGTGAGGCGATGTCGTGCTGCCAGGCGCGATACGCGCCACCGGCGGCGGGCACGGCCAGCTGCTGGGGGATGAGGAAGTTCGTGGCGAAGCCGTCGGCCACGCTCTTCATCTCGCCCGACTTGCCGAGCTTGGCGACGTCCTTCGTCAGGATGACCTTCACGCGATCGAACCCTCCCTGTTGTCCCTCTTGTCGAGCCAGGCGCGCAGGCGCGGGCCGGCTCCGGATTGCTGGATGGTGTCGCCCGCCATGCGCATGGCATCCGGGATCCGGCGCGCGATGCGACGGACCGGACCCGGCACGAGTCGCCGGATCCGCGCGACGTCCTCGTCGTAGGCCTCGCGCGAGATGCCGATCTCGGCGAGCTTGGCGGCGAGGGTCTCGTCGTCGATGCCCGAGAAGAACACGTCGAGCGCGACGGCGACGACCACGAGGTCGTCGAGGCTGCCGAGGAGCGGGACCTCGTCGGGCACGATGTCGCGGCCAACCAGCACGTAGCCCACGGCGGCAGCAAGCATTGCCTTCCGCGACGCCGGCGTCCGGGCGTCGACGAGGAGCGTCCACAGCAGCCGGGCGTAGAGCGGTGCGCGGCCCGCGATCGGCAGGAAGGCCATGACCGCGAGCAGCCGCCGAACCGTGCTCGAGCGGCCGCGGCCGCGTCGCTTCGATGCGGCCTTCGAGCCCTTCGAGCCCTTGGAGCCCGCCCTCGAGTTCGGGGTCACGTTGCCGGTTGCCTTGTCGCGCGCCATCGCCGGGACATTCGCCTCAGACCGCCCGCCGAACGGCTTCGTGTTCGCGGGGAGCCCGGAGTCTAGCAGGCGAGTCGGCCCGGCCAATCGGCCACGAGGTCGTCCCTCCCCGCCGGCTCAGCGTTTGGAAGGTCAGGGCGCGGTCGTGACCTGGAGCGACTCGACAACGAGCTGCTCGCGACATTGCGCCTGCGCGGATGCGTCCTGGTACTCCAGGGCATCCTCGGGACTCATGTCGGGCGGCAACACCCAATGACACGTTTCGGCGATCGGATCGTTGACGTGCCCGGTGACCCGCATCCATCGACCGATCGTGGTGAAGGTGAGCGTCGATCCCGGCGCGATGTGCACGAACATCCAGGCGCACGCTCGGCCGCCGCATTCGCTCGAGTCGTCGGGCATGCCCTCCCAAAGGGCGGCGAACGCCCCCGCGTTCCAGTACGCCAGCCAGCCCGGCTCGATGACCGGTGGCAGCACACCGAAGGCGGGCGGCGCGGCTGCCCACCCGACGACGGTCAGGGTTGCCGTCCCGAGGCACGTGGGATCCAGCGCGAGGAAGTCGCGGACGCTCAGGGGCTCGGTTGGTGGGCTGCTGGGGCAGAGGCGTGGCGGATCGGTCACGATCACGGGTGGCTCTTCGGTCGGCTCCAGTGTCGATTCGGCGCTTGGCTCCGGCGTCGAGCTCGCGAGCGCCGTCGCACCGATGGTCGCCACGGCGACTGCCGACGACAGGGCCTGTGGCGATGTCGATGAGTCGCCAGTCGAGGTCGCGTTCGGCGCGCCTGCGCACCCGACGAGGAAGAGGGCCAGGAGTCCGGGCGGGATCGATCGCCATCCGGGCATATCGGCGACTGTGACGAGCCCCGCCGGCGCGTGTGACGCAAACGCGCATGCGTGGCAAGGCCGGTCCCCGGCTTGACATCGAACACCCGTTCGGTATGATCACGGCAGCCATCCGCCCACATGGGAGTCGCCGGTGACCAGGCACGATGCCGATCGCAAGCTGAAGATCCTCAACTACATCGCCGCGACGCTGCGGGCGCGCGGCTTCCCGCCGTCCGTCCGCGAGATCGGGCTGGCCGTCGGCCTCAGCTCGACCTCGGCCGTCCACCACCACCTCATGATCCTCGAGCGCGAAGGCTTCCTCGAGCGCGGCGCGGCCCAATCCCGGGCGATCCGCCTGACGCCGACCGCGGCCCTCCAGATGGGCCTCACCCACGAACTCGTCCCGCAGTCCGTGACGGCCGACGCCCACGTCGTGCCGATCGTCGGCGAGATCGCGGCCGGCGGCCCGATCGAGGCCTACCAGGACGCCTCCGAGACGATGGCCGTGCCGGACCTGCTCGCCCCGAGCGGCGACGCGTACGTCCTCCGGGTCCGTGGCGACTCGATGATCGAGGAGCACATCGCGGACGGCGACTTCGTCCTGATCCGACCACAGACGACGGCGCGGAACGGCGACATCGTGGTCGCCCAGGTCGAAGAGAACGCGGTCACGCTCAAGCGCTTCTACAAGGAGAAGGACCGCGTCCGACTCCAGCCGGCGAACCCGAACTACGCACCCCAGTTCTACGACGACGTGCGGATCCAGGGGAAGCTCGTGGGCGTGATTCGCAAACTCGACTGATACGGTCGACCGGGATCGGCCGATGCCGGCGTTGCCGGCCTGCGCGCCTCGCTCACGCACCACCAGTGCGCTCGCTCGGCTGCTCGACCGTCGCCTTGGCCTCAACCGTCCGGGCCGACCGTTGAGCTGGATGGCGTCGGCAGGTGAGTCTCCACGGGTCGTCCACAGGTTTTCGCGCTCCGTCCACCGTGGATGGGATGAGCGGGGCATAAGGCGTCGATAAGCCACTGTTGCGCCGGGGCCGGGTCCGTGACAGTCAAGGTGTCAACCCTGCGCCCGAGGCTGCATTCGTCGTGATCGACCGCCTGCCACCCCAGAGCCTGGAGGCCGAGCAATCGGTCCTCGGGGCCATCCTCATCGACCGTGAGGCGATCATCGAGGTCGCCGAGTTCCTGCGCCCGGAGGACTTCTACCGGCAAGCGCACGGCGCGGTCTACAAGGCGATGCTCGACCTGTTCGAGCGGCGCGAGCCGGTCGATCTCGTCACGGTGGCGGAGACCCTCGAGCGGGCCAACGACCTCGAGAGCTCCGGCGGCCGGGCCTATCTCTCCACGCTGTCGAACCAGACGCCGACGGCGGTCCACGCCGTCCAGTACGCACGGATCGTGGAGCGCAAGGCGGTCCTGCGGAACCTCATCGGGGCGGCCGGCAAGATCGCCGGCATCGGCTACGAGGATCCCGCCGAGATCCAGGAGGCGATCGACCGTGCCGAGGCCGAGCTGTTCACTGTCTCGAATCGTCGGATCACGACCGGCTTCAGCCAGCTCCGCGAGCTCCTGCACTCGGCCTACGACCGGCTCGACTACCTCCACGCCCATCGCGGCGAGCTGAACGGCATCTCATCGGGCTTCAATGATCTGGACCAGCTGACGACCGGCTTCCAGAAGAGCGACCTCATCGTCGTCGCGGCGAGGCCGTCGGTCGGGAAGTCGAGCTTCGCGCTCAACATCGCCGAATGGGCGGCGGTGCGCGAGAAGCGGACCGTCGGGCTCTTCAGCCTCGAGATGAGCAAGGAGCAGCTCGTGCTGCGGCTCCTCTCCAGTGTCGCGAACATCGACTCCAAGCGGCTCCGGACCGGGTTCCTCGAGGAGCTCGACTTCGCCCGGATCGCCCCGGCCATGAACGACCTGTCGGAGGCCGCGCTGTACATCGACGACACGCCGAACCTGACGTCGATGGAGCTCCGCACGAAGGCCCGCCGGCTCCAGGCGGAGTCGGGTCTCGACCTCGTCATCGTCGACTACCTCCAGCTCATGCAGGCGACGACGACGAACCGGGACGCCAACCGCGTCCAGGAGGTCTCGGAGATCTCACGTGGCCTGAAGGCCCTGGCTCGAGAGCTGTCGGTCCCGGTCATCGCCCTGTCGCAGCTCTCGCGGCAGCCGGAGATGCGCGAGTCGAAGGAGCCACGCCTATCCGACCTGCGCGAGTCGGGCGCGATCGAGCAGGACGCCGACCTCGTCATCTTCCTGTGGCGGGAGAAGGAGAAGGCCGCCGAGGACGCCGACATCGACGGCGAGGTCATGAACATCAAGCTCGCGAAGCACCGCAATGGGCCCACGGGCGACATCCAGCTCTGGTTCAAGAAGAGCCAGACGCGGTTCCAGTCGTACGCCGGCCAGCGCTACGCCGAGGTCTGACGGCCTGGTGATCCGCACCGTTCGCCGCGTTGCCGGCCTCGCCAGCCGCCCTCACGCACGTCGTCAGTGCGCTCGCGCGTCTGACTCGGCCGGCGCCTTGCGCTCGGCACGGCTGACCAGGCCGTCGACTCCGAGTCGCTCGCTCAGTTGCTCGCTCGCTCATTGCGACGGACGCGCCTGAACCGTCCGTCGGCTGCGAGGAGGGCCTAGCTCTTCTCGTCGGGCAGCAGCGGACGGAGGTTGAGCGACAGGAGCGGGCCGCCGACCACGGGCGATCGCAGCAGGATCCCGATGGCACCGCCACCGAGGTTCGGGATGCCCAGGGCGTCGACCTCGGAGCGCGACAGGATCCGGGTCGGGAAGGCGAGGCTGCCCGTGTCAGAGACGTTCGTGAACGATTCCGGCGTGAATGTCGTCCACGGCCATGGCCGGCCGGTGCCGGTGGTCCCATCGAGCAACGTCCCGCGATAGCGGTCGGCGACCCAGGCCGAGGCACTCGTCGCGGTCGAGCCAAAGGCGAGGAGCCGGTCGCGGAACGCCTGCAGGGCGATGAGCTCCGCTCGATCCGTGCCCGCGGCCGTGTCCGGCACGATCCCGAGGCCGTTGACGCTGACCTGCTTGCGCAGCCCACCAGCGTCGATCGTGAACGTCGTCGTCGGCGCGTCGGCGACGGGGAGCGTGTACTCCTCGCGGGCCGCCCGCAGTCCGCCGACGTCGAGCGCGGACCCAAGGAGCGCCTGGACCGCGGCCTCCGAGAGGCGCACCTGCAGGAACGGTTGGCCCCGAACGATGGCGTCGGTCGATGAGGGCGACGCGTCGGACGCCTCTCGGAAGATGACGGTCCCGTCACCGTACAGCGAGAAGGCCGGCGCCTCGGTCGCGAAGTAGCCCGGCGGAACGAACCCTCCGCCGACGAACACGCGCAGCACGAGCTCGGTGGCGCCGCTCGGGTGGGTGATGGCACCCGCCGACGCGGAGGGTCCGGGGGAGCCACCGGGCCCCGAGGCACACCCCGCGAGCAGGGCGGCGGCAACCAGGCCGGCAACCGGGATGCGGGCGGCCAGGGCGACGGGCCCAACGGTGCGGCGCGGTGGTGTCGACATCGTCACCCTCGACGGCCAACCGGGCCGATCGGTTCCTCCGGGCATGTGGTACCGCGCCCTCGGCATGCTCGGTGGCCTGATCGCCGCCGTCATCACCGCGCGGCTGCCTGCGATTCGGCCGGTCGACCGGCGGCCGGAGACGTCACGCCGAGGCGAGAACGGTTTCTCGAGGCACCAACGGTCTTGACGGCGCCCGTATCCTCGCCCGTGCGAGTTCCGGGACCGGACCTCGACGTCGAGCGACGCCGCGTCCTCGCGCCAGAGGGGAACCGGTCGGGGGAGGAATTCACGACCGCGTCCCTCGATCGGAGGACTCTGGCACGTGTTTGAAGACCGGACGCTCGTGTGCCGCGACTGCAACGAGAGCTTCATCTTCTCGGCCGGGGAGCAGCGCTTCTTCTCCGAGAAGGGCCTCGTGAACACCCCACAGCGGTGTCCCAGCTGCCGAGCCGTGGCGAAGCGCGCCCGGACCGGCGGGCCGAAGGAGTACCACGCCGCCGTGTGCAATGCCTGTGGCAATCAGGCGATGGTGCCGTTCGCGCCCCGCACCGATCGACCGGTCTACTGCAGCACCTGCTTCGACAAGGTCCGCGCCGGCCTCATCGAGCCAGCGACCCCCGCCGTCGTCTCCTGAGCCCTGGGCCCCGCGGGGATGGCCTGCGCCTAGACTGGCTGCCTCGAGACTGAGCTCGGAGGAGGAAGCCACGAATGGGGGTCATCATCGTCCGCGAGATGGTCGGGACCAGCCCGGATTCCTGGAGCGACGCCGCGCGCCGTGCTGTCGCCACCGCGTCCCGAACCGTGCGCAACATCAAGACGGTCGAGGTCCTCAAGTCGACCGCCGTCGTCGAGAACGGCGAGATCGTCGAGTACCGGGTCGACATCAAGATCGGCTTCGAGTACGAGGCCTGACGACCTCATCCAGCCCGGTGGCCGGAGAGCGGCAGCCCGCGTAATCGGGCGATGAGCGCCGGCGGTCAGCATGGCCGCCATGTCGTCGAGCCGCGCCGCCGTTGACACCGCGCGAGCGGCCTCCCTATCGTTCGCGCCGCCCGAGCCCACGGCGCAGCCCTCGATCGCCATCCTCCCTGCCGCGCGAACCCCGGTCCCGTTCGTCGTCCGCCCGGGCAACCACGTTCCCACGGCCGTTCCCGGCAGCGGAGGCCTGCTCGGCGAGATGTCCGAGTACCCGATCCAGATCGAGAAGGTCCAGGCGCCGCCGCTTCGCGACGACATCCTGAGCCGGGACCGACTGCTCGACTGGCTGAACGTCAAGATCCACAACCGCGTCGTGCTGCTCACGGCCGAGGCGGGCTACGGCAAGACCACGCTCCTGGCCGACTTCGCCCGCCGAACGCGCCTCCGCGTTCTGTGGTACCGGCTCGATCGGGGCGACCGCGACTGGGTCGGCTTCATCGCCTACCTCGTCGCCGCCGTCCGCGTCCACCTGCCGGCCTTCGGTCCAGCGACCGCCTCGCTCCTCCGCGAGACCGGCTCCTCGGCGCCGCCCCTCCAGTCGGTGCTCGACACCTTCCTGCGCGAGCTCGGCGACCTCGGCTCCGAACCAACCGCCCTCGTCTTCGACGACTTCCACCTGGTCGACGATTCAGAAGAGATCCGCCAGATCGTCAACGAACTCCTCGCTCGTGCCCCCGAACGGCTGGCCTTCGTATTTGCGGGCCGCCAAGCGCCTACCGCTCGACTGGCCAGGCTTCGCACGCTGGGCGAAGTACACGAACTGACCACTCTCGACTTGAGGTTCGACGGGACGGAGACCGAGCAATTCTTTCAAGGCGAGGCGAGTGGCGCACTCGACGCGAAGCTGGTGGCGGAGGTTGCGAGGCGCACAGAGGGATGGCCGGCCTCGCTCCAGCTCGTTCGCGCGGCCATCAGGGAGCGCGACCCTCGCAATGCGAGGTCATTTGTCGAGTCACTAAACGGCGCCGAAGGAGACCTGTATGACTACCTCGCTGAGGAGGTAGTCGGAGATCTCGAAACCGAACTCCAGGACTTCCTCATGCGCACATCGATTCTCGAGACTCTCGACATCGAGTTGGCCGCTGCGGCTTCGGGCCGCGATGTCGTCGATGTGGTGAGGCTGGTGGAAGGCGGAAGGCGGCACGGGCTCCTCGGACGCGTGGCCCGCGACACTCGATCGGATGCACGAGCACATCCCCTCGTTCGTCAGTTCCTGGAGCGACGTCTCTTCCGGGCAATCGGCGCTCGAGCGTTCGAAGCACTGCATCGGACTGTGGCTATCGCCGCCGAGCGCTGCGACTGGCGTCAAGCTGCCCAGCACTACGCGGAAGCCAGCGACCACAGCTCGATGCTTCGGGTCATGGAGGCCTCGCTCCCTCTAATCCTCGGAACCGGCGCCTTTCACGTCGCCAGCGAAGTCCTGGCGATGAGCCCAATCGAGCTCGGGAGGAGCGCCGCCGCCCTCGTCATCTCCGCGCGAATGGCGCAACAGGCGGGAAACGCAGCGGCTGCCATCGACCTCGCAGAACGCGCCGCGGCCGTTGATCCGGACTCCGCCGCGGCGATCACGACGCTCATGGCGGCGAGGTCCTTCGCCGGAGACGTGGCTGGGGGCATCGAGATTGGCCGCCGACTGGAACAGACCTCAGACGCGACGGGCCGGGCGCTCGCCCGGGCCTATCGCCTGCCCCTGGAGTCGTCCGTCGACGGTTCGATCGGCGATGCACTCGATGCTCTCCGCGAATTGAGAACAGATCCCGCACATGTTGCCAACCAGCGCTATGGCGGGATAACCCTGTCCAACGAAGCGCTCATGCTCAAGGCCGCCGGTGACGGCCGCCGCGCCCTCGAGGCGGCAAACGAGGCGATCAGACTCCTCTCCGAGACGTCGGCCGATCTCGATCAGGTTTCCGCCCGTCTCGCTCGGGCGTGGGCACTTGCGCATCTCGGCGAATTGAGTGAGGCACGCGCTGAAGCAGGAGCCGCCTCGAGCATTGCGCCAACGGGACAACAAGTAGAGGTAGCGAGCGAGATCGCCGAGCTTGAGTACTACTACGGGGACCGGAATCGTGCGCGCGCTGCCCTCGATGTCGTTGGGCCCCTCGTTGGAGACGGAGCGGACCAGGCACTCCTCATCCGGGCGCTGCTTGATGGGGACGAGGGGCCAGAAGCCGCGCTCGCCGACATTGCCTCCCTGCCGGTTGGAACCCCTAGAACGACAGCGGCATTCGAGTCGCGTCGACAGGCCACGGTCGCCGTCCTGGCCTGGATGAGCGGCCAGCCCGAAGCGATCAGGCTCGCTCGTGGGGCGGCGGACTTCGCGCGTCGGCAAGGAGCGACGCTCTGGCAACTTTATGGCGACTGCATCGTCGCGGCCATGAACGAGGAAGCGGACCCGTCCCGAGAGCTGTCGAGGCTCGCCCGGCGGGACGCGGCAGTTTTGTCGATGGCAGCTGAACCCATTGTGGCGCGGCTCGGCGATCTGTCCGCTGTCGCCCTTTCAGCGATTGAGACCGAAGCAGCCGCCCGCCCTGAGCGATGGCGGCCGGTCCTGCGGGCACATCTGAGGTCAAACACCGGCCGGTCGCGCGTTCCAGCCGCGACAATCCTTGTCTCGATCGGGCTCGCCGAGGATGTCGCGCTCCTCGCGGGAATCGCACGTGCGCCACGCGACCCGGCCGTGCTGGACCTCAGCAAGCGGCTTGCCCGACGCGTCGCACCACGCGTCGAGGTCCTCGATCTCGGGCGAGTCAGGGTGCGAGTAGGGGATAGGACCGTCGATGGATCGAAGGTTCGGAGGAAGGTGCTGGCTCTGCTTTGTCTTCTGCTGACGCGACCGCGCTTTTCTGCGAGTCGCGAGGATGTGACCGAGAACCTGTGGCCCGACCTAGACCCGGACGACGCTCTGAATTCGCTTAACCAGACCGTCTACTTCTTGCGGCGTGTCCTTGAACCAGGATTCCGCGAGGATCTGTCACCCGGCTACATCCATCAGGATGGAGAGCTGATTTGGCTCGACCCTGAGTTGTTCAGCTCGCAGAGCTCGCGTTGCCGAAAGCTCATCGGTAGCCTAGGGCCGCACCCACAAATCTCCGATGCCACAACTCTGCTCGAGATCTACGAGGCTCCGTTCGCACTCGATTTCGCGTACGAGGAGTGGGCCACGCGCTTCCGGGACCCGCTGCATGCGGCGGTGCTTCGCGTCGCTGAGCAGGCGCTGCGGGGGGCAACTGATGCGAGCCAGTTCCGACTCGGAGTTGGGCTGGCGGAACGGGCCATCGTTCTCGAGCCAGAGGCGGATGAGATTCAGGTGGCCCTGATGCACCTCTACAAGATGACTGGCGCACACGCCGCCGCTGCCGAGCATCACCTCCGCTACACCGCGTCCCTCCGGTCATTGGGTATCGCGGGCGACGAGAAGTGAGATCAGCGCTTAGGTGGAGATAGGTAGCTATGCGTATTGACCGGGGTAGTTGCCCGTCCATATAGTCCCGCCCGGTCACTAGTACTTCGGTACTAGGGGCGCGGCAACTCAATCTACGCTCGGACGCGCCGAGGTTCCACCTGAACTGGGCACTTAGGGTGGAGCTGAGCGAGTAGTGCAACCGACCGACCGATGTGTCAGGTCGGTTTTCGTGTTCTCTGGGACACGGAGGCCGCGAGGAGGAACGCTCGTGGAGCCCGAGAACACGGTTAAGGGTTTCTGAGGAAGGAGAACCCGATGAAGGCTCGCCTGGTGCGCCTGGCAATTACCCTGGGCGCCATCGCAGCCACGGCACTCGCCGGAGGGGCAACGGTCAAGGGCTTCTAGTACTAACGGCGTACTTGGTCCCCGGACCTCTGGGAATAGAGTAACGAGGACCCGCCGTAGCACAGGAAGCGAGTTGACTAGGTCCCTGCGCCTATACGTCACCTGGCTCGTGGGAGCAGCGCTGCTGGCGCTGCTTGTCACGGGCCTTGTGATTCGTGTCGATCCGGCGATAGCCCTCCCGATCGACGGCTCGCAGGGACCCATCGATGTCGCGGCCGGCATCGCCTTCTGGACAGTCGTAACGCTCCTGGCGTCTGCCCTTCCAATTCAGCTGAACTCCGGCGTCCAGGTCGCCGTGTCAACGGCGCCGCTGATGGCAGCAACGCTGCTGGGTGGTCCGACCGCGGGCGCGATCGTCGCGGCTCTTGGGACCTTCGACATTCGCGAGGTCCGAGGTCGAGTCGCCTGGTACGGAACACTTGCCAACCACGCTGCCATCGTTCTGCCTGTGATCACCGCGGGTGTGATCATCACAAGTCTGCGTGGGTGGGCACCCGGTCCGGTCTGGGAGCTGGTCGCGGCCCTAGTCGGGACGCTCTTCTACTTCGTGCTCAACCTCGGGCTCGTGTCCCTAATCGTCGTGTTCCGCGGCGGCCATTCGATGCGCGAGTTCTGGACCCGCGCGGAGACGACGAACCTCTGGGCCAATCTCTTGACGCTCGCCCCTCTCGGGTGGCTCATGGCGCGGATGTACGAACTGCCGGGGGCGGGGTGGTGGACGACGCTGCTGTTCGGGGTGCCGCTGTTCACGACGCGGGTGGCGTACCAGCGGTTCGTCGAGATGCGGGAGATGTTCACGCAGACCATCGGGGCGCTGGCCCAGGCGGTGGATGCCCGCGATCCGTATACGAGCCGGCACAGCCAGCGGGTGCGCCAGATCAGCGTCGACATCGGGCGGGAGATGCGGGTGAGCGCAGCCGAGCTCGAGGCCCTCGAGTGGGGTGGCCTGCTTCATGACGTCGGCAAGATCGGCGTGCCGGACAGCGTGCTGCTCAAGCAGGGCAAGCTGACCCGCGAGGAGCGGATGATCATGAACGCCCACCCGGTGCTGGGCGCCCAGATCATCGGGCCGGTCGATCGGCTGGCGCCCGAGCTGCCGGTCATCCGGCATCACCACGAGTGGTTCAACGGCTCGGGCTATCCGGACCGGCTCCTCGGCGATGAGATCCCGAAGCTCGCCCGGATCCTGCACGTCGCGGATGCCTTCGAGGCGATGACGGCCGATCGCCCGTATCGCAAGGCGCTGTCCGGCGAGCAGGCGCTCAGCGAGCTCCGCAAGTTCGCCGGGGTCCAGTTCGATCCCGAGATCGTCGATGCGTTCGTCCGGACGACGTGGGCCGAGAACACCCGCGACCCGGGCCGCAGCGAGCTGCGCCCGATCCCGATGCTCGGGACCCACGCCGCCCGCCTGGCCCAGCAGCAGCACGACGCGCCAGCGCCAGGTTCCCCCGCGGCGGATCTCGCCTGAGCGTCTCCGGCCGCCGCCCCGCGGCACGGCCGACGAGCGCCTGAATGCCACCAAGCTGGCTCCCGATCGTCCTCGCCATTGTGGCCGGCCTCCTCGTGCTGTGGCTCCTGGTGCTCGGCCTGTTCTGGCTGGTGCGGCCGCGGGGCGTCCCGATCGGGGAGCTCGTCCGCCTCGTCCCGGACACGCTTCGGCTGATCCGGAGCCTCATCACCGACGCGAACGTGCCGCCGGACGTCCGCGTCGTCATGGTCGGGCTGCTGGCCTGGCTCCTCTCCCCGATCGACCTCATCCCGGAGTTCATCCCGGTCCTCGGGCCGATCGACGACGTCGTCGTCGGAATCGCGGCCATGCGCTATGCGCGGTGGCGCATCGGCATCGATGGGCTGCGACGACGGTGGGCCGGCACGGAGGCGGGATTCGCCACGCTGGCCCGAATCACCGGCACGGGCGGCACGGGCGCCGGGTAGCCTGAGCCGATGCTGATCGGCGCCCTCGTCGCGGGGCTCGTCCTCGGGCTGCTGGCCGGCGGGCGCCTCGACAACCTCGCGAGCGTCCGGCTGCGCCTCGTCCAGGCGTTGTTCTTCGGCCTGTTCCTGCGCTACGCGGTCCAGTACGCGATCGAATCGGGCAACGATCCGGCGCAGGCCCTGCGGCTGCCGCTGTTCACGCTCGGCTTTGCGCTGCTGCTGTGGGCCCTGTGGGTCAACCGGTCGCACCCGGGCATCCCGCTGGCGTTCGTGGGGATCCTGCTCAACGCCACCGCGATGGTCATCAACGGCGGCTACATGCCGGTCTGGACCCCGGCAATCGCCGCGGCCGGGCTGGCCATCAGCGACGTCACGAGCGCCTTCCACGTCCTTGTGAACCCGACCGCCGGAGGAGCCCTGCCGGCGGACTTCCTGATCCGGGCGATCCCGCTCGGGGACATCGTGCCGATCCCGGTGCCGGGGCTTCGGAACGTCGCCAGCCTCGGCGACTTCTTCCTCGCCGGGGGCCTGGCGTTCTTCCTCTTTGCGAGCACGGTCCGAGCGCCGGGCGAGCACGAGCACGCGGAGGGCCTCCGGGGCCTCCTCACCGGGTTCCGACCAGCGCCGAGCCGACGCGCCTTCGAGCCGATCGAGGCCGAGGTCATGGGCGTCCCGCTCGGCGAGAGCGCGCTGGCCTCCCAGCCGATCGCGGAGCCATGGGTCCCGGAGACGGCGCCGATCCTGGCGCGCGTCCGACGCCACCCGTACGTCCGACTGGCGCTCGACAGCTCCTTCTCGGCCCTGTGGACCGGCCAGCTCGTGAGCCTCATCGGCGATCGGGTCCACCAGGTCGCGCTGGCGTTCCTGGTCCTGCGGGCCACCGAATCGCCGATCGCCGTCGGCGGGGTGTTCCTCGTCTCGACCCTCCCGAACCTGCTGTTCGGGCCGATCGCCGGGACGCTCGTGGACCGCTGGGACCACCGCGAGGTCATGATCGTCAGCGACCTGCTGCGCGCCGGCGTGGTCCTCCTCATCCCGATCGCGGCGGTGACGAACCTCGCGCTCGTCTACCCGCTCGTGTTCCTCGTGACGACGGTCTCGATCTTCTTCCGTCCGGCGAAGGTCGCGATCCTGCCGCGGATCGTCTCCAACGACGACCTCATCCCGGCCAACTCGGCGCTGTGGATCGCCGAGACGTTCGCCGACATCGGCGGGTTCGCGCTGGCCGGCCTGTTCGTGGCGCTGCTGGGCTCGCAGCTGCCGCTCGCGTTCTGGGTCGATGCGATGACGTACGTCGCGTCGGCAGTCCTGATCGCCTCGATCGCGGTCGCGCCGCTGGTTCGGGGCCTGAGCCGGGCCGAGGCGGAGGCCGCGGAGGCCGAGGCGAAGGTCGAGGCCGATGGCCGGGCCTGGCAGGACGCCCGTCAGCCCGCCCAGGGAGTGGACGCGGCGGTCTCGAAGCCCACGAGCCCCGGCGGGATGCGCGGCTTCTTCGGCGAGATGCAGGCGGGCTGGCAGTTCCTGCGCCACGAGCCGGTGCTGCTCGCAAACACCCTCCAGGCTGCGGTCGCGCAGCTGATGCTCGGCGTGTTCCTCGCGCTCACCGCGGTCTACGCCGACTCCTCGATCGATCGGTGGGGGTTCGACGGCTCGACGGCGTACTCGTTCATGGAGGGCGCGATCGGGGCCGGCAACCTGATCGGCGGCTTTGCCATCGGGCTCCTGGGCTCGCGCCTCGCGCTCGGCAAGATGGTCATCGCGGGCTACGTGGCGACGGGTCTGGCGGTCGCCGGGCTCGCGGTCGCCGGCAACCTCGGGGTCGCGATCGGGCTGGCGTTCGGGGCCGGCGTCGGGAACCTCGCCTTCGTCATCCCGAGCCAGACGCTGGTCCAGCGGCGGACGCCGCCGGAGCTCATGGGTCGGGTCCTCGGTCTCCGGTTCTCGCTGGTGTTCGGCTCGATGACGCTGGCGATGGGGGTCGGTGGCGTGCTGGGCCAGGTGTTCGGCGTGGCGCCGGTCATCGGGGCCTTCGGGCTGATCACGGTGGTCGCCGGGCTTGCCGGCCTGCTCACGCCCGCCGTGCGCGATGCCTAGCGGGGCGCCGCCGCGAGATCGCCAGCGCGGCGCCCGCGATCGGGCTTCGCGTACACTGCTGCGCGCGGCGGCCCTGACGGGGCCGTCTTCTCATGGAGTGCAACCCGCGGCATGACCGACGATCGGAACGACGAGCAACCCTTCGACGACGAGGCGGAGCTCCCGGAGGACCAGGAGCTCGCGGACGAGGAGATCGCCGAGGCCGAGGAGGCCGATGAAGCGGCCGCCGCGACGCCCGCCGGGCGGGGCCGCGGACCGGGACGAGACCACGAGCCCGTCCGCCACCGAACCGCGGCTCCGATGGGCCCGGCCGCAGTCGCAGCCCGCGATCGCCGACGGGGCATCATCGTCGACCCATCGCTCCGGATCCGCGATCGATGGTCCGAGGCCTTCGTGATCGGGACGGTCCTCGTCTTCGCGCTGATCTTCTTCAACGCCCTCGCGTTCGGCAACGGCGGCGCGCTGAGCCCGTCGGTCGTCCCGCCTTCGGGTGTGGTCGCGAGCCCCGGTGCGTCGACGGCTCCGTCGAAGACGCCGGCACCGATCCAGACCGAGTTCCAGGTCCCGTCCCACTCGCCGGGCCCGTCCGCCTCGGCGTCACCCGCGCCCTCGGCGTCACCCGCGGCCTCGGCATCACCCGCGCCCTCGGCGTCACCCGCCGCCTCCTGACCGCCGCGCTCGCCTGACCGGCCGCGGCCTATCCTCGACGGATGGGCGATCGGGACGATCGGATCGATCGAGCCCGGGCGGCGATGATCGCCGACCAGCTGCGCCGCCGCGGGATCCGCGACGAGCGCGTCCTCGCCGTCATGGCCGAGCTGCCCCGCGAGGTCTTCGTGCCGGACGTGCCGGCCGCGAGCGCCTACGACGATCGAGCCCAGCCGATCGATTCCGGCCAGACCATCAGCCAGCCGTACGTCGTGGCGCGAATGTCCGAGCTCCTGGCGGTCGAGCCCGGCGATCGGATCCTCGAGGTGGGCACGGGCTCCGGCTACCAGGCCGCGGTCATCGCCCGCCTCGGCGCGACGGTTCGATCGATCGAGCGCTGGGAGGCGCTCGCCGCCTCCGCGCGGGAGCACCTGCGGGCGGCCGGGATCTCGGACGTCGAGGTGGTCGTCGGTGACGGCAGCGCCGGGGCTCCGGAGGGCGCGCCGTGGGACGGGATCGCGGTCACGGCCGCAGCGCCGGGGATCCCTGACCCGCTGCGCGAGCAGCTCGCGGTGGGCGCCCGACTCGTCATCCCCGTCGGCCCGCGCAACGTCCAGGAGCTCGTCGTCGTCGAGCGCCGCTCGGCGACCGAGTGGCAGGAGTCGTCCGAGGGGCCGGTGGTGTTCGTGCCGCTCGTCGGCGAGGGCGGCTGGCCCGGCTAACCGCCGGCGCTGATCGGGGCTCTTCGGAACACCCCGTGCGTGTGATGCCTCTAACGGCATACACGATGTCGCAACAGGCATCACGAAAAGGAGGGTGGTCGGCGGGTTGTGCTCAGGACGGGCGGTAGCGTCGCCGGCGGCGGCCCGGCGGCGGCCCCGTGGCGGCGGGCCCGCGAGGGCCGCCTCAGGGCAGCGTCGGGTGGTCCAGGTACTCCCCGATCGAGGTCACCACGAACCGGAGCGAGCAGTCGCGCTGCGCCCAGTCATCGGTGACGAGCGATCCATCCGAGGTGTTCGTCGCCCGGCACGTCGCGGCCGCCGGGTCGCCGAAGTGGCCGGTGACCGCGACCCAGCGCGCCAGGGTGCCGAGGTCGACGCCCGAGCCGGGCTTCACGAACAGGCCCATGCCGGCGGCATCCGGCTGGCCGTCGAGCGTCGGCGCGAATGCCGGATCGAGCCACGTCGGCGTGAACACGAAGGTTGGCTCTCCGAGCTGTGGATGCGGGTCGTACCAGCCGAGGATCGTGATCGATCGGCCGTGCCAGCACACCGCGGCGACGTCGGGGGCGAGGGCGTCGACCGGGACGGGGATGGCCGGGCAGAACCACAGGGCTCGCGAGGGGACGGGCAGGACCGACAACGACGTGACCACGAACAGGCTCGCGCAGCCGTACTCCGCGGGGCAGGCCGCCGCGTCGGGGTCGCCGAGGTGGCCGGTGACCTGGACCCAGGCGGGGGCCTTCGGCCAGGCGAGCCCGACCGACGGACGCGCGCGCAGCGGGATCGCCGGCTCGCTGTTCCAGTGCACGACGGTCGGATCGGGCATCAGCCAGCCGCCCTGCGGGTAGATGCCGGTCAGCCAGGTCGGTGCCGGTTGCGCGGGCTGGCCGCCGACGCAGCCGCACAGGCCATCGATGACATCCTGCCAGCCGACGAGGGTCACGTCGACGCCGTCGGGGAAACACGCCGGATCGGAGCGGAGATACGCCATCACCGAGAGCGGCGACGTCGTCGGGCAGGGGGCGCGCGTCCCCGCGACGGCATGGATACCGGTCACGACGAAGATCGCCCGGCACTCGTCAATGGCGTTGATCGTGCCGCCGTCGGTCGCGTCGATGCAGGTCAGCGCTGCTGGATCGTCGCGATGGCCGCTGACCTCGACCCACGCCGGCGTCGCCGGGAGGTCGAACGCCGTCCCGGGCTGGACCGCGAGCCGGACGGAGGCGACGGCAGCCGCACCCGAGGTCGCGAGTCGCTGGGCCATCGACGGGCGGTCGTAGAGGCTGGCCGTCGCGGCCCACAGCCACGCCGGTTTGACCGTCACGGCCCCCTCGTCGGCTGGCGCCAGGGACCCGGCCGCCCAGCCGGTGAGGACGACGTCGTGGCCGGCGAAGCACGCCGGGTCGGCCTCGAGGAAGGCGGAAGGCACGAGTGGCGAGGATGTCGGGCATCGGGGGGCAGCCGATGCCTCGGCGGCCGGGGTTGGCGACGGCTCCGCCGACGCCGTCAGCGATGCCGGCGAGGTGGACGGCCCCGGGGTCGAAGCGGGCACGAGCGTGCAGCCGCCGACGATGGCCGCGATGACGAGGATCAGCGTCGCCCGTCGGTGGCCCGACATCGGTTCCCTTTCCGGGGACGCTGCTCGGTGGATCTTCGCCCCACATGACGCGGCCGTCGAGGGCTGCGTGATGGGCAGCGGCACCGGCAACGCGTTTCGGTATGCTCCGACGCGATGACCCACGTCTTCATCGCGCCCCACGCGGACGACGTCGCGCTGTCGTGCGGCGGGCTGATCGCGAGCCTCCGCGAGCTCGGCCAGAGCGTCTCGATCATTACCGTCTTCTCGGGCGCCGGGGCGGGCGTCGAGGCGGGCGCGCCGCTGACGGGCTACCAGCGCGAGGCGCTGGGCTTCGGCTCGAAGGCCCTGTGGCCGGCGACCGAGGCGTTCAATCGGGCCGACATCGCCGCCGACTTCTCGCTCGAGGACCCCGGGTCGCCGCCGTGGGCGGCGACCGAGGAGCGGCTCGAGGCGACGCAGCAGGACGCCGACGCCTCGGCCAAGCGCTTCTGGCAGCGCGCCTCGTGGTACCGCCGGGCCAGCATCCGCAAGAAGCCGCTCGCGGGCCAGGTGCTCGTCGACGACGTGCCGACCCAGGGCCCGACCTACACCGACACCCTCGTCGAGGCCGCCGCGGCCGGCGAGATCATGGCCGAGCGCCGCCTCGAGGACGAGCGGTTCGCATACTTCGCCGAGGCGTCGATCGTCTTCCTCGACCTTCCCGATGCGGTGTTCCGCGGCTACGAGGGCGACGGCGAGCTGCTCGGGGCGCCGCGCGAGGACGACGAGCCGCCGACCGATGTCCTGCGACGCGAGATCGCCCGGCTCGAGCCCCAGGTCGTGTACCTGCCGCTCGGCGTCGGCAATCACGTCGATCACGTCCTGTGCCGCGAGGCGGGCCTGGCGCTCGTGGGCGAGGGCCGGCGATGGGTCATGCCGGGTCCCGAGTGGGCCGGGAACCTCGCCTTCTACGAGGACTTCCCGTACGCGTGGTGGCACGGCTTCACGGGCCTCGACGACCTGCCCGAGGGCGCGCTGGATGCGCTGCCCCGCGACGTCCTCCTGACGCCGCGCTACGCCGAGGTCTCCGACCAGCTCGAGCGCAAGATCCGCGGCATCAGCCTCTACGCGAGCCAGCTCGATCGCCTCTTCGGGGGCGAGGCGGCGATGGCGTCGGCCGTGCGCCGGCACGGGTCCGCGACCGCGGCCGCGGGCGGCCTCGCCGGCTCAGCCGAGCGCTACTGGCACACCTTCGTCCCGTAATCCGCGACGACCGCGCGGCGCCACGTCAGCGGCGCCGCATCCAGATGGACCCGTCCGGATCGAGGGGCAGCTCGTCCCACTGGCCGGATGCCCGAAGCGCCGAGGCCAGTGCCTGATCTCCGTCGCTTGACGTCAGGACGAACTCGACGCCATCGGCGGCGAGCACATCCTGCCAGCCCAGCGCCGCGGACTCGACGCGATCGATGTCCGCCCAGGTCCGCGACGAGAACAGCTCGATCCTGGAGTCGACGGCGTAGCGGAAGCATGGCGCCGCCCACTCGAGGAATGATCCCCACGCCTGGGGATTCCAGACCTTGTGGCCGGTGGCGTTTCCGATCGGGCAGGGCGCCTGCTGCGAGACGAACCCCTTGAGGCTGCCGGCGACCGCCTGGGGAGCGTAGGTCAGCGTGCCATCCGGCACGCCTGCGCGACCGACAGGTCGCCACGTCGGGAGGAGCGCGACGCCGGCGAGGACGAGGGCCCCGACGATCGTGAGGTTGAGACGGCGAAGGAGTGGCGGCGTCGGGCGAGCCTGGGGCACCCCGTCGGCGGCGGCGCCGGCGGGGGCGCCGGGTTGGAGCCACGGCGCGATGACGAACGTCGCGGCGAAGGGCCACCACGCAGTCCCGCGGCCGCTCGTGAGCGCGAATCCGCCGAACAGGGCCAGCGTCAGGAGGGCCGGCCACGGGATCAGGACGGTCGAGCGGAAGGCGCCACTGCGACGCGGCGCTGAGGTCGCCGCGCTCGTGTCGCGGGCGCGCCACGCCGCTCGGATCCGCGCGAGGGCGAGGACCGCCACGGCGACCACCGAGAGCCAGACGAGGGCCCCGGGCACGGTCAGCAGCGAGGGCGGGCGCCACTCGGAGACGCGGGCGGCGATCGTGGCGTTCGAGGTGAGATTCGCCACGTAGCCCCAGACCGCGGGACCGAATGGGTTCACGAGCGTGGCCAGCGTCGCCACGAGCCCGACGATGAGCATTCGATGCAGCGCCCAGCCTCGAAGGCGGGCGTCGCCTCCGGGACGCGAGGTGCCGGCGTCGTAGAGGTCCGCGAGCCAGGCGAGGCCGCACAGCGCGGGCGCGAATAGGAACGTGCCGTGGAGGTTGGCCCACAGGAGCGAGAACACCGGAATCAGCCACACCGCGCGCGGACGCTCGACGCGGATCGCGAGGACGTACAGCGTCGCGGCGAACAGCACGATCCCGAAGAGCTGGGCTCGCAGCGCCAGCGCATTCGCCGAGACGATGAACGCCGCGATCACGAGCAAGGCCGAGGCGATCGGGCCGAGGCGTGGCGCTCGGCGGCGAACCGTCGCGAGGAGCAGCCCGAACGCCAGCCCGACGAGCGCGGCTCGGGCGAGCACGAGCCCCGTCCACCCGGCGACACCGAAGACGAGCTGGAGCACGACCTCCGAGCCCCACTGCTGGTCCAGCCACGGCGTGCCGGCCGCGGTGAAGGTCCAGGTGTCGGTCGTCGGGATCGCGCCGGCGGCGAGAATCTCGCTCCCGGCTCGGAGCAGGAACGTCAGGTCGACCGAGGGCAGGGGCGCGGCGATCGCCGCGACGACCGGCATCGCGACCGCGAGGACCCGCCACAGCGTCGATCGGCTCACGCGACGCATCGTAGAGGCTGGGGTCGTCGCCATCGGCGCCGCGGTCCTGATGGGCGCCGGCCGTTACGGCCCGTCGCGAGCACGGCTCGCGGAACCACCGTCCTTCTCGTGATGCCCGGGCAGGAACCCTAGGTGGCGGGCCAGCTGGCGCCGCGGCGGGCGACGACCGCGCGAGGTGCGGCAACGGTGCGGGTCTTCAGGAGCCAGGCGCGAGCGGGGCTGTAGCCGGCGATCGGCAGGAGCGGCAGCGCGCCGATGAGGATCGTGAAGACGTTGGCCCACAGGATCGGCATCGCGAGGAACGCCGCGACCGGGACGACCCAGTAGCGATCGGAACGGGCGCCCCACCAGAGGAGCGCGATGGCCGCGGGCATGCGGAGCCAGATCGGGATCGCCAGGTAGGCGCCGCTCACCTGCTGGTGGTCGCTCGCGCTCCGGAGCAGGAGGTCGATCCAGCCCTTCCACAGGCTCGGAGCGATGATCGCCGAGATCGCAGCGACGCCGGCCGTGGCGGCGAGCGCGATGAGGAGGTTGCGCCACTCCCGCCGGAAGGCGAACCACAGGAGGCCGATGCCAGGGGCGATCTTCGTCAGCAGCGGGAACGCCCAGGCGACCGGGTACCGAAAGCCGATGACGATCGCCGCCGCGATGAGGATGTCGACCTGGCCGAGGTAGATCTCGAGCGGCACGACGAGGATGAGCAACAGCGGCAGGGACCATCGACCGGCCAGCCAGACGTAGGCCGCGACGAGGAGCGCCGTCCACAGGCCGGCGAAGACCTGCCACGGCAGCGCCGTCAGCGGGGCGATGACGTGGGCGAACGCCGGCGAGTACAGGAACGCCCCGATGAGGAACGGGCTGTAGGCCGGGTAGTTGATGACGTCGCGTGACTCCCAGTAGGCGTGGAAGTCGAGCTGCGGCATGTTCCAGGGGAAGATGTTCAGGAGCCGGAACGCGACGAAGACCAGCCCGGCGACGATGACCGCATCCATCGGCAGGCGCGTTCGGATGGCGCGGCCGAATGGCGTCTGGAGCCACGCGAAGGGTTCAGGGGCGATGGCCCCGCGGGGCCGGATCCGATCCATGGGGGGCACAGGGTACGACGAGTTGGCGGTTGACCCGATTCGGGCACGTGGACGACCAGGCTGCAGTCAACGTCGTACGTCGCGCGCGCGCCAGAGCCGTTCGGCTCGACCGGGCGATCTGGCCGACCCGTGGTGGTCAGCCGGCGATGCGGCGGGTCTCCTCAGCGACCGATTCGTCGTAGATCGACTCGATCGCGCGGACCATCAGCTCGACGCAGAAGCGCTCGTGGGCGAGCTCGCGACCGGCCCGTCCGAGCAGGTCGGCGTACGGGTGGTCGAGGAGCAGCCGGGTGATGGCGCGCGCCAGCGCGTCGCGATCGTGGGGCGGGACGAGGAGGCCCGATCGGCCGTCCTCGATGACCTCCGGGATGCCGCCGACGGCGCTCGCCACGACGGGCCGTGAGAGGGCCATCGCCTCGAGGATCGAGAGGCCCTGGGCCTCGCGATAGGACGGCAGCACGGCGACGTCGAGGGCGGCCGTCACCGCCGGGACGTCGTCGCGGCGGCCGGTGAAGACGACGCGGCGGCCAAGGACCGAGGACGGATGGGCCGGGTCGGAGCCGAGAAGGCCGAGCGACGCGGCCTGGGCCTCGAGCTCGTCACGGCGACTGCCCTCGCCGACGACCAGGAGGTGGGCGTCCGGCACGGAGGCGAGCACGCGGGGCCAGGCCTCGAGCAGGGTGGGATGGCCCTTCTCCGGCTCCAGCCGGGCCACGACCCCGACGATCGGGGCCCCCTCGGGGATCTCGTACTCCTCGCGGAGGGTGCAGCACGCCTCCTGGTGGTCGTAGCGCTGCATGTCCACGCCGTTGTAGATGAGGCTCACCGGCGCCCCCACGCGGCCCTCATCCTGGAGCTTGCGCACGATGGCCCGGGAGACGGCGATCAGGTGGTCCATCCTCGGGGTGAGGCGTCGAAGCAGGGCGCGATCATCCTCGGCCCGCACGCGGCTCGAATGGACGGTGTTCACGACGTACGGCCGGCGCCGGCCCGAGCCGACGGACGCCCCGGCGCCCTTGCCGGCCGCGGCCCCGGCGCGCCTGGCAGCCGGCCGCGGGCGCTCGGACAGGCGCCACGCGGCCTGCGTGCCGACGACCTCCGCGCGGTACATGTGGCCGTGGACGACGTCGGCGTTCGCGGCCGCGAGACAGTCGGCGACGGCCTCGATCGCGGCAGCGTCATCGGGCTCGTCGATGACGCAGACCGGCAGCCCGGCGCGCTCGAGGCGGCGCACGGCACTCCCGGCGCTGAGCGAGATGACCGAGACGTCGTAGCGCTCGAGATCGATCCGGGTCACGAGGTTCAGGAGGTGCTCCTGGGCTCCGCCGTTCGTGCCGGTGGCAAGCAGCTCGACAACCCGGATCCGATGCCGCTCGCCTGGCAGCGGCAACCGCGCGACGGGCTGGTAGCAGGGATCGGGGGTCATCGGGCCGCCGTCCGGCGGACGAGCAGGCGCTGGATCGGCTCGTCGGTGGCGCCCCACTCGTACTTGTAGGGCTCGTCGCCGCGAAGGAAGTCGAGGCGGCGGAAGCCGCGCTCGAGGGCGCGGCGGGCGAGTCGCTCGACCATGACGACGCCGGGCGAGAGGCGCCGGGCATCGGGCGAGACGCCGGCGTTGTAGTACAGCAGCCCGTCGCAGGTCTCGAAATGGATGGCCGACGCGATCCGGGTCCCGGCGACGGTCAGGAACGTGAGGTGAACGGTGCCGAGTGGCGCCGTCGTGTCGGGCCCCAGCAGCTCCAGCATCCGGCTGACGAATACCCGGCTCTGGTCGCCGCCTCGGGTCGGCGGGAACAGGCCGTCGTCGCCCCAGCGGGCCTCGTGGAGCTCGATGAACGACTGGAGGTCGCCGAGCGGGTCGGTCGATTCGACGAGCTCGATGTCGCCGGCCGATTCGGCACGCCGAACCTTGCGCCGGATCTCGTGGCGGTCGTGCTTGCCGAGGGTCGCGAGGAAATCGTCGATGGTGGCCGAGCCCGGCTTGCCGTCACCGGGCAGTGACGCCACCGGGCAGACGTCCTCGGGCTCGAGGTTGAGGGTCCAGCCCTCGGCGATCTCGCGCGCCCCGAATGCCGCTGCGAGCGCTTCGGCGGCGGGGTCGCCGGTCCGGAACCGGCGCAGGTCGATCACGTCCCACGGCGCGGGATGGCGGGGATCGATCGCGGTCTGGCCTGCCAGCGCGTGGACCACGGCGGCGGTGACCTCGGGCAGGTCGAGCGGGTCGGCCAGGAGGGTCGCGTAGTCGGCGTGGTAGGTCGCCCCGAGGTAGACCGCCTTGGCCGTCGGCGCCACGGGGGTGAGACTCGCCTCGGTGCCGTGGCGGATCGAGGTGTGGGTCTCGGCGTCGTCCGCCTCGACGACGTGGCGATGCATGAGCGGCACGATCGCCACCGGGTCGGTGGTCGGTGCGGCATCGGGATCGAGGATGACCAGCGTCTGGTCGTGGGCGTTCTCGCCGTAGGCGTCCCACCACGCCCGATGGAAGCCCCAGCTCGAGAATGGCGTCGCCCAGGGGTTCAGCCCGGCGAGGCGATCCCAGGTGTCGCGCGAGATCTCGCCGAACGCGCGGCGCTCGGCGATCAGCCGACGAGGGGCGGCCGAGGCATCCGGGACGCGGTCGGGGCCGGTTTCGCGGGCACAGTCAGGCTCCGAATCGAGCGTGGGGACTGTCACGGTCGGAGGATAGCATCGGCTCGCTGAGCTCCTTGCGTCCGCAACCTCTGGAATCCCTTGCCCCGGCGGTTGCGCACGACATCAGGGACAACCCCTCCGGTCGATGCCTATAGCCGAATACATGATGTCGCCATAGGCATCAGGTGAAACAGGGTGGTCGGGGCGGCGTGCTCCGGCGAGCCGCAGCGTGGTCGCGAGAAGGCCGTCAGGCCGGCGACATCCCGTTCGTGGGAGCGGCGGCGCGGCGGCCCTGCCACGCGATCAGCAGCAGCGTGATCGCATATGAGAGCGTGTAGAAGACGCGGGGCGTGACCTCGATCAGCGGCAGCGAGGTTGCGAGGGGGATGAGGACGGCCCACCAGAGGCGGCGCTGCAGGAGCCACGCGACGGGCAGCAGCAGCATCAGCGCGTAGTGGTCCCACAGGATCGGCGAGATCGCCTGCGAGGCGGTCACGACGGCGAGGTAGGAAGCCTCGTTCGTGCCACGCCAGAGGACGTACAGGACCACGGCCGCGACGGTGGCCCACCAGGCGAGCTGGATGGCCCAGGCGAGCGTGTCGCCGAAGCCGGCCTCGAAGGCCATCCGTCCGGGAGTGACGTTGTTCGGGGTGGAGACGGGCTTGCTGAGCCGCACCAGCAACCCGAGCTGGTCGGCCCAGGCCGATGGCCCCGCGATGACGGTGCCGGCGACGGCGAGGACGAGGAACGCCGCGAGCCCGACGACCACGGCACGTCGGCGCCCGGTGACGAGCGCCCAGCCGAGGACGACGAGTGGCTGGAGCTTGATCGCGGCGCCCACCGCCGTGGCGAATCCGAGCCGGTTCGGGCGGTCCATCCAGCGCCAGCCGATCGCAAACGTGAGCAGCAGGATCGGGCCGACCTGGCCGAGCTTGATCGCGTAGACGAGCGGCCACGACAGGCCGCCGAGCAGGATGACCAGCCATCGGACCCGGGTCGAGACCGGCAGGATCGCGACCGCGACCAGGAAGACCGCGGTGAGGGCGATGGCGGCGAGCCACGCGTCGACGTCGGGCGGGAGCAGCGTCAGCGGGATCGCGAGCAGGACGAACGGCGGCGGGTAGTAGAAGAGCCCGAACGGGCCGGTCGTCTGGAAGTGCTGGTCGTACAGGACGCCGCCGGCAAGGAAGCGGCGGACCGCGCTGTCGTAGGAGAGGTAGTCGAAGCCGAGGGTGCCCGCCTGCGCCGCGGCCCAGCACGCCAGCCCAACGAACAGGGCCAGGACGAGGAGCGCGAGCGGCGGCAGGAGCCGATCGATCGCCCCGGGCCGGCCCGCGGTCACGCTCGGGGCACCGACCGATGGAGGAGCGGGATGCGGAACAGGTCCCACGCCACGCGCAGCGCCAGGCCGGGGCGGGCGTGCATCCGCGAGCCGCGGCGGTCCTCCCACCGGATCGGGACGACCGCGAGGCGGTAGCCGCGCCGCCGCGCGAGATGGATCAGCTCCACGTCGAAGACGATCGAGGTCACGACCTGGCGGCCGAACAGGTCCCGCGCGGCGGCGCGGGTGAAGCCCTTGAACCCGCACTGCGTGTCCTCGACCGGGCCGACGACCCAGATCGCGGCGAGCGCGTGAAACACCTTGCCGAAGAACCGCCGCAGGCCCGGCTGGGTGGCGCGCATGTCCGAGCCATCCGGCTGGATCCGGCTCCCGACGGCGACGTCGGCCCTGGCGAGTGCCGCGACGAGCTTCGGGAGCTCGTCCGGTGGCGTCGCCATATCCGCGTCTGCGAACACCACGAGGTCGCCGGTCGCGACGAGCATCCCGGCGCGAACCGCCGCCCCCTTGCCCGCGTGCGGGACCCGCAGCAGGTGCAGCCGCGCCGCGGCGTCGGCGGGGCGGGCCGCCTCCGGACGGGCCCCGACGATCGAGGCGGTCGCGTCGCGGCTGCCGTCGTCGACGACCAGGACGTCGACCCGGGGCGGGAGGGCGCGGCCTGGCGGGAGCGGAGGGCCGGGCGGGAGCCCTGGCGCCGGCCCGCTCGTCATATCGAGGTAGGCAAACAGCTCGTCGAGGGCCGGCCCGATCCGCTCGGCCTCGTCGAAGGCCGGCAGGACGATCGTGAGGCTCGCCGGCGTGGGCTCCCCGGATGGCGGCATTGCTGCGCAGTCTACGGTCGGCCGCGGCCCCGGCGTACCCGAGCCACCGTCTTCCCGGCGTTGCCCGCGCGCGCCACCGCTGGGACCATCGGGCGGGTGGAGTGGTCCTTTCGGGCTGGGCGGCGGCGCACCACGCCAAGGTAGGTTGCAAGGCGGGCAAACGAGCCTCGTCCCGGGTTCGACGCGAGCCCGCGGTTTTCCGGGGGGCGACCGATCGTCGACGACGTCGAAGCTCTCGAGGTACCCGTCATGTCGAGGCAGCACCGATCAGGGAGGACGCGCGGCCAGTCCCTGGTCGAGTTCGCCCTCGTCGCGCCGGTGCTCCTGACGGTCGTCGGCGCGGTGCTGGACCTGTCCCGCGTCTATTCCACCTGGGTCAAGTTCGAGGCGGCGACACGCGATGCGGCGCAGTACGTCGCATCGGACCCGGGCTACACGACGACCGGCGGCTACTACGACGCCACCGACACCGCCCACTACTGCGCAACGCCGCCCTTCACGACCGCCTGCACGACGCCCACGACGACCGACGCGAAGACCGTCATGGACCAGGAGGTCGGGACGACCTTCACGAAGGCCTCCAACCAGACGACGTGCAGCTCGCCGACAGTGTGGGCCACGCTCACGGCCGCGACAGACTCCGCCACCGGTGGCTCGGCGTCGTACCCCCTCGCCACGGTGACCGTGACCAGCTGCCTCCGGTTCCACGCCCTGTTCGCGTACCCGTACTTCACCCAGAACGGCGACTGGATCCTGCGCGTCACGCGCACCTACAAGGTGCTCGTCGGCCGATGAGATTCCTGTCGAGCCGCCGCGTCGAGGGCCAGGGCCGTGACAAGGGCCAGGGCCTCGTCGAGTTCGCGATCGTCCTGCCGGTCTTCCTGGTGCTCGTGTTCGCGGCGCTGGATGTGGGCCGCGTCATCTGGGCGCAGGACGACCTCGCTCACGCCGCCCGCGAGGCGGCGCGCTACGCCTCCGTCCACGGCGGGTCGAAGGTGACGTCGTGTCCGACCGGTCCCAATCTCGGGTCCACGCCGGGGACCGGCTGCCCCACGTGGACGCCCGACTCCAAGGAGCCGACCCGCATCCAGGCCCGGGCGTTCATGGCCGGGGCGGGCTCCGGAACGACCGTCACCGTCTGCTACTACACGACGACCGCCTGCACCGGCAACTCCGACGAGGCCGGGGCGACGAACGGCCGCGGCGAGTTCGTGACCGTCCGGATCACGAGCCACGTGTCGCTCGTGACGACCTCGATCGTCGGCCACACCGGCTACGACATCACCGCGACCTCCACGGTCCTCATCAACAACTGATCGGAGCAGCCGCCATGCAGCACCCCCGCCGGTCGGATCGGACCGACGCCGATGGCCAGATCCTCGTCCTGTTCGCGGCGGCCATGATCGTGCTGCTCGCCCTCGGCGCGCTGCTGTTCAGCGGCGCCCAGGCCCTCGTCGTGCGGCGCCAGCTCCAGAACGGCGGCGACGCGGCGGCCCTGGCGGCCGCGAACATCATGCAGGTCAACGCGACCACCTGCACCGCGGCGCGCGTCTCGGCGACGGCGACCGACGGCACCAACGACCTGTATCTCGCGGCCAAGGCCAGCGTCATGGCGAACCTCGGCTGGACGGCCGCGCAGGTCGCCAGCCGGATGACCGTCAGCTGCGCCACCGACAGCGCCTACGCGGGCCTGGCGGTCACGGTTCGCCTGACCGGCACGGGCCCCGCATTCTTCGGCCAGGGGTCGATCCCTGTCACCACCTCCAGCACCGGCATGAACGGCCAGGTGGCCAACGGTGACTTCTCGGTCTCGACCCTCGATCCGTCGCACACGAGCTGGCCGGCGAATCGCCGCGGCTGCCCGTCATTCCTCATCAACGGCGGCATCACCGCGACGTTCGAGGGCTCGATCATGGTCGACTCGATCTGCCTGCGGTCGGACAACACCAACGCGGCCATGAAGGCGATGAACTCGGCCTTCACGATGACCTTGCTCAACGACGCCACCATCCGCGTCGCCGGCGAGGTCGCGTCGGGCACCGCGACCCACGTGACGCCCGCTCCGGTCGAGCACGCCCGTCCGATCCTGCCCGATCCCCTGAGCGGCCTCACCAAGCCCTGCAACGCTGTCGACGCGGCCACCAACTGCCTGGGGACCAACGGCTCGCTGCCCACGGTCAACATGGCGTCGACCGGCAGCGGCATCTGCAAGAACCAGAACCCCTGCATCATCACGCCGGGGACCTACACCGGCGGCATCGTCGCGGGCGGCGGCTCCAACGCCAGCACCGTCCTCATGCGCCCGGGCGTGTACTTCATCCGCGGCGGCGGCCTGACGATCAAGAGCGGCAGCGGCCGGATCTTCGCCATCCCGTGGGGCACCTCGACCCAGGGCTACACCGACGCGACCGCCAAGACGGACTACGCCCTGGCCAAGACCGACGTCCAAGTCGAGCAGCAGTTCCAGACGAACTGCCCGACCCCGACCACCGCGAATCCCATCCCGTCCAGCTGCGGCGTGCTCATCTACAACGCTCCGAGCAGCGCGTCGAGCAGCTGGAACACGAACAACGACCCGATCAGCGTCGGTGCCCAGGGCCTGTTCATGGTCCGGGCCTACCAGCCGTCGTGGGACACGATCACGACCAATCGGACGCTCTTCGCGAGCTACAAGAACCTCGTGTTCTGGCAGGCCAGGACGCCCGCGCCCTCAGGCTCCGGCCAGACGCAGCCCACCATCTCGATGACGGGCGGTGGCTGCATCGTCCTCTCCGGAACGGGCTACGCGGCCGGCGGGCCGGTGGACTTCGGCGGCGGGTCGTGCGGCAGCGGCGGCGGCGACATCAGCCTGAAGCTGCAGTTCATCTGCTGGGACCTTACCCTCTCGGGTAACAACAACTTCTACTTCGCCTACTCCAAGGACTGGTTCGCGACGCCCACGACGTATGGGCTGGTGAAGTAACCCCGGGGGACCCTCGATGTTCGACAGGACCCGCGACAGGGGCGGCAGCGCGGGTGGCGGCACGGGCGGCGGCATGGCCGTCGGCGAGGCCAGGGACCCGTTCGGCAGCCTCCTCCAGCCGGAGGGCGAGGGCGAGCGGCACGAGCAGTACCTGGAGCTGATCGGCACGCACCTGCGCGCGTCCGGGGTCGTGGACCTTGGCCGGTTCCGCCGGGTGACGGACTACGTGAACCTGCTGGACGGCTTCTTCGCCCTGCGCGACGTCGTGCTGCTGACCCGGACCGGCGAGGCGACCCGGATCACCCTGCCGGAGCTTCGGGTGCGACTCGACGAGGTGGCGATCGTCGGTCAGCTGGTGGCCGAGGAGATGGAGCGATCCAGCGAAGTCGGCGTCCACCTGGACAAGGTCAGCCGGCGGATCGTCGTCATGACCGCCGCCCACATCATCTACGGCTTCGTGCACACGCTCGAGGGCGCGAATCTCATGGCGTTCCTCGACAGCCCGGACCCGAAGTTCATGCCGATGGCCCGGGTCCGGGTCAGGTGGCTGGCCGACCGGCGGCTGGCCGCGCGGTAT
>JACQEG010000085.1 GCA_016200665.1 Chloroflexota bacterium | reverse complement strand
GGCCATACCCCCGGCAGCGTCGCGTACCACTTCGCCGGCCACGGGACCCTGTGCGTCGGTGATGCGTTCGCGACGTACGCGGTCACGACCGGCCGGCGCGGGCCGCAGCTCGCGCCGTTCGGCGCCGACGACGCAACGGCCCTCGCCTCACTGGCCCGGCTCGAGGACATCGGAGCGGGACTCGTCCTGCCCGGCCACGGGCCTGCCTGGACGGACGGGATCGCGACGGCGGTGGCGCAGGTGCGTGCCTCCGTCCGGGGCACGCGCGACGAGGCTGGCGCGCGCAGCGACGCGGGCGGCTCGGGTCGGGCCTGATCGCCGATGCCGCTCGAGGAATACCGCCGCAAGCGCGACTTCGGGAAGACCCCGGAGCCGTCCGGCGAGGCATCGCGCGCCGCCGCCTCGAAGGGGGCGCTCGCCGCCGGCGGCCGGTTCGTCGTCCAGCGCCACCGCGCCACCCGGCTCCACTACGACTTCCGCCTCGAGGTCGACGGCGTGCTCGTGTCCTGGGCCGTCCCGAAGGGCCCGACCCTCGACCCGGGCCAGCGTCGGATGGCGATCCACGTCGAGGACCACCCCCTCGAGTACTTCGACTTCGAGGGCGTCATCCCGAAGGGCGAGTACGGCGGCGGCGACGTCATCGTCTGGGACTGGGGCACCTGGACGCCGGATCCCGAGACGCCCGAGCCGCTCAAGGCGATCGAGGATGGCGAGCTCAAGTTCAGCCTCCACGGCGAGAAGCTCCGCGGCCGGTTCACGATCGTCCGGACGTCGGGCCGAGGGCGCCGCCGCGGTGCCGATGAGGGCGGTCGCCTGCCGTTCGAGGACGACCAGGGCGACCAGTGGCTCCTCCTCCACAAGCGCGACGCCGACGCCGAGGATGGCTGGGACGCCGAGGACCACCCGAAGAGCGTCAAGACCGGTCGCACCAACGACGAGGTCAAGGCGGCGAAGGACGCCATCTGGGTGAGTCACGCGCCCGCGGCCACCGCGGAGATCGACCTGTCGAAGGCCCGCGAGGCGACGATGCCGTCGTTCATCGAGCCGATGGCGGCGACCCTGACGAACCGCGCCTTCGACGACGAGGACTGGCTGTTCGAGGTCAAGTGGGACGGCTACCGGATCGAGGCGGTCGTTCGCGACGGCAAGGCGCGGCTGTTCACCCGCAACGGCAAGGACGGCGAGACGTACTTCCCGGGGCTGCTCACCCCGGCGACGTGGATCAACGCCGAGCGGGCGATCGTCGATGGCGAGGTCGTGGCCCTCGATGCCGACGGCAAGCCCCAGTTCAGCCTGCTCCAGGAGCTGACCGGCACGGCCTCGCCGAAGTTCGTCTACCAGGTGTTCGACCTGCTGTACCTCGACGGCCGCTCGCTCCTCCAGGTCCCGCTCGAGGATCGCAAGGCGCTCCTCCGGACGGTCCTCCGATCGGGCGACCGGCGGGTTCGCTACGCCGACCATGTCCTGACCGATGGCAAGGCCTTCCTCGACGCGGCTGCTGGCCAGGGCCTCGAGGGCATCCTCGCCAAGCACCGCCGCTCCATCTACGAGCCCGGGACGCGCTCGAAGGCCTGGCTCAAGGTCAAGCACCGCCCGGAGCAGGAGCTCGTCGTCGGCGGGTTCACCCCCGGCGAGGGTGCGGCGGCCGATCTCGGGGCGGTCGTCGTCGGGGTGTACGAGCCGGACGAGGACGACGGCGGCCGCCGCAAGCTGCGGTTCGCGGGCAAGGTCGGCTCGGGCTTCAGCGCCGCGACCCGCCGCTCCATGCGGAAGCGGCTGGAGGCGCTCGCCATCGACGAGCCGTCGTTCGACCCGCCTCCGCCGAAGGATTACAAGGGCCGCTGGGGCGGCGACCTGAAGCACGTCGTCTGGGTGAAGCCCGTGGTCGTCATCCGGGCGGACCTCGGCGGCTGGACCCGCGACAACCTCGTCCGCCAGGCGGCGTTCAAGGGCCTTGACGAGGGTGGCAAGCCACCGACCGAGGTCGTCCGCGAGCAGCCGGTCGAGGCGGGCGCCACCGTCCGAGCGGTCGAGCGATCGCTGCCCGAGGCGGACGATGCGCGTGGCCCGGGGCCTGGCGCGGCCGCGAAGGGCGACGTCGGCGGCACGAAGGCGTTCAATGGCGCGACGCCCGACGAGCTTGCAGCGCTGGCCGCGATGCCGGGCGACGGCCTCTGGTCGATCGGCGGGCGGGAGCTCAAGCTCACGAACCTCGACAAGGTCCTGTTCCCGCCGAAGGCCGGCGATCCCGAGCCGGACGGCAAGCGACCGAAGGGTGGCGCGCTCCCGGCACCGGTCACGAAACGCGAGCTGATCGGCTACTTCGCCGCGATCGCGCCGGCGATGCTGCCGCACCTCGCCGAGCGGCCACTCAACCTCCATCGCTACCCGAACGGTTCGGCGGCGGGCGGCTTCTGGCAGAAGAACATCAAGGACCAGCCGGCATGGATCCGAACCTGGCGTGAGGTCGGCGTCGAGGATCGCGCTCCGAACGTCCACGTCATCGCGGAGGAGGCCGCGACGCTCGCATGGCTCGGCAACCAGGCGGCCTTCGAGATCCATGCCTGGACGACCCGGCTCGACGAGCCGACGCACCCGACGTTCGCGCTCATCGACATCGATCCCGGCGAGGCGACGAGCTGGGACGAGACCCTGACCCTGGCCCGCCTCTTCCGGGCCGCCCTCGAGCATCTGAAGGTCCGCGGCTACCCGAAGACGACCGGTCGGCGGGGGATCCAGGTCTGGATCCCGGTCGAGCCGAGGTACACGTTCCGGCAGACGAGCGACTGGATCGAGGGCCTGTCGCGGGCGGTCGGGGCGACGGTGCCGGAGCTCGTCTCGTGGGAGTGGGCGAAGGAACGTCGCGGCGGCAAGGCCCGCCTCGACTACACCCAGAACGCCTCGATCAAGACGCTCGTCGCGCCGTATGCCGTGCGGCCCGCCGACGGCGCGCCCGTCTCGACGCCGATCACCTGGGACGAGCTCGACGATCCGGACCTCCGGAGCGATCGCTGGACGATCCGCACGGTCGTGGAGCGGGTCGGCCGGCTCGGCGACCTGTTCGCCGCTGCCCAGACCGACCACCAGGTGCTGCCACCGCTCTGAGGGTCGGGCGGGCCCGCGCGCGCCGGTCCAACCGGCCCGCCACCGCTGCGGCGCCCGGCTCTGGCGTGCGGCGCTCAAGCGGCCCAGCCTCGCTGCGGAGGTGTCTGCCATGACCATGGCCGCGGAGCGCCCCATCGCCGCCGCCCTGCCGAAGCCCGGCGAGATCAGGATTCGAACCGTGGAGCCCCGCCGGATCATCGAGGTCGCGGGCGCGGGCAGGCCCGACAGTCCGAGCTTCCGCGCCGCCGTGTCGGCGCTGTACACCGTCGCGTACGGCGTTCACTTCGCGCTCAAGCGCCGGGGCATCGCGGCTCGCATCGGCGCGCTCGAGGGCCTCTGGACGTTCGATCGCGATCCGTTCGCGACCGCCGCTGAGGCGGCCTCGCACGTCCCGCCGAATCCGGAGACCTGGCGCTGGCGGCTCCTCATCGAGCTGCCGGAGGGCGCGGCGGATAGCGACGTCGCCGCGGCCGTCGAGGAGGCGCGACGCAAGCACCCGTCGCCCGAGCTCGAGGCGCTGCGCGAGGTGTGGTTCGAGGAGGGCGTGGTCGTCGAGGCCCTCCATGTCGGGCCGTACGCGACGGAGCCGGTGACGATCTCCCGGATGGCATCCACGGCCGAGGAGGCCGGGCTCATGCCGATCGGGCCGCACCACGAGATCTACCTCGGCGATCCGCGGCGAGCCGCGCCGGAGCGGCTCAAGACCGTGCTTCGCCAGCCCGTCGGGCCTCGCGGGTAGCCTCGTGGGCCGGCCGGCTGCCCGAGTGCGGCCGGACGAGCCCGCTAGACGAGCGGGCGAACCTCGGTCTCGAATCGCTCGACGGCGTGCGTGAGGCCGTCCGGATCCCGTTCTGGGAACGCGAGGGCGAGGTGGTCGACCCCCAGCTCGGCGAAGCGGTGGATCTCGTCGACGACCGCGTGGGCGTCGCCGTGGAGCGTGTAGAAGCTCTGCGCAGGTGCGTCGAGCTCGATCCGGACCCGGCCGCTCAGGCGGGGCATCGGCCGGTCGGCGGCCTCCGCGGCGGCCCGGATGATCGGGATCCGCTCGGCCAGCGAGGCCGGGCTCGAGGCCGAGGCGTGGTACGCGTCCGCCAGCCGGCCGGCCCGCTGGAGGGCCTTCTCGTTTCGGCCACCGAGCCAGATCGGCAGTCCTTCACCCTGGGCGGGCAGGGGACCGAACGTGAAGTCCTCGAAGTCGTGGAAGCGGCCGTGAAACGCCTCGTGCGACCCGGACCAGAGGTGGCGGAAGAGGGCGATCGTCTCGTCGAGGTAGGCGCCCCGGACCTGGAACCGCTCCGCCACGCCCACGTTCGCGAACTCCGGCACGCTCCAGCCGGCCCCGAGGCCCACGATGAGGCGGCCGTCCGACAGCTCGTCGATCGTCGCCAGCTCCTTGGCGAGGACGACCGCGTTCCGCATCGGCGCGATGACCACGCTGGCCCCGACGTGGACCGTTCGGAAGCGC
>JACQEG010000084.1 GCA_016200665.1 Chloroflexota bacterium | reverse complement strand
TGAACGTCATGCAGGTCCAGTACGAGGGCCTCCACGCCGAGCACATGAAGCCACCGAAGGTGCTCGTCGACCTGGTCGCGGCGGGTCACCTCGGCCAGAAGACCGGTCGCGGCTTCTACACGTACCCGCGCGAGCCGAAGGCCTGATGCCGGCTCCGACGAGCGCGCTGCGCGTGGGCCGCCAAATACCAAGTCCATTGGTATTCGGCGGCGGGTGGCGGGATCGCTTCGCGCTCGCGGGCCTCGCCGCCGGCGGGCTCACGCTCGAATCCCCCCGCGCGGCGGCCCGCGGAGGGCCGCGAGGACACGCCAAGACCCCCAGCGGCTGCCGCGTACCAACAATCTTGGTATCTGGCGCCGCGCGATGAGAGCTGCGCATGGCTGACAGCGAGGCCGGCGGGTTCACGGCCGGAGTGGGCGCCGGCGGATTCACCGCCGAGGAGCGTCTGCTCCGAGACACCGCCCGCGAGTTCGCCCAGCGTGAGATCGCCCCGACGGCGATCGAGCGGGACGAGGCGGAGCGTTTCGAGCCCGCGATCTTCCGGGGCATGGCCGAGCTCGGCCTGACCGGCGCACCGCTGCCCGAATCGGTGGGTGGCGGTGGGTTCAGCTACCTCGGCTGGACGCTCGTCATGGAGGAGATCGGGGCGGCCGACATGTCGGCCGCGGTCATGCTCTCGGTCCACATCCTGGCCCAGCTGCCGGTCGTCCAGTTCGGCACGGACGAGCAGATCGCGCGCTGGCTGCCGGCCCTCGTCGCCGGCGACGCGCTTGGCGCCTTTGCCCTGACCGAGCCGGGGGCAGGGAGCGATGCAGCGGCGCTGCGCACGCGGGCGACACGCGGCCCGGATGGCACGAGCTACCGCCTCGACGGGACGAAGATCTGGATCTCGAACGCGCCGGTCGCGGACCGCTACCTCGTCTTCGCGACGACGGACCCGGAGCGACGGGCGAAGGGCATCACGGCGTTCCTCGTCGAGAAGGGCGCACCCGGCTTCCGGTTCGGGGCCCACGAGAAGAAGATGGGCATCCGGGCGGGGACCACCGCCGAGCTCATCTTCGATGGTGCGGAGGTCCCGGAGTCGAACCGCCTCGGTGCCGAGGGCGAGGGCTACAAGGTGGCCCTGTCGGCGCTGGCATCGGGCCGGATCTCGATCGGCGCGGCCTGCGTCGGCATCGCGCGGTCCGCGCTCGAGCAGGCGGCCGCGTACCTCCAGCAGCGGAAGGCGTTCGGTGCCCCACTCGCCGAGCAGCAGGGCCTCCGGTTCATGCTCGCCGAGATGGCCCGCGACGTGACGGCCGCCCGCGCCCTCGTCCACGAGGCCGCCCGGGCCAAGGACCGCGGCGAGCCGATCGCCGAGCTGTCGTCGATGGCCAAGTGGACCGCCTCGGACAGCGCGATGAAGGTCGCCACGGACGCCGTGCAGCTCTTCGGCGGGAGCGGCTACTCCCGCGAGACCGGTGTCGAGCGCCTCATGCGCGACGCGAAGGGCGCCCAGATCTACGAGGGCACGAACCAGATCCAGCGGCTGATCGTCGCGGACGAGCTCCTCAAGCGCGTCCGGGGCTGACGCCGCCGACCCCCCACGGGCCGTTCGGCCCGACATGAAAGGCGTTCGGACCTACCGAGCCCGGCGAGGCGTTTCGTAGCCTTTCCGGCGCGAAGGGAGCGCGGTAGCGTGCCCCAGAGCCGCGATGTCGCGTTCCGATCGTGCTGAGGAGATCTCCAGATGAGCGCACCTGCCGGTCCGCCTGCCGCCACGTCCCCCGTCGAGCCCGCCCACGAGCCCACGGGCCCGTCTGCCGGCGATGCGATCGACCGAACCCTGACCCGGCGTGGGTTCCTCGTTGGCGCGGCACTCGCCGGCGGTGGCCTCGCGGCCGCGACCCTCGCCGCCTGCGCGCCGGTGGCCACGCCGGGCTGGACGTACGGCCCGACCCTCAACCCGAACGCTACCGGAGCCCCCGCGCCGACACCGGCCGGCAGCGTCGCGGCCTCGCCGGCGGCGAGCGCGGTTGCCTCCGGCAGCCCGGCGCCGAGCGGCGTCATCCCGGCGGGCTGGACCCAGCACGACATCGATGCTCGGGCGGTCGTGCGGCGCTACCTCGGGAATCTCGCCCCCGCGCTCAAGGGCATCTACGGCGACGCCGTCTTCGCCTACCTGGCCGACATGCTGGCAGTCAGCGAGAACTACCCCGAGCTCGGCGCCAAGCCGTCGTTCGCGCAGGTCCCGAACCTCGTCCTCACGGATGCGGTGACGCCGCTGACCCCGACCGTCGTGAACGGCGTCAAGGAGTTCCGCCTCACCGTCGACGAGATCGACCAGAAGATCGACGAGATGAAGCCGCCGGTCCCGGCACTCGGGTTCGGCAAGCAGTGGCCCGGCCCGACGATCCGGGTCACCGAGGGCGACAGGGTTCGGGCGATCTTCACGAACAACCTCAAGGAGACGACGAGCGTCCACTTCCACGGGGTCGAGTTCCAGGACTTCACCCAGGACGGCGTCGCCTTCGTGACCCAGAAGCCGTTCGCACCGGGCGAGAGCTACACCTACGAGTTCACCGCCGAACGCGCCGGTTCGCTGATGTACCACTCGCATCACAACGCGACCGACCAGGTCGGGCGCGGCCTCCTCGGGGCGTTCATCGTCGATCCCAAGGTCGACGCGATCAAGGCCGACCGCGACTACATCTGGATCTCGAACGACGCCCTGGGAGGCTTCACCGTCAACGGCCACGGCTTCCCGGCCACCGTGCCGGTCCTCGCCGCCGTCGGCGAGAAGGTCCGGGTCCGATTCATGAACGAGGGCGTGATGACGCACCCGTGGCACCTCCACGGCTACCGGATGCGGATCGTCGAGCGGGACGGCTATCCGCTCGGGAGCGCCGCCTTCGACTGCGACACGCTCGGGGTCAATCCCGGCGAGCGCTACGACGCGATCATCACCGCCGACCGGCCGGGGGTATGGGCCTTCCACTGCCACATCCTGCCGCACGCCGAGGGCTCGTCCGGGATGTTCGGGATGGTCAACACCCTCATCGTCGTCCCGAAGAAGGAGCACGTCGATGCGATCGTCCAGGCGATTCTCGCGTAGCGGGGTCACGCTCTGGCTCATCGTTCTCGGCCTCCTCGCCGCAGGGTGCGGCGCCGGCGCCGGCAGCCCACCGACCGGTGGCGTGACCGTGTCCGACGCATGGGTCCGGCTGCCAACGGGCATGTCGGACTCCACAGCCGCGTACATGACCGTGACCGGCGGGGCCCAGGCCGACGCGATCCTGGGGGCCTCCTGCGCGATGGCCTCGATGGCCGGCATCCACGAGACGACGACCGATGCCTCCGGCATGACCGGCATGCACCCGGTCGACCGCATCGAGGTGCCCGCCGGTGCCACCGTCATGCTCCAGCCCGGCGGGTACCACGTGATGTTCGAGGGCCTGACCCAGACCCTGACGACCGGCCAGACGGTCACGATCGAGCTGACGTTCGAGCATGCCGGCAAGGTGCTCGTCCAGGCAGAGGTCCGCGCGGGCTGAGTCATGGCTGCTTCGCGCGTCCCTCGGCTCGCCATCGTCCTGATCGTCGTGCTGGTCGGCGCGTGTGGCGGCGGCTCGCCGGCGGCACTCACCCCGGTCTCGGCGCCGCCGCCGACGCCCACGCCGAACCCCGGGTCGTTCCTGCTCCCGCAAGCTGTCGTGGCCCCGCCGATCGAGCTGACGGACTCCAGCGGTGCGCCGTTCTCGCTGACCTCGCTCCGCGGCCATCCGGTGCTGCTCTCGTTCGGCTACACGCACTGCCCGGACGTCTGTCCCGCGACGGTCGGGATCATCGGCCAGACCATCACCGCGCTCGGCCCCGATGCCCGCGCGGTCTTCGTGACGATCGATCCCGAGCGGGACACCACGACGGCCCTCGCCGAGTACGTGAAGTACCTGGCCCAGGGCTACCAGGCGGTCACGGGCACGGCCGCTCAAATCCGGACGACGGCCGACGCCTGGGGCGTCAAGTACGCCCGCGAGCAGAGCCCGTCGGCGAGCGCCTACGGGATGAGCCACACCGCCGACGTCTTCCTCGTCGACGGCGCGGGCCTGCTCCGGGCGAAGTTCCCGTTCGGCACGCAGTCCGGCGCGATGACCGCGGTCGTCCGCAGCGTCATGAGCTCGCCGGAGCCGTCGCTCGCGCCTGCCACGGGCGGCGTGTCGACACCGACGGCCAGCGGTGGCCCCGGCGAGAGCCCGACTGGGGAGCAGGAGCTCGGCGTCCAGGTCGACTCGACGTCGGTCTGGGCCGGCGGCCACAGCCCCGTCATCTTCGTGCTGTCCGGCCCCACCGGGCGGATCGACGATCTCGCCGCGACGGTGAGCGTCCAGCTCGAGACCCGCGACGGCGTGGCCGTCCCGGTCGGCGTCCCGGTCACCGCGGTGCCCGTCCAGCCACCGGGCGAGACCACCGTCGCCTACGTCGCGACCGTCGACATCCCGACGCCGGGCTGGTGGCGGTTCGCGGTCACCGCGACGTCGGGCGGCGCGGTCCGCGCAGGCAGCGCCGATGTCGCCGTCCTCGATCCCGGCGCGACGGCCCAGCTCGGGGCGCCCGCGCCGTCCATCCACACCCCGACCCTCGCCGACGTGGGCGGCCTGGCCCTCGCCGTGACCACCGATCCTGCGCCGGACCTGCGGCTCTACCGGACCTCGACCACTGACGCCCTGACGGCCCACCAGCCGTTCGTGCTCGTCGTCGACTCGACCCGGTTCCGGACGACCGCCGCCTGCGGCAAGGCCCTCGTCATGGTCCGCTTCCTCCTCGACCGCTGGCCGTCGATGGCATTCATCCACCTCGAGCCGTTCGAGTACGACGTCGTCAGCGACACGGCGATCCTCCAGGGCTCCATCTCCGACCCGACCCTCGTCCCCGCGGCGGACGCGTGGGGCATCGGCGGGGATCCGTGGGGTGCGACCTCCATGCCGTGGATCTTCGTCGTCGACGGCAGCGGCACGGTGCGCGCCAAGTACCAGGGCGTCATCGGCTCGGACGACGTCGACATCCTGCTGTCGCTCATCGCCCAGGGCGGCTGAGCCGCTGCCTCCATCACGACGCCGGGCCACGGCCCGGCAGGACCGAGGTCGACTGGGAGTCGAGTTCGGTGAGCAGCCCGCTGCGAAACCGGACCGGCAGTCGAGTGCTCGACCGGTTTTCGAGGCGCAGGTCCCTGGCCCGGGTTGCGGGCGTGCAAGAACCCGACTGGGAGTCTGACTTCGACGCTCCGTGCTCCTGGAACACGACTGGCTGTCGACTTCCGCCCGGGACGACGCCAGCCGCGGCGCGGGGCCGGTGTAGCATCGAGGCGTGACCCAGGAACCGATGGGCCCGAACGGTCGGGTCTACGTCGTCAGCGCCATGCGCACGCCGATCGGCAAGTTCGGTGGAGCGCTGTCCACCACGCCCGCGGTCGAGCTCGGCGGCATCGCGATTCGCGCCGCCGTGGCTCGCGCCGGGCTGCCCGAGGGCACCCCGATCGACGAGGTCCTCATGGGCCAGGTCCTCCAGGGCGGGGCCGGCCAGGCGCCGGCACGTCAGGCGGCGCTCAAGGCCGGGCTGCCGGAGACCACGAGCGCCACGACGATCAACCGCGTCTGTGGCTCGGGCCTCAAGGCGATCATGCTCGCCGCCGCGGAGATCAAGGCCGGCGACGCCGAGGTTGCGGTCGCGGGCGGGATGGAGTCCATGAACCTCGCCCCGTACCTCGTGCCGGGGGCGAGATTCGGACTGCGCCTGGGGGACGGCAAGCTCGTCGACATGACCGTCCACGACGGCCTCTGGTGCGCGGTCGATGACTGCCACATGGGCACCCACGCCGAGCGTGTCGCGATCAGCAACCACGTCTCGCGCGAGGACCAGGATGCCTTCGCGCTGGCGAGCCACCAGAAGGCGATCGCGGCCCAGGACGCGGGCCGATTCGGCGACGAGATGGCGCCGGTCACCGTCAAGGGTCCGAAGGGCCAGGAGACCGTCGTCGATGCTGACGAGGGCCCCCGCCGGGACTCGACGCCGGAGGCCCTGGCGCGCCTCAGGCCCGCGTTCGCTCTGCCCGAGGGCGAGGACCGCGGCGACGCGACCCTTGGCAGCGTGACCGCCGGCAACTCGCCGGGCATCACCGATGGCGCCGCCGCGACGATCCTCGCCAGCGAGCGTGCCGTCGAGCGCCTGGGTCTCAAGCCGCTCGCCCGGATCGTCGGCTACGCCCAGGCCGAGGTCGCGCCGAAGTGGCTGTTCCTCGCGCCGATCGAGGGCGTGAAGCGGTTGCTCGACAAGCTCGACCTGACGATCGACGCATTCGACCTCATCGAGATCAACGAGGCGTTCGCCGCCCAGACCCTCGCCGATGGCCGGGCGCTGGGCTTCGACTGGTCCAGGGTCAACGTCAACGGCGGTGCGGTCGCCCTCGGCCACCCGATCGGCGCGAGCGGCGCGAGGATCGTCGCGACGCTGCTCCACGAGCTGCGCCGGCGTGACGGCCGCTACGGGCTCGCGACGCTGTGCCTTGGCGGCGGCGGCTCGGTTGCGGCGGCGTTCGAGCGCGTCGGCTGAGCGGGCAGGCAGCCCCATGGAGGGTCCGATGAGCGAGACGACGGTCACGTTCCCGATCGAGATGACGGCGAGCGAGCTCGGCCTGGTCCGGACCGCCCTCGAGATCCTCGAGGACACGCTCGGCCACGAGGAGGCCGAGGAGCTCGCGGAGGTCCAGGCGCTGCTCCGTCGGCTGCCCGCGCCACCGCAGGCGGGCTGACCCTGGCCGGCGTCCCCGCCGCGGCCGGCGTCCCCGCCGGGCCAGGTGGCCCGGCGATCCGAGTCCGCGACCTCCGAAAGACCTTCTTCGTACCCGTCCGCGAGGGTGGGCTGCGTGCGGCCGTCGTGAGCCTGGTCCGGCGGAAGACCAAGGCGGTCACCGCCGTGGACGGCGTCAGCTTCGAGATCGAACCGGGCGAGATCGTCGGGTTCCTGGGACCGAACGGGGCCGGCAAGACGACGACCCTGAAGATGCTCTCCGGCCTGCTGTACCCGACGTCCGGTGAGGTCTCGGTGTTGGGCCACGTGCCGTCGAAGCGCCAGGCCGCCTACCTGCGCCAGATCACGATGGTCATGGGCAATCGCAATCAGCTCCAGTGGGACCTGCCGGCGCTCGACTCGTACGAGCTCCTCCGGGCGATCTATCGCCTCCACCCGGACGACTTCCGGAAGACCCGCGACGAGTTCATCGAGCTGCTCGACCTCGGCGACCTCGTTCGCAAGCCCGTCAGGAATCTCAGCCTCGGCGAGCGGATGAAGGTCGAGACCGCCGCTGCGCTCCTCCACCGGCCCCAGGTCCTGTTCCTCGACGAGCCCACGATCGGGCTCGACGTCACGATGCAGAAGCGGATCCGGAGCTTCGTCGCCGAGTACAACGCCCGCTACGGCGCCACGGTCCTCCTGACGAGCCACTACATGGCCGACGTCCAGGCGCTGTGCAAGCGGGTCATCGTCATCCACCACGGCCGGATGCTGTTCGACGGCGAGCTCGCGACCCTGGCATCTCGCTTCGGCGCCGAGAAGACGATCGGGGTCACGCTCAAGGAAGGCGCCGACGCGATCGACTTCGCGCCGTACGGGCGGGTCATCGGAACCGAGGACGGCAAGGTCTCACTGAAGGTCACGCGCGACCAGGCGCCCGATGTCGCCGGCCGGCTGCTCCACGACCTGCCGGTCGCCGACCTGACGATCGAGGACCCACCGATCGAGGACGTCATCGAGTCGGTCTTCGCCTCGGGCGCCAGCGTCAGCGCCTCGGGCTCCTGACGTCACGCCGAGCGACGTCGTGCACGGTCGGCCCGGCCGCCGTCGATGTCACTGACCGCGCTCGAGCTGCCGTCGCAGCCGTTCGACGGCGCCCGGCCAGGGTCGTTCCACGAGAAGATCCAGCGGCAGCGGCTCGTTTGCCAGCCAGGCGGCCGTCATCTCGACGTGGAGGTCGAGCCTCGTCCCGAGCCAGCCGTGACCCAACCGCGGGACGTAGCGTGCGGCCGCCGACGGCATCAGGGCGGCGAGCGCCGCGTTGCTCTGTCGGACGACGGCTTCCAGCTCGCCCGCCACGAGCAGGGTCGGGCACTCGGCGTCGACCTCGGTCCTGGAGGCTCTCGTCCCGAGCGCCTCGGCGAAGGCCCGCCGGAAGGCAGCTCGCGACGCGACCAGGAGGTCCGACTGGACCGCCGCCGGCATCCGGCCCACGGAGCGACTCATGGCGGCGATGACCGGCCGTGTATGCAGGA
>JACQEG010000012.1 GCA_016200665.1 Chloroflexota bacterium | reverse complement strand
TAGGCCGTCGACGGGTCGCGCATCGTGACGCCGGCCCGCATGTGGCGCTCGTTGATCCGGACCCGCATCGCCCATTCCGCCTGGGCGAGCTGGCCGCGATCGTTGATCCCGTCGAACGTCCCGTCGTCATCGAACCCGACCGCGCTGACGATCCGGCCGTCCTCGCGGGCCATGGCCACGAGGTCCGTGACGTAGAGCTCGCCGTTCGAGGCCGATGGCCGGAGATCCGCGATCCGGCGGCGCAGCCAGGCGGCGTCGAACGCATACAGGCCGGCGTTGATCTCGTTGGTCTCGAGGTCGTCGGGGCTGGCGTCGCGGGCCTCGACGATCCGCTCGACCGTGCCGAACTCGCCGCGGACGACCCGCCCGAGCTCCGCCGGGTCGGCGGCGAACACCGAGGCGAGCGCGATGGCGGCGTCATCGAGACGCCGCTGCTCGAGGACCGCGTGGAGCTGCCCCGGCTCGACGAGCGGCACGTCACCCGACAGCACCAGGATCTCGTCGACGTCGTCGGGCACGGCGGCGAGGGCCGCCGCGACGGCATCGCCGGTTCCCCGCGGGCTGGCCTGGAGCGCCATCAAGGCGCGATTCCCGACGACCTCGCGGATCGCTTCCGTCGCGGGCGAGTAGACGAGGATCGCCTGCGAGGCCCGCCGCCCGTCAGCCGGGGCCTCGTCGGCGACGAGCTGCTCCCAGGCATCCAGGACGTACGCCAGCATCGGGCGTCCACAGAGTGGGTGGAGCACCTTCGGCACCCTGGAGCGCATCCGGGTGCCGAGCCCGGCGGCCAGGATGACCGCCGCGGTCCGGCGACCGGCCGGACCGGAGCTCGAAGGAGGTGTGGTCATCGGAGGCGTAGGGCATTCTCACGGCCGCCGCGCGAGGGTGTCAAACCTCGGCGGCGCCGCGCAGGCGCCGGATCAGCGATCCGGCCGGACGGCGATGGCCTCGACCTCGACGAGGGCGCCCTTCGGCAGGGCGCCGACGGCGAACGTCGAGCGGGCCGGTGGCGGATCCGGCATGAACCGCCCGTAGACCGCGTTCACCGTGGCGAAGTCGGTGATGTCCGCCAGGAAGAGGGTCGTCTTCACCACGTCCCCGAAGCTGCAGCCCGCGGCGTCGAGGACCGCGGCGATGTTCCGGAGCGCCCGCTCCGCCTGGGCCTCCACGCCGCCGTCGACGAGGCTGCCCGTGACCGGGTCGAGGCCGATCTGGCCGGAGCAGAACACGAGCCCGGCGGCCGCGATGCCCTGGCTGTACGGCCCGATCGCCGATGGGGCTCCGGAGGTCGAGACGGCGTGGCGGGTCATGGCTCCCTCCTCGGGTCGTTCAGGTCGTTCGGGTCGTTCGGCTCGGCCGGCGGGGCCGGGATGGTCGTCGCGGTGATCCGTGGCTGGCGCTCGCCGGGCGCTTCGAGCGAGCGGTCCGCCAGCCCAAGCACGAGGTCGCCGGCGGCGGCCTCGGCGGCTGCGACAGAAGGATAGAGCGCCCACAGGGTCGGCCCGGAGCCGGACTGCCCGACCGGCCGCCCGAGCCGCCGCGCCAGGGCCCGGCGGAAGGTCCGGAGCGCCGGCACGAGCACGGCCGTGGCGTTGGCGAGATCGTTCGCCGTGGCGAACACGCCCGCCCGTGCGAGGAGGTCCGCCGCACGGAGCCCGGCCCGAAGCTCCTGGGCGAGGTGCTCCGAGGTCAGGCGGGTCGAGCGTGGGTCGCCGGGTGCCGCCTCGCCGCCCGCGTCGAAGGTGGCGAACGCGTCCGCCGTCGAGACGGCGAGGTCGGGCGTCACGAGGAGCACGCCGACCGGTGGCCCGACCGGGGCCCGCAGCCGCGTCACGCGCTCGCCCCGACCCTCGACGAGGGCCGGGCCGGCGGCGAAGAAGAACGGCACGTCCGATCCGACCGCGGCAGCCGCTGCGACCCATGCCGCGGGCTCGAGCTCCAGGCCCCAGGCCGCGAGCGAACCGTCGATCGCGGCGGCGGCATCGCTGCTCCCGCCGGCCAGCCCGGCCGCGACCGGGATCCGCTTCTCGAGCCGCGCCGCGAGCGGGAACAGGTCGGCGGCGGACCCGTGGCTTCCTCGCGCGGCGGTGCGCGCCGCCGCGATCCCGCGGAGGACGAGGTCGTCGGATCGCGGCGGACCCTCGTCGCCGGTGACGTGGAGGCTGTCCTCGGGGCCATGCGCCGGCGCGATGGCCAGCCGGTCGGCGAGGCCGAGCGGAACCATGATCGAGTGCAGGTCGTGGAAGCCGTCCTCCCGCCGTGGCCCGATCGAGAGGGTGAGATTGAGCTTCGCGGGCGCGAGCCGGATCACCGGCGCGACCATCCTGGTGGCGGGCGTGCCGGTCATGGCCGGACGCCCCGGCGGTCCTCGCCGAGCGCCGGCAGGGCGGCGAGGAGTGCGATCCACTCGTCGACCGAGAGCGTCTGGGGTCGCCGGTCGCCGGTGATGCCGACGGTCGCGAGCGCCGTGTCGACGGTTGCCTGGTCGATCGGTAGCTGTCGCGGCAGGACGTTCCGAAGCATCTTGCGACGCTCGCGGAAGCCCGCCTGGACGAGCCGCCAGAGGCGGTCCTCGTCGGGCCCACCCGGCTCGCCGAGCGATACTGCCTCACGGGGATGCAGGACGACGATCGCGGATTCGACCTTCGGCGCCGGCTCGAACGCCGATGCAGGGACGCGCCGGTCGATCGACACGTCGGCGTGGTATTGCACGAAGGCCGACAGGTAGCTCATCGCGCCCGGCGCCGCGGCGATCCGTTCGGCGACCTCGCGCTGGAGCATGAGGACGAGCCGCTCCGGCCGCGGGCGGCCGCCGAGGACCCGATGGAGGATCGGGCTCGTGACGTGGTACGGCAGGTTCGCGACGACCTCGAACGGCGGTGCCACGAGCGTGAGCAGCTCCTGATCGAGCGCATCGCCCTCGACGAGCCGAAGCCGTCCGTCGCCGAGCTGGTCGGCGAACCGCGTCCGGAGATACGCGGCCAGCCCGCGATCCAGTTCGATCGCCGTGACCGCCGCGCCGCCCTCGAGCAGGCCGCCCGTCAGGATCCCGAGACCCGGCCCGATCTCCAGGATGCGATCGCCGGGCGCCACGTCGGCGAGATCCAGGATCGACTGGAGGACGTCCGGGTCGGCGAGG
>JACQEG010000077.1 GCA_016200665.1 Chloroflexota bacterium | reverse complement strand
ATCCGGCGGACGTCGTCGATCGTCGGCATCGTCCGGGATGGTACCCAGCCGGCCGGCCGGCCGACCGCTGGGTGCGGTGCAGGGACGGCCGGATGGGATCGGGCGGTTCCCGAGCCCTGGTCGGACTGGTGGAGTCGAGTGCGGTCGGGTGGGAGCGGTGGTACCCGAGTTCGCGGTGGTGCGGGACCACCGGCCGGGGTCGGACGCCGGATTCCCCCGCGTACGGTGCCGAGGTCCGGTGCGAGACGGTGTCGATCCGCTCGCAGTGCCCCGGGGACACGCAGCGCCAGAGACGGAGTCCATGACGCACCGCTCCACCCACCGGCGACTCATTCGCGGCCCTGGTTCGATCGCCGTCGCGGCCATCGCCTCTGCCGCCGTCCTCGTGGCCGGCATGCCGGGCATGGCTTTCGCCGCCTGGGCTCCGTACTCGTTTTCGTCAACGTACGGCTCGACGACCGATGAAGGCCACCACATGCTGACCCTGATCAACCAGTGGCGGGCGGCGAACAACAAGCCGTCCGTGACTGAGGATTCGACCCTCTTCACGGAGGCCCGGAAACGGTCGAAGGACATGTACGACACCAACTGCTTCAGCCACGATTGCAACGGCAACGGCACGGCCGACGCGATCGAGCAGCTCAAGGCAATGGGCTACTGCTGGGTGGCCGGGACCTTCGGCGAGATCATCGCCAAGAACAACTGGTCTGACGACCTGACGACCCAGACCGCGTTCGACGGCTGGAAGAAGTCTCCGGACCACAACGCGGTCATGCTTGGTTCCGGCACGAAGATCGGGATCGGGATCTTCAAAGGCAACGGCTACGTGAGCGGCGGCTACACGTACTACGACCACATCTTCACGGCGATCTTCGTCGTGCCCTGCGCGTCGGCCACGCCGACCCCCACCCCGAAGCCGACCGCCACGGCCACGCCGCGCCCCTCGGCGACGGCCACGCCGCGGCCGACCGCGACGGCCACGCCGCGGCCGACGGCGACGCCCCGTCCGACTGCCACCCCAAAGGCGACGCCGAAGCCGACGCCCAAGCCGACTCCGACCGGCGTCGCGAACCCGACGCCCACCCCAGAGGTCACCCTGACGCCGACGCCCGAGGTCACCCCGACGCCGACGCCTGGCGCCACGCCGGACGTGCTCGACCCGATCGAGGCGCTCGGCTCGCTGGCAAGCGACCCGCGCTACTGGCCGAGCAACCTGCGCGCCGATGGCGCCGGGCCCGAGCCCTCCCCGGCCCAGGGCGCCGAACCCGGGCCGACACCCGGCAGCACCGAGACGGGCAGCGGCGCGGGCCTCCAGGTCGTCGAGCCGCTGCCCGATGGCGACCTCATCGATTCGATCGTCGGCGGTGTCGCCGGCACGTTCTTCGGACACTGAGGCGAGACGACCGATGCGACCCTTCCACGTCGACCTTGGCATCGCTCGGGCCGCGACGCTCGAGGCTCCGAGCCACGATGGTCCGGCCAGCTGGACGGAGTTCCGACCCACGCCCATGACCGCCACCGGAGAGACGATGCCCGCGATCCTGGAGGCGAACGGCCTCACCAAGCGCTACGTCCTGGGTCGGAGGATGACCGAGGCCCTCCGCGGGGTCACGATGTCGGTCGCGGCCGGCGAGTTCGTGGCCCTCATGGGCCCGTCGGGCTCCGGCAAGAGCACCCTCCTCCAGCTCCTGGGCGGCCTCGACCAGCCGACCTCCGGCTCGGTCGTCTTCGAGGGTCGCGACATCAGTCACATGTCCGACGCGCAGGCCACGAAGCTGCGCCGGGAACGGACGGGCTTCGTGTTCCAGGCCTTCAACCTCATCCCGTTGCTGAGCGTCCGCGAGAACATCGCCCTGCCGTTCACGATCGCCGGCCAGAACCCGAGCCGGGGCGAGCTGAAGGACCGGGTGCGGCAGGTCATCGAGCTCGTCGAGCTGACGGGCAAGGAAGACCACCGCCCCGACCAGCTCTCGACCGGCGAGCAGCAGCGCGTCGCCGTGGCTCGTGCGCTCGTCACCCGGCCGTCCGTCCTCCTCGCCGATGAGCCCACCGGGAACCTCGACTACACGACCGGCGGCGAGCTGCTCCAGGCGCTCTGGCGCTCGTGCGACGAGGCCGGCCAGACCGTCGTCCTCGTCACCCACGACGCCCGCGCCGCCGCCTACGCCGACCGCGTCCTCGTCATCGGCGACGGCCGGATCACCGACGAGATCGTCCTGGGCCGGCGGGTCGACCACTCGGCCGCGCCCCTGATCAGCCGCCTCGCCCAGATCGGCCTGTAGCACCGCAATGGGACTCAACCGCCTCGCCTGGCGGATGCTCGCCGCGCGACCGCTGCGGACGCTGCTGACGATGGTCGGCATCGGCCTGGGCGTCGGCGTCCTCGCCGCCTCCCTGACCCTCGGGGCCGCGCTCGACCGGTCGGTGGACCGGACGGTCAGCGACATCGTCGGCCGGGCCGACCTGCGCGTCTCCGCCTTCCTCGAGTCCGGCCTCAGCGATGCGGCGCTCGAGACGGTTCGCTCGACCGAGGGTGTCGCGACGACCGCGGCGACGCTGGAGCACCGGACCTTCCTCAGCACGGCCACGGGTGACCCGCAGGCGGCGGTGACCGTCCTCGGCGTCGATCCGGCCACGTATCCCGCGCTCCACGACCTGACGGTCGTCTCCGGCACCGGATTCGCCGCCTCCGACGTCCAGGTCGCCCTCATCAGCCAGGAGCTGGCTCGCCACGACGGCTACGCGGTGGGCAGCCAGCTCTCCATCCTCGGCGCCGGCGGCGAGCAGCAGCTGCGCGTCGTCGGCATCCTCGCCGGCTCGGGCGGCGTATCCGGCTCCGACCGCGTCGCGCTCGTTCCGATCAGCGTGGCCCGGCAGGCCTTCGCCCTGGCCGGCGCCAGCCGGATCGACATCCAGGTCGCGGCCGGGGTCGACCCCGCCACCGTGTCCGCGCGTCTCGCCCAGCGGATGGCCGAGCCGTACGTCCTCAGCTCCCCGGCCGACATCGCCGCCGGCCTGCGGGCCTCGTCGGCGAGCTTCCAGGGCACAGCGGCCCTGATCGCCGCGATCGTCCTGTTCGTCGGGGCGTTCCTCATCGTGAACACCCTGTCGATGACCGTCGGCGAGCGGGCCCGCGAGGTCGGGCTCCTGCGAATGGCGGGCTCCACTCGCGGTCAGGTCATGCGGTTCGTCTTCGCCGGCGCCCTCGTCCTCGGGGTCGTCGGGTCGGCGTTCGGCGTCATCCTCGGCACGGCTTTCGCCTATGCCCTCGCCCACACGGTCAGCGCCGCCACCGGCGTGACCGCGATCGTGACGGGCATCGACCCCCAGAGCGCGCTCATGGCGGGCGCGGTGGGGCTCGGGATCACGATCCTCGGGGCGATCGAGCCGGCCCTCCGCGCGGCCCGGATCACGCCGTTCGAGGCGCTGCGCGCCAGGTTCGATCTGCCATCGGTCCGGCGATCGCGACTCGGCTGGATCGCCGCCGTCTTCGTCCTCGTCGGGGCGATGGCCCTTGTCGCCTGGCCGCCGGCCATCGCCGGGTCCGGTGCCGAGCGGGCGCTCGCGGTCTACGCGGTCCTGCTCGTGGCCACGCTGCTGACGCCGTTCTTCCTGCGGCCGCTGGCCCGCCTGCTCGGCCTCCCGGTGGCGCTCCTCCTGCGCCTCGAGGAGCGCCTCGCCCGCGGCTCGCTGGCGCGCGACCGGAGCCGGACCACCCTGACCCTCGGATCGCTCGTCGTCGGGCTCGCGATGGTCGTCGCCCTCGGCTGGTCGGCCCAGGCCGCCCGCGCCTCCGCGAACGCCTGGCTGCAGGACGTCATCCCGGGTGACGAGGTCGTCTCGTCGATCCGGCCCATCGGCCCGGACGAGGGCGTTCGCGACGCCCTCCGGCAGCTGCCCGGCGTCGCCCGGGTCACCCCCATCGGAACGTTCGATCTCGCCTACCGCGGGTACCGGGTCGATGCCGCGGCGGTCGTCGGCGCGGACTTCCTCGCCGACGGCCGCCTCCATGCCGTGACCGGCGACCGGGATGCCGCGCTGCGCGGCCTCGATGCCGGCGGCACGGTCATCGTCCCGGCTGCGGTCGCGGCCCGGCTCGGGCTCCACGTCGGCGACACGATGCGCGTCGCCCTCGCGGCCGCGAACCACGTCGACCTGCGCGTCTCGGCGATCGTCGAGCGATCGATCCCCGCCACGAGCGGCGAGGCCGTCCTCGTGTCGTGGGCCGACGCGACCCAGTCGCTCGGTGTCGCCGGGGCCGATGCCTTCGCCGTCCGGTTCACGCCGGACGCGACCGCCGCCGATCGGGCGAACCTCGACGCCACCGCGACGCAGTACGCCCTCGAGGCCAACCCCGTCGAGCGGATCCAGGGCGCCGTGGCCGACGCGCTGGCCCGCGTCTTCGGCCTGTTCGACGTCCTCGCGATCATCGCCGTCATCGTCGCGGCCCTCGGGATCGTCAACACGCTCACGATGGGCGTCCTCGAGCGGATCCGCGAGCTTGGCGTCCTGCGGGCGATCGGGATGAGCCGCGGCCAGGCGTTCCGGATGGTCGTCGTGGAAGCGGCGGTCCTCGGGATCGTCGGGGCGGTCCTCGGGTCGGTCGTCGGGCTCGTGGTCGGGGCGGTCATGCTCGTCCTCGGTGGCGGCTTCGCGCCCGTCGTCGGGGTGCCGTGGCTGCCGATCGAGATCGCCGTCGTGCTCGGACTCGGCCTGCCGATCCTCGCCTCGATCTATCCCTCCCGGATGGCCGCTCGGGTGTCGATCGTCGAGGCCCTCCAGTTCGAGTAGGCCGGTCGCGCCGCCGCGCCCGGCAACGCCGGTGACCGGAATCCCCTCTGCTAGACTCGATTCGCCCGTTCGGGCAGCAGCGCAGGGGACGACGTGACGATCGGACTCCCGGGCATCGACCGGCTGCCCCATCTCGACCGGGCCCGCGCCGGCGAGCGTGGGATCACGATCGGTGACTTCCTCGTCCCGATCCGCATCTCCGATCGCCTCAACAGCCGGGTCCGCCACCTGGCGCTGATCCTCGGCGGCACGCTGCTCATCGCCCTCGGCGCGCAGGTGTCGTTCGTCATCCCGGGCAATCCGGTGCCGATCACCGGCCAGACGTTCGGGGTCCTCGTCGCCGGCGGGGCGCTCGGCTTCCGCCGGGGGATCGCGGCGGCGGGTCTGTACGTCCTGCTCGGGATGGTCGGGCTGCCACTGTTCGCCCAGGGCAGGACCGGCATCGAGGTCATCCTCGGCGCCACGGGCGGCTACCTCGTCGGCTTCGTCCTCGCGGCGGCGATCGTCGGCCGTCTCGCCGAGCTCGGCTGGGATCGCAACGTCAAGGGGTCGGTCGGGGCGATGCTCATCGGCAGCGCCGTCATCTACCTCGTCGGCGTGCCGTGGCTCGCGGTCGTGACCGGCCACGACCTGGGATGGGGGATCCAGTACGGGCTGACGCCGTTCGTCGCCGGGGACACGGTGAAGCTGGCTCTCGCCGCCGGGGCCTTTCCGATCGCGTGGTGGGTCGTCGGCCGGCGGCCGGGAGACCGCTGACGGGAGTCCGGCCGTGAGCGGGCGCCAACCGTGAGCGGGCGCCGGCCGTGAGCGGGCGCCAACCGTGAGCGGGGCCCGCCTCGTCGAGGCCCGCCTGGTCGACGCCGGGCTGTACGGGCCGGGCACGGAGGCGTGGCGGCTCAATCGCGAGGCCATGCTCCTGCTCGGGGCCGGGCCGCGGGCGCTCCTGCTCCAGCTCGCCCACCCGCTCGTCGCCGAAGGCGTGGCCCAGCACTCCGACTTCCGGGCCGACCCGTGGTCGCGACTCGCGGCGACGCTCCGCTCCTATCTTCGGATCGTCTACGGCACGAGCGAGGTGGCCCGCGGCGAGATCCGCCGCCTGACCGAGCTCCATCGAGCCATTCGCGGGCCGGTCACCGACGCCGCGGCCCGGGCCCGCCACGGCTCGCGCTACACCGCCCGCGACCCGGAGCTGTCGCTGTGGGTCCACGCCACGCTCGTCGACTCGACGATCGCCGCCTACGACGCCTGGGTCGAGCCACTGCCGCCGTCGCGGCGGGCCGCCTTCTACGCCGAGACGCTCGCGGTCGGGCGGGCGTTCGGGATTGCCGACGCGCTCCTGCCCCGGGACGTCGACGCATTCGACGCCTACGTCGAGGGCATGCTCGGCGCGGGCGGCCCGATCGTGGTCGGTGACCTGGCACGGGAGCTCGGCGGTGTCGTCCTGTCGCCACCGCTCGGCCCGGCGCTCGAGGCGCTCGGCGGCCCGAGCCCGACGCTGGCACCGCTCCTCGACGCGCTGCCGGCCGCCACGTACCGCTGGGTCCTGTGGCCGGCGATCGGGCTGCTGCCGCCGTCGATCCGCGACGGCTACGGCCTGCGCTGGGGGCTGCGCGAGCGGGCCGTCGCGGCCTGGCTGGTCACCTCGTGGCGAGCGTGGCGACCGATGTTGCCGGCAGCGTTCCGGACGATGCCCCAGGCGCTCGCCGCCGATCGCCGCGTCGGAGCCGGCGAGCTGCTCGGCGACAGCCGCTCCTGAGCTGCCTCGCGTCCGCGATGGCCGCGCGTCGCCGGATTCTCGCCAGATGTCGCCCCTGACGACACCGCGACCCAGATCTCTCGTCACGTGTCGGCCCTGGCCGACATCTGACGCTGCCACGAGGGATTCGCGCGACGTCATGTCGCCAATGGCGACTTCTGACAGAAATCGCCCGACACACGGCTGGAGACGGCTCCAGACGGCCGGGGTCCGTTGCGCGCCGTAGGATCACCCCGTGCAGCCCCTCGGAGCGCCAGTTGAAGGTCCCGCCGCGACTGCGGCGGTGACCGCCGAGGGGGCGGTGAACGTCGAGGGGGCGACGAACGCCGAGGGGGCGGCGAACGTCGAGGGGGCGGCGAACGTCGAAGCGGCCACGGCCCTGGTCGAGGCGATCCGGCGCGAGCTGCCGGGCGTCAGGCTCCTGACCGACGAGCTGGATCGCGAGGCCTACCGCCTGGACGAGGCGGCCTACCTGAGCGCGGACCTGCCCGCGGCGGTCGCGCTCCCGACCACCACGGCCGAGGTGAGCGGCCTGCTGCGGCTGGCCTCGGAGCACCGCGTGCCGGTCGTGCCTCGCGGGGCCGGCACGGGCCTGAGCGGCGCCGCGGCCGGCATCGCCGGCGCGTTGACGATCGCCCTGACGGGGATGGACCGGATCCTCGAGGTCGATCGGGCGAACCTCTGCGTCGTCGTCCAGCCGGGCGTCATCAACGCGAGCCTCAAGGCCGCGGTGGCGGCCGTGGGCCTGTTCTACCCGCCGGACCCGGCGAGCTACGAGACCTGCTCGATCGGTGGCAACCTCGGGACGAACGCCGGTGGGCTGTGCTGCGTGAAGTACGGCCAGACCCGCGACTGGGTCCTCGGGCTCGAGGTCGTCCTCGCCGACGGGCGGGTCATCCGGACGGGCGGCCGGAACGTCAAGGACACCGCCGGCTACTCGCTGACGCACCTGTTCGTCGGCAGCCAGGGGACGCTCGGGATCATCACCGAGGCGACCCTCCGGCTTCGGCCGCAGCCCGGCCCGCGCTCGACGCTCCTCGCCTTCTTCGCCAGCGTCGAGGCGGCCGGCGAGGCCGTCGCTGCGATGACGGCGGCCGGCATCGAGCCGGTCACGCTCGAGCTCATGGACCACCCGACGATCCTCGCGGTCGACGACTGGCATCATCTCGGGCTGGACCGCGATGCCGCGGCGATGCTCATGGTCGAGTCGGACGCCCCGGGCTCCGCGGCGACCGACGAGCTCGACCGGGCGGAGCAGGCGTGTGCCGGCGCCGGGGCGACTGCACTCGTGCGGGCGGCGGACGCGGCCGAGGCCGACTGGCTCCGCGAGGCCCGCCGCCAGGCGCTGCGCGCCCTCGAGCGCCAGGGCACAGTCCGGATGGAGGACGTCGGCGTGCCGCGGGCGGCCGTGCCGCAGCTCCTGCGGGCGATCGAGCGGATCACCGCCGCGCACGGCGTCCGGGCCGCGACCTTCGGCCACGTCGGCGACGGCAACCTCCATCCGAACTTCATCTTCGACCGCGACGACGCCTCCGCCGCGGCGCTCACCGAGCGAGTCCGCGACGAGATCTTCCGCGAGGCCCTCGCCCTCGGCGGGACGGTCACGGCCGAGCACGGGATCGGCGTGGCCCGGCGGGCGTGGCTGCCGATCCAGCGGGGCCAGGACGCGGTCGCCGTCATGCGCTCGATCAAGGCGGCGCTCGACCCGCTCGGGATCCTCAACCCGGGGCGGATGCTGTGAGCCCGATCCGGCGCGACGGCGAGGGTCGGCGGGAGGCCGGCTCGACGTGGGAGAGCCTCATCGATCGCCAGATCCGCGAGGCGATGGCGGCAGGCGAGTTCGACGACCTGCCCTACCAGGGCCAGCGGATCCCGATCGACGACGACGGCTCCGAGCTGGCCCTCGCCCACCACCTGCTCAAGCAGGCCGGCTTCGCGCCCGGCTGGATCGCGACCGCCGGCGAGATCCGGACGCTGCTCGTCGAGCGTGACGCGGTCGTGGCCCGCGCCCGCGGCGCCGGACCACCGGTCAGGGAGCGCGACCGAGCCGCGCTGCTGGATCTCGTCGGGCGGATCAACGCCCTCGTCCTGCGACTCGAGGTCGAGGCCCCGACGGCGGGACAACACCACCGGCGACTGGATCCGGCGGCGGAGCTCCGGGCGCTCGAGGCCGCCGCCGAGGGCTGATGGAGTCCGCCGCCGAGGGCTGGTCCGGCCGCCGACCGTGGCCGTCGGCGGTGGCCGCTGGCTGTGGCCGCGATCCGGCGGAAATCGCCGATTTCGGGCATACTTCGAGTCCCCGCGTCCCCCGTGGCCGCGCCCTTCTCCGACCGCGGACCCAGTGCCCAGGAGTCCTCGTGAACGGCCGACCGCTCTCGCTTTCCCGACCCAGCCTCCGCAACGGCGAGCCCGAGCCACTCCGGCACGTCATCGACCAGTACCGCCACCGCGAACAGACGATCACGTGCGTCTGCGGCTGGCACGGCAGCTGCGCCACGAACGCGACGGGCGGCTCGGACTGGACGACCCACCTGAACCAGTTCCGGACCAAGCGCAAGTAGCGCCCGACGCGGGGATGGCCGCGTGACCACGGCGCCATCGGCGCCCTCTGCGGGGCACACCGCTCCGGCGATCGATCGCCGGACCCTCTTCATCTACGGCGGCTATGCGGTCGCGTTCGTCGTCGTCGCTGCCGCCCAGGTCGTCCACCTCGACCCACTCCTCCGGTTCGTCCTCGCCGTCGTGGCGCTGGCCGGCGGCGCGATCGCGGTGGCGGAGGCCGTCGACCGCCTCTCCGAGCGCCTTTCGCCGGCGGCCACCGGCGTGGTCCAGTCGGTCCTCGGCAACCTGCCGGAGCTGTTCCTCGCGATCTTCGCCCTGCAGGCGGGGCTCATCGGCGTCGTCGCGGCGGCGCTCATCGGGTCGGTGCTTGGCAACGCGCTGTTCGTCCTCGGTCTCGCCCTGCTCGCGGGTGGGCTCAAGCACGGCGTGCTGACGTTCTCGAAGGCCGCGAACCGGCTGTACGCGACCGAGCTCCTCCTCGGGGTCGCCGCCCTCCTCGTGCCCTTCCTCGCCACCCGGCCGAGCGAGCCCGACATCGGCCACGAGGTCGAGCTGTCGGCGATCGTGTCGATCGTCCTCCTCGCGATCTTCGCGATGTCCGTCCCGATCGCGATCCGGATGTCGCAGGCCGGTCCCGGCGCCCGGCCGGCCGCCAGCGAGGCGGAGGAGACGGACCAGGCAAGGGAGGCGGACGAAGGGGCCGGAGTGGCCGACGAGCCGGCTGCGCACGGGAGACGCCAGCCGCTGTCCCTGACGCTCGTCCTCCTGGGCCTGTCCGCGGCCGCCGCGGCGTTCGTCGCCGACTGGTTCGTGGAGGCCCTGGGCCCCGCGATGGCGTCGATCGGGATGAGCGAGGCGTTCGCCGGGCTGATCGTCGTCGCGCTCGCCGGCAACGCCGTCGAGAACGTCGCGGGCATCACGGCCGCCTATCGCGGGCGCGGCGACCTGGCGATGAGCCTGATTCTCAACTCCGCGCTCCAGGTCGTGCTGTTCCTGGCGCCGGTCATCGTTCTCCTGAGCCTGTTCATCGCCCCGGTGCCGCTGACGCTCATCGTCGATCCGCTGCTCCTGGGGACGCTGGCGGTGACCGCGATCCTGGTGTTCGCGATCGTCCTCGATGGCGAGGCGAACGCCCTCGAGGGCGCGATGCTGCTGGGCCTGTACGTGATCATCGCTGCCGGCGTGTGGTGGGGGCCGGCCATCGCGCCATAGCTCGGCGGCTGGTCAGGCTGGTGCGGCCGGACTCGCGCCGGGTGGCGCCCATGCATCCGCCACGCCGGGCGGCCCCTCGAGCGGCCGGCCTCGGACCCAGGCGAACCGGACCATGTCGGGGTGGCCCCGATAGATGAGGCGGCTCATGACGTCGGCCGCCTCGATCTCGGCCGGGTCGTAGGGCAGGCCCCGGAGCGGCACCGTGAGTCGCGGATCGACGGCGATGACATCGGCCTCCTTGCCGGCCTCGAGCGAGCCGATCCGGTCCTGCAGCCCGAGGACCTCCGCGCCGGCGAGCGTGCCCATCCGCAGCCACTCGAGCGGGCCGAGCGCCGGGATCGCGTCGCCCGCGACGACGCGCAGCGCGGTCTGGACATACGCCCCGACCCGCATGACCGAGAAGATCGATGGATCCGGGCCCGCGGCGACGTCCGAGCCGAGGCCGATCGACAGCCCGGCCGCGAGGTAGCGCGCCAGCGGCATGACCCCCGACGCGAGAAACAGGTTCGACGACGGGCAGTGGGCGATCCGGGTGTCCGTGGCGACGAGCCGATCCAGCTCCCGGCCCGACAGGTGGACGGCGTGGGCCAGGATCGTGCGGGCGCCGAGGCCGCCTGCCCGGTCGTAGACGTCGACGTAGTCGCTGGCCTCCGGAAAGAGCCGCGCCACCTCGGCGATCTCGCCGGGGTCCTCGGCCACGTGCGTCTGCCACCACGCCCCCGTCCGGGCGGCGAGCGCGGCTGACTCGCGGAGCATCTCGACGGTGCAGGAGACCGCGAACCGCGGCGTGACGGCGTAGCCGAGGCGACCGTCGGCGGCGCCGTGCCAGCGGGCGCACAGCTCCTCGGATTCGCGGAGGGAGCGGTCGAGGATCGTCGCGGGGTCGATCCGCTCGTCGTAGGTCCGCCGATCCATCATCACCTTGCCGAGGATCGCCCGGATGCCGTGCGCTTCGGCGGCGCGGAAGGCGCCGTCGGTCGAGGCCTTGAAGACCGCCCCGTAGGCGAGCACGGTGGTCGTTCCCGCGGCCGCGAAGGCGCGGAACGCCGCGGGGGCCAGGCGGGCCGCGGCCTCGGCGTCGTCGAACCGCCGCTCCAGCGGGAAGATGTAGCGCTCCAGCCAGGTGAGCAGGTCGAGGCCTGCCCCGAGGCCCGCGTTCGGCAGCTGGGGCAGGTGGGCGTGGAGGTCGACCATGCCCGGCAGGAGCACGAGCGGCCGCAGGTCGACGGCCTCGTCGCGGGCACCCGCCGGCGCTGCGGGGTCGCCCGCCGGTCCGACCCAGCTGATCCGGCCCCGGGCATCCACCACGAGCAGACCGTCCGGATGGTCGATCGACGGGCCGCTCGAGGTCGGGCTCACGATCCGACCGCGCAGCACGAACGGCGCGCCGGGGACGGCCGCGATGCTCATCGCCGCCACGCTAGCGCATCGGCCCGGCGGCGCGGCTGCGAAGATGACGGCGTGCAGCCGATCCAGCTCCTGATCACCGGCGCGTCGATCGTCGACGGGACCGGAACGGCGCCGTTCGCGGGCGCCGTCGCCGTGCTCCCGCCCGACGACGGCGGGGCGGCGCGCCTCGCGATCCTGCGCGACCAGGACGCGATCGACGGGGCCCGCGGGACGGCCCGCCGGAGCATCGAGGCGGCGGGCAAGGTCGTCGCGCCCGGCTTCATCGACATCCACAGTCACTCGGGCCTGATGCTCCTCGCGGAGCCCGATCACCTGCCGAAGGTCCGGCAGGGCGTGACGACCGAGATCGTCGGCGTCGACGGGCTGTCCTACGCGCCGTTCGTGAGCCCGGAGGACCTCGCGGCGTTCACCGAGATGAACGCCGGGCTGGATGGCGACCCGCGGCCCGGGGTCAAGCTCGACTGGAGCTCGGTCGCGAGCTACCTCCGGCGGTTCGACGCCGGGATGGCCCTCAACGTCGGGATGCTCGTCGGCAACTCGGCGCTGCGGCTGGCCGCCATCGGCTGGCACGACCGGCCGGCCGACGAACGCGCCGTCGCATCGATGCGATCGATGCTCGGCGAGGCGATGACGGAGGGCGCGTTCGGCCTCTCGACCGGGCTCGACTACCCACCCGGCGCCTATGCCACGACCGAGGAGCTGGCCGAGCTGGCGAACGAGGCGGCGCGCCACGGCGGCTTCTACCACAGCCACGTCCGGTACACCCTCGGCGACCGGTTCCTCGATCCGTTCCGGGAGGCGATCGACATCGGGCGGCGCGGCGAGGCGCCGAGCCACATCACCCACTTCTACCACCGGACGACGTTCCCCGGCAGCCCCGAGGACATGCTCGCCCTCGTCGACGATGCCCGAGCCGAGGGCCTCGACGTGACCTTCGACGCCTACCCCTACGAGTGGGCGAGCACGCGGCTCCTCATCACGATCCCGATGTGGGTCCAGGAGGGCGGCCCCGGCCCGACCAAGGAGCGCCTCGCCGACCGCCGCGTCCGCGAGCGGATCCGGAGCGAGCTCCAGGAGCGCGGTGTGCTCTATGCCGGCGAGCGGGGGATCGCTGCGATCCGCCTCGGGGCCTTCACCCGGCCCGAGCACCGGCCATGGGAGGGGATGAGCCTGGGCGAGCTCGGGGTCGCGACTGGCCGCGATCTCGTCGACCTCGTCTGCGACCTGCTGCTCGAGGAGAACCTCCGGGTCAACCAGGTGACGCCGGGACCGCACACCGACGGGATCCGCCGCTTCTACCAGCACCCGATCTCGATGGTCGGGACGGACTCGACGTTCGTCGGCGACCGGCCCAGCCCGCGAACCTACGGCTCGTACCCGCGGATCCTGGGCCAGTTCGTCCGCGAGGAGGCGCTCCTGACGATCGAGGCCGCCGTCGCGAAGATGACCTCGATGCCGGCCGACCGGCTCGGGCTGCGCGACCGTGGCCGGCTCGTCGACGGCCACGTGGCCGACGTCGTCGTGTTCGACCCGGCGAAGGTCCGCGCGAATGCGACCTACGACGAGCCGCGCCGCTTCCCGGACGGGATCGAGCACGTCATCGTCAACGGCCGGCACGTCGTCGAGTACGGCGTCTCGACCGGGGCCCGGCCGGGCCGCGCGCTCCGCCACGGTCGGGACTGACCGATGCCGCACGCCGGGCCGGTCATCGGCCCGCCGCTCCTCGACACCTCGCCGGAGGGGCTGCGGGCGGCCCTCGAGGCCGATTCGATCGCGACCCGGGTCCTCGGCGGCGACCTCCCGAACGAGCCGCACCTCGATGTCGACGCCTCGTGGGCGGTCGGCGACGCGATGGACCCGTTCGTCAACACGGTGGCCTCGGCGCGGTTCACGCCGGAGACGGCAGCGGGCCGGATCGCGGAGATCGTCGCCAGGTACGACGCGCTGCCGGCGCCGTTCATCTGGTGGCGGGCGCCGTTCCACACGCCGGCGGACCTCGGCGAGCGGCTCGAGGCGGCCCACGTGTTCGCGGTCGGCGAGGCGCCGGCGATGACCCTCGACCTCGGGGCGCTCGGTCCGCGACCCGACGTGACCCCGGGCTTCGAGCTTCGGGGCGTGACGGACGAGGCGACCGTCCGGGCGTATCTCGCGATCCTGGACGCGGATCCGCCACCGGCCGGTGTCTCGTCGATGTTCCCGCCCGAGAAGGTCGATCGGATCCTCGCCAACCTCCTGCCACGCCTCGCCCTGGAGCCGGCTCCGCTGCGGGTCCTCGGCCTGCTCGACGGCCGACCGGTGAGCACCTCGCGGCTGTCGCTCGCGGGCGGCGCCGCCGGGATCTACTCCGTCGCGACGCTTCGCGAGGCTCGGGGCAGGGGCATCGGCGCCGCGGTCACCTGGGCCTGCCTCGCGACCGGCCGGGATCTCGGCTACCGGATCGCGACGCTCCAGTCGTCGGACATGGGCCTCGGGATCTACGAGCGGCTCGGGTTCGTGGAGCAGTTCCGCTACGCGATCCACGTCCACATCCCCGGCGGGGCCCGGTTCGAGGGCTGACGAACCGAATGCGCTCGCTGGCCGCGTCCCGGCTCGCCGCGATCTACCTCGTCGTCACCGCCATCGGCTTCGGTGGCACCTGGGTCGCCGCGCCGTGGGCCACCGACGAGATCGCGCCCCTCACGGTGGCGACGATCCGGTTCGCCCTCGCCGCCGCCCTGCTCCTCGGCTGGTGCCTGCTCCGCGGGCTGCCGCTGCGCCTTCGCCGGGCCGACGTGCCGGTGATCGCCGGCGTGGCCCTGACCTCGGTCGCGGGCTACAACGTCCTCTTCCTCTACGGCGTCACGCTCGCGCCGGCGAGCCACGGCGCGGTCCTCGTGCCGGGGCTCATCCCGATGGCGACGCTCGTCCTGTCCCGCCTGGTGCTCGGCACGCAGGTTGCCCGACGCCAGGTGCTCGGCGTGCTGCTGAGCATCGCCGGCCTCGCGCTCGTCGTCGGTCCGGAGCTCGGCGGGGACGCCCGGACCCTCGCCGGCGACGCGATGTTCGCCGTATCGGCCGGGATCTGGGCCGCCTACACGCTCATCGGCCGAGCGTCGCGGCTGGACTCGGCGGTCCTGACGCTGTACGGCACCGCCGTCGGGTCGCTGGTCCTCTTGCCGCTGGCGCTGCTCGTGCCGGGCGGGCCCGGGCCGATCGCGGACGCCTCGCTGCGGGCGATCCTGAGCGTCGTCTACCTCGGGTCGATCGGGACGGTCCTGTCGTTCGTGACGTTCCTCCAGGGCGTCCGGCTCATCGGGGCGGCCCGCGCCAGCGCGTACACCGTGCTGATACCGGTCTTCGGGCTGACCCTGACCGTCAGCCTCCTCGGCGAGGCGCTCACGCCGCTCGCGCTCGTCGGCGCCGCGATCGTGCTCGCCGGCCTCCGGATCACCCAGTCGACGGGGCGCGAACACCCGGTCGTCGAGCCCGCGTAATCGGCGAGTAGCGCTCCGGCCGCGCGCGTACGATCCGCCGGTGACCGACGGGCGTCCCCTGGGGTCGGCGCGTGCGAGGGCCCTCGTCGCCCTCGTCGTCTCGTTCGGGATGCTCCTCGCACCTGCAGCGGCCGTGCAGGCGCAGTCGGCGCCCTATGCCAACGCCTCCACCACCGGCGCCGTCGGCTGCCCGACGGGGACGACCGACTGCCCGAAGTGGGACACGGCGAGCCTGCGCGGCCTCGACGAGTGGGACTTCGACGAGAGCCGGACCTCGTCTCGCGGGCCCAGCTCCGCGAAGGCCGCCGCGAAGCTCTCGTACGTCGAGAAGGACGAGGCCGACGGGATGCTCGGCGCGCTCACGATCAGCGGGACGATCAGCGCCGAGGTCACCGGGACCGAGCGGGCGGACAGCCGGGCCACCTTCTCGGCGGACTTCCTGACCCGGGCCAGGACCCTGAATCTCGTGGGCAGCGTCGCCGTGGAGTCGCACGGCACGGACTCGCTCGGCAGCGGCGCCAACGCCCACGTCCAGCTGGACTGCGGGCAGATCGACGTGACCGTCACGGCGTCGGGCGGCTTCGAGATCCCCGACTCATCCGACCAGCGGTCGATCGGCCAGGACGTCGAGGTCCTGCGTGAAGGCCCCGACATCGGGGAGTGCGCGCTCAACGTCTCCCTGGCCGTGGGTGGCGGGACGGACCGCGGCTCCGATGGGACCCAGCACACGATCGCCATCGCGACGGTGAGCCTGACGATCCTCGCCGGACCGGCACCGTCACCGAGCCCCGCCGGCTGCGCCCTCTCCGGCGTGGTGACCGATGGCGACATCATCAAGGACGGCCACAACAACCCGATGCCCCGTATCCCGGTCCAGCTCTTCCGGGACAACGCCTCGGTTGACGAGCCCGCGACGACCGACGCGAGCGGCCGGTTCTGCATCCCAGCGGGTGCGGCCGAGCCCGGCGGCTACCAGCTCCGGGCGACGCTCGCCGACCTGCCGCTCCTCGAAACGCGGCACGCGACGGACGTCGGCGCGACCTGGATGGAGCTGCCGATCGTCGAGACCGACTTCGGGCGCCAGAACGTCGAGGTCAGCTTTACGAAGACCGACGCTCGGCCATGGCTGCCGGACGTCGCGAACATCCACTGGCAGGCCACCCGCTATGTCGAGTGGCTGACCGACACCCTCGAGCTCGCGCCTGGCCTGATGGGCCCGGCCACGATCGTCGCGTTGGCCGGGATCGAGTGGCACGAGCTCACCCATCACCTGATGGATGCGCTCGGTGCGGGAGCGCCGGACAACTGCCCGCTGGAGAATCGCGACGGCAGCTGGGACAACGCCTCGACGTGCGCCTCGCTCGACGAGGGGATGGCACTGTTCCTGCCGGCGCTGGCGGCCGCGGACCTGAATCCCGGCGCCTCGGAGAGCGTCAGCTTCGGCATCCATGACAATCTCGAGGACAACACCTACTACCCCTGGTCGACCGTCCAGCTGTGGTCCACGGTGGGTCCGCGCGAATCGTTCGCGGTGGCCCAGCTGCTGTGGGACCTGACCGACGACACGCCACTCGAGCGGGCGCCGCTGTACTACACGGCGCTCCCGATCGCGACCTCCAGCGGCTCCGACACGATCGCGTACCCCATCGACCGCCTCTTCCACATGATCGCCGCGGAGCCTCACCCGACGAACGTGGGGGAGCTCTTCAGGTTCATCCGCGCCGAGCTGTTGCCGACGGGCACGTTGACCCCCGGCGTCGACATCGACGGCGACGGCACGACCGACGTCGACCCGCTCCAGGAGCTGCTCGTGCTGCACGGCTTCCACAGCGTCCACGACCCACGGTTCCCGAGCTTCTTCATCGGGACGACGCCGGGTCGGACCGACCATGTGCCGGTCCCCTCGACGCCGGCCGATCTGTTCCTGAGAGATCGCCCGCTCGCGCTGCAGGGCGAGAGCATCCGGTTCACGAATCCGGGGTCGACGGTGGTCGCGTACACCGTCGACATCACGTATCCGTCGACGACGAGCCACTTCGACGTGCCGGTTGCCGCTGGCGGCGAGCGCGTCTTCGAATACGAGCCGCCGCCGTACTGGCGGGGCGTCCTCGCGGACGGGGCTGCATTGCCGGCCTGCGGCGCCGCGGACCAGGCGAAGGTCACGATCGCCCTGGGTGGCGGCAGCGTCCCGGCCCGGACGCTG
>JACQEG010000076.1 GCA_016200665.1 Chloroflexota bacterium | reverse complement strand
TACGCGGCCTCGAGCTGGCGGGCGAACTGGCGCCCGATGGCCCGTGTCGCCCGGGTGGCTCGGACGAGCAGCAGGCTTGACGTCGTCTCGATCGGTCCGAGCTGTGCGTATCCCTCCCATGACGGGAGCGAGACCCTCTTCTCACCCGACCACCTGACAAGCTGCTCGAGCCGCGAGAGGCCGGACTGGATCTCCGTCGCGACAAGGCATGCTGCCGTAGCGTCGTGGAGGACGAGGTCGATCCAGCCCCGCGCGGGGCTGCGAACGGCGGCCTCCGTGTACGGGCGCCATCGGCGGTGGACCAGGCCGAGGAGCCACTCGAGGATCCGAGCCTGGTGCCGATCTCGGATCGTGGGGCCGGTGTTTGGGTACAGGCGCGTCACGAGATCCGCGCCGAGGCCGGCGGCGAGCCGCGCGTACATCTCGAGGGATGGCCTGACAAGTCCTTCCTCGATCCGTCCGAGGTAGGTCAGATCGACGCCCGTGGCCTGGGCCAGTGCCGCCCGTGTCAGCGACGCATCCTCGCGCAACCGGCGAACGTCCTCGCCCAGGCCGCGGTGGAGGCGGTCGGCCGCTCGTCGGGCCGTTGCGCTTCGTGTCGATGCCACCGCGCCATTAGAGCGGCGCCCGCTTCGCCGCCGCTCACCACGTGCCGGGGCGGCCGCGGCGGCGCCTCAGGTCGACCACGTGCCGGGGCGGCCGCGGCGGCGCCTCAGGTCGACTGTGGGTCCAGCCCCGGACGCAACTTGCGACGCAACTGGACTGCCCGTCGAGTTCACGACCGGATCCGGCTCGTCCGGGCCGGCGCCCGAGCCCTCGAACGTCGTCAGGTCGACGGAGGGTCGACTTCTGACGCGGATTGCGTCACCAGCTCGACTGAGAGTCGAGCCATGACCACACCGACGGCTGTCGCCGCGCGGTGCGTCCCACACACGACTGTGAGTCGAGTTGGGCGGAGCCGGGCGGCGCGCAGGTCGGGGCGAGCCGCCCCAACCGATCAGGAGTGCGGCGCCTGGGGGCCCTTCTGGTCGAAGAGCGTGTCGACCTCGCGCTTGAGGTCCTCGAGGTCCTCGAAGCTCTGGTAGACGCTCGCGAAGCGGATGTAGGCGATCTGGTCGAGCTCGCGGAGCTTGGCCATCGCGAGCTGGCCGATGCGCGGGCTCGGCACCTCGGTCATGCCCTCGGCTCGCAGCTCGGCCTCGATCTCGTCGGCCGCCTGCTCGGCGGCGCCGTCCGGCACGGGGCGGCGGGTGAGGGCCTTGCGCAGGCCGGCCGCGAGCTTGGCGCGGTCCCACTCCTGGCGGGTGCCGTCGCGCTTGAGGACGACGAGGCGCGCCGCCTCGACGCGTTCGTAGGTGGTGAAGCGGGTGTTGCAGACGTTGCACTCGCGGCGCCGCCGAATGGTCGCCGCGTCGTCGAGGTCGCGAGAGTCCACGACCCGGGAGTCGCGTTCGCCGCAGGCGGGACAGCGCATCCGGTTGGGTCCTCCTGCACCACTAGGGGTTGTGGTGTGAGGTCAGCATACCACTAGATACAGGGTTGGCGTCCATACGCCAACGAGCGGGCCGCCGACCCGAGCGCGACTCAGGCGCGCTTCGGCAGCTCCTCGAGGAGCGCGCGGCCGAGCCGATCTGCTGGGCATACGGGATCCAACCGGCATCGACCGCCGCGCGCGTCGCGCCCACAGCCCCACCGAGCCGATCCGCCAGGTCCTGCACGAGCGCGAAGCCCTCCGGGCCTCCGATCCCGCGGCCGCCCGCGACGATGACCCGCGCGTCGTCGATGGACACCGCGGCACCGGATTCCGCGAGACGATCGATGACCTTCACGAGGGGCACCCCGGGCTCGCCGCCGCCCGCGCGAGTCTCCACCACACCGGCGCTCGCGGCCGCCGACGCCGTCACCGCGTTCGGCCGGACGGTCACGATCTTCCAGCCCGCGTGGGCGAAGGTCGAGGTCGTGATGAGCTTGCCGCCGAAGACGCCCATCTCGACCGAGGCGGCGCCGTCTGCCCAGGCGACGGCCGTCGCGTTCACGAGCACGGCGCCGTCCAGGATTGCGAGGAGGGTGCCGGCGACATCTCGGCCGTCCGGCCCTGCGCCGGCGAGGATCGTGCCGGGTGGCTCGTCGGCGAGGGCCGCCGCGATGCGGGCAGCGGCCGGCTGGCCCCAGGCGTGGCCAGCGAGCCCGGCGTCCGAGATCGCCACGACGCGAGGCAGGTACGTCGCGAGCTCCTGCGCTGCGGCACCGGCGTCGGCTGCCACGAGGACGCCTGCTGCCTGGCCGGCGCCGGCCTCGGAGAGCGACCGCGCCAGGGTCGCGAGCTCCCCGGAGCTCTTCGCCAGCGATCCGTCGGCGTTCGTCTCGGCGACGACCCAGACGCCGGGCGATCCCGCGGCGGCCCCATCCGCGGCGGCCATCAGATGAGCCTCCGCTCGGCGAGGAAAGCCGCAATCTCTTTCGCGGCATCGGCGGCCGGACCGCGAACGACGCGAGCGGCTCCCCGGGCCGGCGGGGTCCGCTTGGCCGTGACGGTCGTCCGGGCGGCTGCGCCACCGACGGCGCCATCGCCCGCGGTCGCGAGGCCGAGGTCCGTGACGGACCGCAGGGCGACCTCCTTCGAGCGGGCGCCCATGATCCCCTTGAGCGACGGGTACCGCGGCGTCCCGAGGAGCTGCGTCCCGACGATGAGCGCCGGCATCGGCGCCTCGAGGACGTCGAACCCGGTCGGGCTGATCCGCCGGACCCGAACGGTGCCGGCGGCGAGATCGGGCTCGATCTTCGCGGCGGATGACAGGTACGGCAGCTTGAGGAGCGTGGCCACGGCCGGCCCCACGACGCCCGCCACACCGTCGGAGGTGTCGAAGCCGGCGAGGATCAGGTCGTACTCGACGTCCTTCAGGGCGGTGGCCAGGACCCGCGCGGTGGACCAGGCATCGGAGCCGGCGAGGGCCGGATCGGTGATGAGCAGCCCGCGGGTCGCGCCCATCGCGAGGCCCTTGCGGAGGGTCTCTGCCCCGTTGGCCGGAGCCATCGCCACGAGCGTGATCTCGACCTCGCCCGGGTGGGCGTCGGCGATCTGGAGCGCGGCCTCGAGGGTGTACTCGTCGTTGCCGTTGATGACGTTCGGCGCGGCCGAGCGGTCGAGACGGTCGTCCGGCCCGAGGCGCTCCGCGGCCGCGGCCGGATCCGGGACCGGCTTCGCGAGGACGACGAGCTTCATCGGCCGAGGAGCGCCCGGGCGATGACGAGCCGCTGGATCTGCTGGGTGCCCTCGTAGAGCTGTGTGATCTTCGCGTCGCGCATCATTCGCTCGACCGGGAAGTCGTCGGTGTAGCCGTAGCCACCGAAGACCTGGACGGCGTCGGTCGTGACCGACATCGCGGCGTCGCCGGCCACGAGCTTCGCGATCGAGGCCCAGCGCGAGGCCTCCGGCCCGCCGGCATCGACCTCGACGCAGGCCTTGTACGTCAACTGCCGCGCGGCCTCGGTCCGGGCGTCCATGTCGGCGAGCATCGCCTGGACCATCTGGAAGTCGCCGATTCGCTGGCCGAACTGCTTCCGATCCCTGGCATAGGCCACCGCAGCGTCCAGCGCGCCCTGGGCGATGCCCACGGCTTGCGCGGCGATCCCCGGGCGCGATCGGTCGAACGTCGCCATGGCGAGCTTCCAGCCGTCGCCCTCCTCGCCGATCCGGTTCGCGGCCGGCACCCGCATCTGCTCGAAGGCGAGCTCAGCGGTGGGGCTGCCCCGGATCCCGAGCTTGTGCTCGAGCCGCACGACCGAGAACCCCGGTGTCGGGACCTCGACCGCGAAGCAGCTGAGCCGCCGGCTCGTCTTGGCGTCCGGATCGGTCACGGCGAAGACGGTGATGAGGTCGGCCACGCTGCCGTTGGTGATGAAGCGCTTGCCGCCGTCGATGACGTAGTCGTCGCCGTCGCGGACCGCGCGGGTCCGAGCCGCGCCGGCATCCGAGCCGGCCTCGGGCTCGGTCAGGCCGAATGCCGCAAGCTTCCTGCCGGAGGCGAGATCCGGGAAGAAGCGGGCCTTCTGCTCCTCGGACCCGCCGAGGAGGATGGGCAGGGTCGCGAGGCTCTGCACGGTCAGGATGAGGCTCGACGTCGTGCAGGCACGGGCGATCTGCTCGATGGCGATGGCGAGCGTCAGGAGGTCGGCCCCGACGCCGCCGTATGCCTCGGGGAACGGCAGCGCGAGGACGTCGTATCGGGCGAGGAGCCGGCGGATGTCCTGGGGAAACTCCCCGGTCCGATCGATCTCCGCCGCCCGCGGCGCGATCTGCTCGTCGGCCAGGTCGCGGAGGGTGTCGCGAAGGAGAACCTGGTCCTCGGTCAGGCGGTAGCCGGTCCCGGCGGCAGCTGGCACGCCGTCAATCGTACCGGCGCCCGGCGATGCCGTTCGGTGGCGCTCGCGAGGCGCGGTGGCGCTACTGCAGGACGGGCAGGGCTCGCGAGCCGGGCTGCACCGGCGCGAGCGAGTCGGCGAGCAGCTCCGAGATGTCGATCGCCTTCACGGCCCCGCCGAGGTTGGCGTCGGCGGCCTCGAGGCCGTCCTTGAGCATCGTCATGCAGTACGGGCACTCCGTGGCGACGGCCTCGGCGCCGGTCGCGAGCGCCTGCGCGGTCCGCGACTCGTTGATCCGGGTCCCGCGGGTCTCCTCCATCCACATCCGGCCGCCGCCGGCACCGCAGCAGAACGTCTGGCGGCCGTGGTTGTCCATCTCCCGCAGCTCCAGGCCGGGCACGGACGCGAGGACGTCACGGGGCTCCTGGATGACGCCGTTGTAGCGGGTCAGGTAGCACGAGTCGTGGAGCGTGACCGACCGTGCCGGCCCGTCGTCGAGGACCCGCAGCCGGCCGGTCGAGATGAGCTCGCGCAGGTACGCCGAGTGGTGCATGACCCGGAAGTGGCCGCCGAGCTGGCCGTACTCGTTGCCGATCGAGTTGAAGCAGTGGGGGCACGCGGTGACGATCGTCCGCTCCCCCATCCGGTAGCGGTTGAGCGTCTCGATGTTGCCCGTCGCGAGCATCTGGTAGACGTAGTCGTTGCCCATCCGGCGGGCCGGGTCGCCGGTGCACGACTCCTCCTGGCCGAGGATCGCGAATCGCACCCCCGCGGCGTCGAGGCAGGTCGCGAAGGCCCGGGCCACCTTGCGGTTGCGGTCGTCGAACGCGGCCGCGCAGCCGACCCAGTACAGGACGTCGATCTCGCCGAGCCGGTCCTCCGCCGCGAGCTCCGCGACGGTCGGAACCGCGAACGGCAGGCCCTTCGTCCAGTCGGTGCGGGTGGAGGGCGGCTGGCCCCATGGGTTCGCGACACCCTCCATGTTCCGGAAGGCGCCGCTGAGCTCCTGCGGGAAGCGCGAATCCTCGAGGACGAGGTTCCGCCGGAGGTCGACGATCTTGTCGACGTGCTCGATGAGCACCGGGCAGGCCTCGACGCAGGCACCGCAGGTCACGCAGTCCCACACGGCGTCGTACGGGATCGCGGCATCGACGATCGGCTTCATGAGCCGCTCGGGCTTGACCGAGTCGTCGAGGCCGTAGGCGTCGCGGACGATCGCCGAGTTCGGGATCAGCGGGAGGCCCTGCTCGGCCTCGACCGACATCTCCCGGAGACCCATGATGAAGTGCTTGGGATCGAGCGGCTTGCCGGTGTTCCAGGCCGGACACTGCTCCCGGCAGCGACCGCACTCGGTGCAGGTGAACCCATCGAGCAGGTCGCGCCAGCCGAGGTCGGCGAGGGTCCGGACGCCGAAGGTCGCGTCCTCGCGCTCGAGGTCCATCGCCGGCAGCTCGCCGCGTGGCTTGAGCTTGCGGAAGTAGATGTTGAAGAAGCTCGTGACGATGTGGAGGTGCTTGCTGCCGGGCAGGTACAGCAGGAAGGCCGACACGACGGCCATGTGGGTCCACCACATGACCGCGAACCCGACCTCGAGGACCCCGGCCGGCAGGCTCCGGAGCGGGACCGCCAGGACGTTCAGCTCGAGACGAGCCGGCTTCTCGATGAGCCGCCGCTCGAACGCCCACAGGACCGCGCCGATGGTGACGAGGGCGACGATGTTCTGCATCGCCAGCACCGCGGCCCAGAGCAGCCCATCGAACGGCGCGGAGACGATCGCCTGGACGAGCCCGCCGGTGACGACGTTCGCCGTGCCGACCGTCAGGAGCACGAAGCCCCAGAAGATCCCCCAGTGCATGAGCGCCGCCCTGGGGTCCTTGAACATCTTCGTCTGGACGAAGGCGTACCGGATCAGCCCGCCGAGCCGGGCGGGGACGTCGTCGAGGGGGCTGGGACCCTCGGCGCGCGCCGCGGCGAAGATCCGCAGGTGGCGGGCCATCGCCAGGGCAAAGAACGCCACCGCGCCCCAGAAGACGACGAAGACGAGGGGGTAGGCCGGGACGTCCGCGAAGGCCGGGAACATCAGCTCCGATCCTAGCGGGACCGCGGGAGGTCCCGCCACGGATCCTCGCGCTCCGTGGGCGCGGCCGTGGCGCCGGGCGCGCCGGTGCCGGCAGGATCGTCGAGGCCGGGCGGCTCGAGGTCCGGGAGGCGGGTCTGGCCGGGATCGGGCAGGTCCGGCCGGGCGTCCGCGGCCATGCCGTGATCGAACGGGCCGCCGAGGGTCTCGAGAGCGTGGCGGAGCGTCGGCTCCAGGGCGGCGAGCGATTCGAGGGCCGCGCGCGGGCTGCCGGGGACGTTGACCACGAGCCGCTGCCGGGCCACGCCCACGAGCCCACGGGACAGGTCCGCCATCGGTGTCTTTGCGCGACCGGCCGCGCGCATCGCCTCGGCCAGGCCTGGGACCTCGTACTCGAGGACGCTCGCGGTCGCCTGGGGCGTCACGTCGCGCGGGGTCAGGCCGGTCCCGCCGGTTGTCACGATCAGGACGTGCTGGTCGAGCGCCGAGCGGATGCCGACGGCGATGGCGTCGCGGTCGTCCGCGGCGATGCCCCGCTCCACCATGAACCCGAGCTGCTCCAGGCGCGCGGCGAGCGCCTCGCCGGAGTCATCGTGGCGGCTGCCGCCCGCGACGCCATCGCTGACCGTGAGGACGAACGCCCGCGTCGCGATCGGGACGCGCCACGCCTCCGGGACGGCGCCGGGAGCGAGATCAGCCACGCTTCCGGATCCGGCCCGCCACGCGCTCGCCCGGCCGCGGCCGCGCGGGGCCCGCCGCCGCGGGGCCAATGTCGGGGCCGGAGGGCCGGTGCCACTCGCCGGACCGTCCGCCGGACTTCTCGAGCAGTCGTACGGAGCGGATCTCGACCCCGCGCTCGACGCCCTTGACCATGTCGTAGGCCGTCAGGGCCGCCACGGAGGCGGCGGTCAGCGCCTCCATCTCGACGCCCGTCTGGCCGCTCGTCGCGGCTTCGGCCCGGATCCGCACCCCGCCCCCGGCGCGATCCGGCGTCGCGGTCACGACGAGGCTCGTCAGGGCGAGGGGGTGGCACAGCGGGATGAGATCGGACGTGCGCTTGCCGGCCATGACCCCGGCCAGCTCCGCGACGCCCAGGACGTCGCCCTTCGGGGTGGCGCCATCGATGACGAGGCTCAGCGTCTCGGCGTTCATCGCCACGAACGC
>JACQEG010000075.1 GCA_016200665.1 Chloroflexota bacterium | reverse complement strand
CGCGAACGTGTAGCCCGGCCCGCCGGTCCCGACACGACCGGCGTTCAGGCTCGCCTTCTTGCCGTGCTGGCCGTCGCCAGCCTGGGCGACGAAGCCGGGGATGACGCGGTGGAACACGACGTCGTCGTAGAAGCCCTTCTTCGCGAGGTCGATGAAGTTCTGGGACGCCTTCGGGGCATCGGTGGTGAAGAGCTCGATCTCGATCGAGCCGTGGTCGGTCGCGATGGTCGCTCGGGTCATGGCGGCTCCTCTGCATCGGCGCCCGCGGGGGGCGCCTTACGGGTTGGCGACGGTCACCTTGGTCATCGGGATCGGGTTCGGCACGTTGTCCGAGCCGGGCGAGGCTTGGTAGATCTGGTCCGCGACGTCCATACCATCCACGACCGAGCCGAAGATCGCGTACGTGTTCGCGGATGCGAGCGCCGAGGCGGCGGCGTCGCTGAGGACGATGAAGAACTGCGAGCCCTGGCTGTTGGCGTCCTGGGTGCGGGCCATGGCGACGGTGCCGCGGTGGTAGGTCGTGGTCACCCGCTCGTCCTGGATCGTGTAGCCGGGGCCGCCACTGCCATCGCCCTTGGGATCGCCGCCCTGGATGACGAACGGCGTCCCATCCTGGAGGCTGGCGGTTCGATGGAAGACGATGCCGTCGTAGAAGCCGCACGAGGCGAGCACCACGAAGTTGCCGGCGGCGATCGGCGAGAGCGAGCCCTGGACCTTGATGACGATGTTGCCCTTCGGCGTCTCGATCGTGACCGTCCGGGTCTCGCCCGAGGTCAGGGCGGCCGGCTGGCTCGTCGGGCAGCCACTCCCGCGTACGGTGGCCGACGCCGACGGGCTCGCGCCCGCTCCGCCGCGGAACAGGCCGCCGCCGAGCAGCAGCACCGCGAGGACGAGCAGGCCGCCGACGACGGCGGCCGAGATGAGGCGGGGGTCGCCGTTGCGGCTGCGACGGACCGTCGTGCCGCCGCGAACGCCCGTCTTCGGGACACGGCTCGACGGGGGGCGGGCGCGACCTGGCCCGGTGCGGAGGTCCTTGGGACGACGCCCCGAGCTCCCGCTGGACCTGGAGCGCTGGCTCATGAAACGGCCTCCCGTGCAGCGACGTAGTCGATCGCCCCGGACAGGAGCGCCTCGCCGAGGATGATGCCCGCCGCGCCGGCATCCCGCACGCGGCGGACGCCGTCGAGGTCCCGAGCCCCGCCCGCGACGAGCAGCTCGAGGCCCGCGCGGCTGGCCATGGCGGCGACCTCCGCGAGGCGGTCATCGCCGGACCTGTCGCCGTCGGGGCCGGCATGGCTCACGACGAGGCGGGTCACCCCGGCCCCGGCGAGCTCGTCGATGAGGTCGGCCAGCGTCGGTGGAGTGCCACGCCGCCACTGGAACGTGGCGAGCCGGTCCGGCCGCGGGTCGATCCCGACCGCGAGCCAGTCGCCGGCGACGTCGAGGCAGGCCCGAAGTGCCGCGGGATCGTCGGCGAGGGCCATGGTCGCGACGACCCGCGTGGCGCCGGCGGCAAAGGCGAGCCGGATGGCGTCTGGATCGTCGACCCCGCCGGCGAGCTGGAGCGGCGTGGCGACGCGGGCGGCGATGGCTCCGAGCGCCTCCAGGTTGACGGGCTGGCCGGCGCGAGCGCCATCGAAGTCGACGACGTGGATCACCGGCGCACCGAGGCCGACGAAGTGCTCCGCGATCCGGTCCGGGCGGTCCGTCGGGGCCCCGATGCCGGTGGCGACGCCCGGCCAGAAGACGACGCGCGAGCGGCCGCTGGCCAGGTCGATCGACGGAATGACCAGCATCGAGGCGAGCGGTCGGCCGCCGTCAGGCGGCGCCGACGGGCTCGCTCGGGGAGCGGCGGACGCCGAGGTCGGCGAGGACGTCGCGGACCGCCGCGATCGTGCGGTCGATGTCCGCGGCGTCGATGCCGTGATGGGTGCAGGCCCGGATCTGCTCGCCCGAGAACGCAACCATGTCGATGCCACGGGCGGCGAGGCCGTCGAGGAACGCCGCCATGCCGCCGTTGACCCGGAAGAGCACGAAGTTCGTCCGGACGCGCTCGGGATCGAGGGGGCCGTCGTCGGGCTGGGCGACGTCGCCGGGCGACCGGATCCCCGGCAGCTCGGCGAGGCCCTCGGCCAGGTGCCGGGCGTTGGCGTGATCCTCGGCCAGCCGCTCGATCATGCCGGCCGGTCCGTCGCGCAGGGCGACCAGCCCGGCCGCGGCGAGAATGCCGGCCTGGCGCATCCCGCCACCGACGAGCTTGCGCGCCCGGCGGGCCTTCCAGATCGTGGCCTTCGAGCCCACGACGACGCTGCCGACCGGGCAGGCCAGGCCCTTCGACAGGCAGAACGACACGGTGTCAGCGGGGGCGGCGAGCTCTCGGCCGGACACGCCGACCGCGACTGCGGCGTTCCAGAAGCGGGCCCCATCCATGAACAGCGGCACCCCACGCTCGTGGGCGAGCGCCGCCACGGCGGCGACGTACGACACGGGCAGCGGCTGGGCCATCGAGTGGGCGTGGGTGTTCTCGATCGCCACGAGGCCGGTGATCGGCTGGTGGACATCGGACGGATCCCGGAAGGCGTCGCGGATCGCGGCGAGCTCCATCATCCCGTCGGCCCGATCCGGCAGCGGACGGACCGATGCACCGACCACGACGGCGTAGCTCGCCGCCTCGTCCAGGACGATGTGGGTCTGGGCGCCGCAGATCGTCTCCATGCCTCGGTCGAGGTGGGCCATCTGGGCCACGAGGTTGCCCATCGACCCGGACGCCACGAACAGGCCGGCCTCCTTGCCGAGGAGCTCGGCCGCGCGTTCCTCGAGGGCGATGACGGTCGGGTCGTCACCGAAGACGTCGTCGCCCACCTCGGCAGCGGCCATCGCCCGCCGCATCTCGTCGGTCGGCTTCGTGACGGTGTCCGAGCGGAGGTCGATCCGCTCGCCGGGGTTGGACATGGGGCCCGAGGATATCGCGTACGGTGCCCGGCCTTTGATCGGACGACCGGACGTCGCCCGCTCGGAAGGTTCGGCGACCGCGACCTGTTATCCTTCGCCGTCGCGCCGCGGACCCGTGGTGTAGCGGCCAAACATGCCAGCCTGTCACGCTGGAGATCGCCGGTTCGAATCCGGTCGGGTCCGCCACTCGATCCCCGAATCCACCCGACGCCCCGTTCGCCCGCCCGAACGGGGCGTCACCTTGTTCGGGCAGGTGCGGCCGCGGCGCTGCGGCAGGCCGCTAGGCCGAGGCGATGCCCTCGAAGACGTCCGTCTCGGGCGGCGAGGCCGGGATCCTCGATTCGGTGAGGATCAGCGCCTCCCTGGACCAGAACTCCCGCCAGCCGTCGAGCCCGAAGCGCAGGAAGAAGTTGTCCTGCGCCATCTGGGTGACGTGCCTGCCGATCGCGGCCCACTTGCGATCGACGACCGACGAGACGTCGATCCAGGTTGTGATCGACTCGTCCGGGACGAGCATCTTCGCCATCGCCTCGCGCCACTGGTCGAGCTCTTCCGGGGAGACGTTCTCAGGCTCCGACCAGGGGCTCCTCTCGCCGATCGCCTCGAGCTTGTCCTTCATCGCCAGGCGGACCGACGCCGGGATCGCCTGCTCGTAGAGCTTGAGCGGAGCCCAGGGCGCGAGACCGCCGTCGGCCTCGGCGGGGCCGGTCCCACCGTGCTCCGGCGCGAGCTGCTGCGGATACCAGGCCGGATCGCCCGCTCGGGCGAAGGCGCGAACCGCCACGTCGTGCGTCCGGATGTGGTCGGGGTGGCCGTAGCCGCCGTAGGCGTTGTAGGTCGTCATGACGTGCGGCCGATAGCGCCGCACCAGCCATGCCAGCCGCCCGGCGGCTTCGTCGAGGTCGGCCTGCCAGAAGCTCCGCGGATCGAGGTTCCCGACGCGGCCCATCATGTCCGAGTCGCGATAGCCGAGGTTCTCCCACTCGGTGACGCCGAGGTCCGCCATCGCCGCCTCGAGCTCGGCCGCGCGAAGCTCCGCGAGTCGCCGGTGGTTCTCCGCGGTGTCCATCTCCGGCACGACGATCTCGCCCTGCTCGCCCCGGGTGCAGGTCACGAGGACGACGCGCCGGCCATCGGCCACGGCCCTGGCCATGAGCCCGCCGGTCCCGATGGTCTCGTCGTCGGGATGGGCATGGACGGTCATCAGGGTGAGGCGGGGATCGTGGTCGGAGGTGGGGGACGCCATGGGCCCGATGGTACCTTCGTCGCGGGGACGCACCGTGCGGCGAGGCGCATCCTTCCGGGGTGATCGGATCGATCGGGTCCCGGCTCCGGCTCGTGCTTCGGCAGCCCGGAGACACGCGCGACCCGCGCGGCGGCCCGGGCATGGATGCCTCCGAGGACGAGAGCCTGCCCGAGGTCGACTTCGTCGCCTACGCCGTGAGCGAGCGCCTCTCGGGTCGGATCCGGCTCGACAACAGCCGACTCTCCGACATGCTCAACTCCCACGACGAGTTCGTCCTGGTCGATGCACTCGCGGAGCGCCTGCCCGAAGGCGGCTCGATGGTCGTCTCCGAGATCCTCGTGCGCCGGGACGAGCTGGCGATCGTTCATGCGACCGGGCCGCGCGGCGACCGCGCCCAGCGCATCCGGACGGAGACGCATCCGCTGGTCTTTCGCGTCGGGCGGTACCTCGTGTCCGGGCGGCTCCATGTGGGCCAGGGCGAGGACGCCCTCCAGTCGCTGCGCTCGCGCCAGCCGATGATCCCGCTGACCGAGGCCGCCATCGAGTTCCGGGTCGGGCCGGACGTCGTCCGCGAGCCCGCCTCCGGCATCGTGGTCAACCGGGACCTCGTCGACTGGGTCCGCGAGGGCGCGCCGGTCTACGACCGCTCCGAGGTGCCCTGGTCGTAGCGGGCCCGAGCCGCTGCCGGCCGGCCGGCCACGCTCCGGGGCGGGACGGCCCTTCGCGCGTGATGCCTCTAGCCGCATCAGCGACCGCCGCGAGCCCCGTACGATTGCGACCATGCCCGGCCCGCTCGACGGTATCCGCGTCATCGACTGCTCGACCGTCCTCGCTGGTCCCTACGCGACGATGGTCCTCGGCGATCTCGGGGCGGACGTCATCAAGGTCGAGCCGCTCGAGGGCGACGCCACGCGGACCTGGGGCCCGCCGTGGGTCGGGGACGAGGCCGCGGGCACTCGGACCGCCGCGTACTACCTGGCGGTCAACCGAAACAAGCGGAGCCTCCGGCTCGACCTCCGGCAGCCGGCCGGGCGGGAGGTCCTGTGGCGCCTGCTCGATGGGGCCGACCTCGTCGTCGAGAACTTCAAGGTCGGTGGCTTCGCCAGGCTCGGGTTCGACGACGACGCGCTGCGGGCGCGGAACCCGCGGCTCCTTCACCTCGCGATCAGCGGCTACGGCACCACGGGCCCGGACGCGTCGAAGGCGGGCTATGACTTCGTCGTGCAGGCAGCGTCCGGCCTGATGTCGATCACCGGCGAGCCCGGTGGCCGGCCGCTCAAGGTGGGTGTCGCGATCAGCGACGTCGTGACCGGGCTGTTCGCGGCGATCGGGGCGGTCGCCGCGCTGCTCGGCCGGGAGCACGCCGGAGCTGCCCGCGGCGCCGGCGGTGCCGGAGCTGCTCGCGGCGTCGGCGGGCGGCGGATCGACGTCTCGCTCCTGGAGAGCAGCCTCGCGGTCCTGATCAACCAGGCCCAGAACGCATTCGTGACCGGGCAGTCGCCGCGGCGGCGAGGTAACGCCCACCCGAGCATCGTCCCGTACGAGACGTTCGCCGCGGCCGATGGCGAGATCGCGGTCGGCGTCGGCAGCCAGAAGCAATGGCTGGCGCTGTGCACGCTCCTCGGGCAGCCGCCGCTCGCGGACGACCCGCGGTTCGCGACGAACGGCGCTCGGGTGGAGCACCGGTCGGAGCTCATCTCGCTCCTCGGT
>JACQEG010000074.1 GCA_016200665.1 Chloroflexota bacterium | reverse complement strand
GACCTCGCCCTCGGCCATGACGACGAACTCGTTGCGGGCCCGCGCCGCGGCGGCATGGGCGTCCGGCGCCTGCGCCTCGTCGACGACGACCTGGGTGATGCCGTGGCGATCGCGGAGGTCCAGGAAGATGAGCTGGCCGTGGTCTCGACGGCGATGGACCCAGCCGGCCAATCGCGCCGGCGTGCCGGCATCGCCGGCCCGGAGCTGGCCGCAGCTGTGGCTGCGATACGAGCTCGACAGGTCGACGGCGGCCGGAGACAGGGGCGTCGAAGGGGACATGACCGCCGTATCGTATCGGCCGGCGAGGCCTCGGTGATCGGTGCCGGCCTTCAGGCGGTCGGCACCCGCTCCCGACCGCGCAGCAGGGAGACGCGGAAGGGCCGCAGCTCGCCGCGGGCGAATCCCTCGGCGATCGTCGGGTCGCCGTCCATGATGGCCCGGGCGGCCGCTTCGTCAGGCGCCTCGAAGACGCAGATGCCGGTGTTGTGACGGCCGAGCGTCGGCCCGACGAGAACGATCGTGCCCTCCGCGTAGAGGCGCTGGATGCGCGCCCAATGGCGGCCCCAGGCCTCGCGCTCCGCCTCGGTCATCGTCGCTGCGAAGTCATCGCGGGGCGGATGGATGAAGTAGATCCACTCGGCCATGTGAGCGCAGGTTTCCTCAGCCCGGCCCGGCCGCGCTCGCCTTCCGGCGAAGGAGCGCCGCGAGCGCACTGACCGCGACGGGCTTCTGCGACGCGGCCCCGAGGTCGCGCAGCTGAACGAGGCCGTCGGGCAGCTCGTCGCCGACGATCACCGCGTAGCGCGCGCCGTCCCGAACCGCCGCCTCCAGCTGCCGGCCGAGCTTCCGCCTCGCCAGGTCGGCACGGACCGCGAGCCCGGTCGCGCGAAGGTCGGTGGCGATCCGGAGGCGAGTGACGGTGTCGTCCGGGTCGGCGCCCACGATGACCGCGATCGGCACGGCGGCGTCCGCACTCGCGGCGCCGCCCTCCGCGGTGGCCTCCTGCATCGCGTGCACGATCCGGTCCATGCCCAGGGCGAAGCCGATCGCCGGCGTCGGCTTGCCGCCGAGGAGCTCGACAAGCCCGTCGTACCGGCCACCGCCGCCGAGCGCGTCCTGCTGGCCCTCGGCGCCGGGCCGGACGAACTCGAACGTCGTGCGGGTGTAGTAGTCGAGGCCGCGGACGATCTCCGGCGAGAGCCGATACGGAATCCCCAGCGCGTCGAGGTGGACCCGGACCGCGGCGAAATGCTCGGCGCAGGGGTCGCAGAGGTGATCCCACATCGACGGCGCGTGGCGGTTGATCTCGACCATCGCCGGGTCCTTCGAGTCGAGCAGGCGCAAGGGGTTCGAGACCAGCCTGGTCCGGGCGAGGTCCGGGAACTCGCCGATGCGCGTCTGGTAGTAGGCGGTCAGGGCCTTGAGGTAGCCCGGACGGCAGACCGGGTCGCCGATCGTGTTCAGGCGCGCCTCCACCATCGCCAGGCCGAGCGACCGATAGAACCGCGACCCGAGCTCGATGATCTCCGCGTCGATGGCTGGTCCGGCATCGCCGATCGCCTCGATGTCCCACTGGTAGAACTGGCGATAGCGGCCGGCCTGGGGCCGGTCGTAGCGGAACATCGCGCCGTACAGGCTGAGGCGGACCGGCTGGGGCTGGGTGTGGAGGCCGTGCTCGATGTAGGCCCGGACGATGCCGGCCGTGGCCTCCGGCCGGAGGGCCCACGGTTCGCGCTCCTCGCCGCGCGACGGCGAGACCCGGAAGAGCTCCTTCTCGACGATGTCGGTCACGGCGCCGACGCCACGCTCGAAGACGGCGCTAGCCTCGAAGAGCGGCGTCTCGATCTCGCGGTAGCCATAGCGCGCCGCGAGGTCCCGGAGGCTCGCCTCGGCACGGGCCCACAGGACCCGGTCGGCGGGCAGCAGGTCGCGGGTCCCGCGCGGCGCCTGGAACGTCGGCATCGTCAGCCCAGGTCCCGCGAGACCGAGAGGACGTCCTTGAGCTGCTCGAGGCGCGACAGGACGCGGGCCAGCTGGGCGACCGACGCGACCTGCAGCGTCGCTCGCACGATCGCGGTGTGGTCCGGGCTCACCGAAACGTTCGCCGCGACGATGTTGACCTTTGCCTCGGCGACGACCTGGGTGATCTCGCTCAGGAGGCCGGTGCGGTCGTAGGCCTCGACCCGGATCGCGATCGGGTAGGTCTGGGTCGGCGCGGCGTCCCACTCGACCTCGATGAGCCGGCTGACCTCGCGCTCGTTGATGATCGTCGGGCAGGTCCGGAGGTGGACCGTCACGCCCTTGCCCCGGGTGATGAAGCCCTGGATCGGGTCGCCCGGGATCGGGTGGCAGCAGCGGGCGAAGCGGACGAGGAGATCGCCCACGCCCTTGACCCGGACGCCGCCGGCCTTCGCCGGCGGTGGCGGCGCGGCGACGCTCGGGAGCGTGAGCTGGGTGTCGTCGACGACGCCGAGCCGCATGACCACGGACTGCGCACCGATCGCGCCATAGCCGACCGCGGCATAGAAGTCGTCGAGGCTGTCGTGGTTGAACTGCTTCGCGACCTCGAGCAGCCGCTCCGGCCCGACGGCCGCGGTCGAGGTCCGGGCGAGACGGCGGAGCTCGCGATCGAGCGCCTCGCGGCCGTGGACGATGTTCTCGTCCCGCTCCTGGCGCTTGAACCATTGCCGGATCTTCTCGCGGGCATGGGACGTCCGGACGACGTTCATCCAGTCACGCGACGGGCCGTGGCTTGCCTTCGTCGTGACGATCTCGACGATGTCGCCGTTCTTCAGCCGGTAGTCGAGCGGGACGAGGCGGCTGTTGACCTTCGCGCCGATGGTGCGGTGGCCGACGTCGGTGTGGATCCGGTAGGCGAAGTCGAGCGGCGTCGCGCCGGCGGGCAGGTCCTTGATGTCGCCCTTGGGGGTGAAGACGAAGACCTGGTCCTGGAAGATGTCGAGCTTGATGCCCTCGACGAACTCGGTCGCGTCGCTGACGTCGCGCTGCCAGTCCATGAGCTGCCGCAGCCACGCCAGCTTGGCGTCGTAGTCGCGGTCGGCCTTCGACTCCTCCTTGTACCGCCAGTGGGCGGCGATCCCGACCTCGGACACCTGGTGCATCGCGTGGGTCCGGATCTGGATCTCGAGGGGCTTGCCGTCGATCGCGATGACCGCGGTGTGGAGCGACTGGTAGAGGTTGTTCTTGGGGACCGCGATGTAGTCGTCGAACTGGTTCGGGATCGGGCGCCACAGGGCGTGGACGATCCCGAGCGCGGCGTAGCAGTCGCGCAGGTCGTCGACGAGGATGCGGATGGCGTAGACGTCGTAGATCTCGCCGAACTCCGCGGACTTGCGCTGCATCTTCTTCCAGATGCTGTAGATGTGCTTCGGCCGGCCCTGCAGGTCGGCCTTGATCCCGGCGGCCTCGAGCCGCGGCCTGAGCTCCTCGATCGCCCGCTCGATGTACGACTCGCGGGCCTTGCGCCGGGTGTCCAGCAGCTTCGCCAGCTCCCGGAACGGCTCGGGCTCCAACACCTTGAAGGCCAGGTCCTCCAGCTCCCACTTGACCTGCCAGATGCCGAGGCGCTCGGCGAGCGGGGCGTAGATCTCGAGGGTCTGGCGGGCGATCCGCTGCTGCTTCTCCAGCGGCAGCGCGGCGAGCGTCCGCATGTTGTGGAGCCGGTCGGCGAGCTTGATGAGGACGACGCGGATGTCGTCCGCCATCGCCAGGAACATCTTCCGGATGTTCTCGGCCTGCTGCTGCTCGTGGCTCAGGGTGCTGAACTTCGACAGCTTCGTGACGCCGTCGACGAGCTGGGCGACCTCGGACCCGAAGCGCTCCTCGATGTCCGAGAGGTCGTACTCGGTGTCCTCCGGGACGTCGTGGAGGAGGGCGGCCTCGATGGCGACCAGATCGATGTCGAGGTCGGCGAGGATGTGCGCGGCGGCGATCGGGTGGGTCACGTAGGGCTCGCCCGAGGCCCGCTTCTGGTCGCCGTGGGCCTCGACCGCGAAGGCGATCGCCTTCTGGATCTCGCTGACGTCGGCGTCGGGATCGTCGCGCCGGATCGCCTTGAGGAGGTCCGCGGACATGGCCTTGATCGACGGCGTGCTCGTGCGACTCCCGCTCCGGAGGCCCGGCCGGCCGTCGGGCGCTGCGCCGTTCGTGCGACGAGCGGCGGCGGGCCGCGGCCTGCGGCGGGGAGGGGCGACGGCCGGACCCTCGGCCGGTGCCTCCGGCTTGGTCCGCTGGACGACCATGATCGACGGAGTCTAGCAGCGCCCTTTGCGCGCTCCCGCAGCCGCGGATGGGCGACCCGCAGCCGTGCAGGAGCGGCCCGCGGCCGCGGACGAGCTAGCCGCCGAAGCCGAGGCCCCGGAGCGCCGCCTCGGCGGCGGCTCCCTCATCCCACGGGATCTCGCCCCCGTCGGCGACCAGGATGTTGTGCTCGTGGCCCTTGCCGGCGAGCAGCACGACGTCGCCCGGCCGCGCGGCGGCCATCGCTGCGGCCACGGCCTCGTGCCGGTCGAGGATCAGGCGAAGGCCCTCGCCGCGGACGGCGCCGGCTGCTGCCGCACCCGCGGCGATGGCCTCGATGATCGCCATCGGGTCCTCGTTGCGAGGGTCCTCGTTCGTGGCGATCACGAGCCGGCACCGCTCGGCCGCGACGCGGCCCATCTGCCCGCGCTTCTCGATGTCGCGCTCGCCCCCGGATCCGAAGACCGCGATCAGTCCCCCGCCCCGGGCCTTCGCCACGGGGGCGAGCTCGTCGAGGACGAGCGCGAGGGCGTTGGCCGTGTGGGCGTAGTCGATGACGACGCCGAACGGCTGGCCGAGCTCGACGCGCTGCATCCGCCCGGCGACGTGGCGCAGGTCCTCGAGCCCGGCGGTGACCGCCTCCGGGTCCAGGCCGATCGCGACCCCGAGCGCCGCGGCGGCGAGCGCGTTGTAGGCGTTGAAGCGGCCTGCGAGCTGGAGCGCGGCCTGGCGTCGGCCGGCCGGCCCGTCCCACGAGATCCGCAGTCGCCGGCCATCGTCGTCGACGGCCACGAGCCGGAGGTCGGCGCCGGGCGAGCGACCATAGCTCAGGACCTGGGCCCCCGCGGCGCGGGTCGTCTCGGCGAACAGCGACGCGGACGGGTCGTCGGCATTGAGGATCCCCGTGCGCGGCCAGCCTGGCTTCGGCTTCGGCGGGTTGGCGGGTCCAACCTCGAGCCGGGCGAACAGCGAGCGCTTCGCCTCGCGGTACGCCTCCCACGTCCCGTGGAACTCGAGATGCTCGCGGGTCAGGTTCGTGAGGATCGCGACGTCGTACCGGACGCCGTTCACGCGGCCGAGGGCAAGGCCATGCGAGGTCGTCTCGACGACCGCCACGGGATCGCCCGCCGCGCGGATCGCGGCGAGCGCCCGCTGGAGCTCCGGGGCCTGGGGCGTCGTGACGTGGGGTGGACGCCGCTCGTCCACGCCACCGATCCGGCCCCCCACCGTCGATACGATCCCGGCCCGGAGGCCCGCCGCGTCGAGGACCGAGCCGACGAGGCGTGAGGTGCTCGTCTTGCCGTCGGTGCCGGTCACGCCGACGATGCCGAGGTCGGCCGACGGATCGCCGTACCACCAGCAGGCCGCCGCGGCGAGCGCGAGGAGGGTCCTGTCGACGACGAGCTGCGGGACGTCCACGGGCACAGCTCGCTCGACGACCGCGGCGAGCGCGCCGCGAGCCCTGGCCTGGGCGACGAAGTCGTGGCCGTCGACGTGGTCGCCGGGAACCGCGAAGAACACGTTGCCGGGCTCGACGGTCCGCGAGTCGTGGGCGAGACCCGTCACGCTTCCGTCGCTGATGACGCCGACGCCGGACGACGCGCCGCGCGGCTGGCTGCCGGCGGTGGCGAGCCGCGCAAGGAAGGCGGCGCCCGTCTTGGGCCCGGCGGGCTCGCCTGCCGAGAGCAGCGCCGCGTACGTCTCGTCGCCGCTCGTCGTCATCCGCCGCCGTCCTCGTGGGCCGCGGCCCGGCCGCGTCGGCGCAGCCCGAGGTAGGACCGACGGGCCGCCTCGGCCGTCCTGACGAGCGGGCCACCGAGGGAGTGGAGATCGAGGTCCCACGCCCCGACGTAGGTGACCTCGCGGCCACCGAAGCCCTCCTTGAAGTGGGCGATGCCGGCCGTCGGCAGGCCCCACAGGTCGTACTCCTCGGCACCCGCGTCGCGGGACCGCCGGAGGGCCTCCCACTTGAGCAGGTAGTTGGCGCGGACGTCGGCGCCGGCGCCCGTCATCCCGCCATATGGCTCGGTGACGCGGCGGCCGCAGCGGACGAGGAGCAGGACCGCGAGCGTCTCCCCGGCCGGGTCCTCCGCGAACAGCAGGCGGGCCTCGCCCGTCGGCCGGAAGGCCGCCCAGAGGTCGCGATAGGCGCTCGTCGCCCGGATCGGGATCCCGGCTCGCCGCGAGGTCTCGCGCATGATCGCGCCGAACCGATCGAACGCGCCGGGCTCCGCGTCGGCGTCGACGTCGCGAACGGCGATCCCGGCTCCGCGGGCGTGGTTGACGTACTGCCGCCACTTCTTGCGGACGCCCGACCACAGGGCCGCCTCGTCGGTGCGGAGGTCGATGACCCGCGTCGCCCGCGGCTGGGCGTCATGGGCTCGCCGCCAGCCCAGCGCCCGGAGCCGGTCCGCGACCGCACCGGCCTCGTCCGTCGCCTCGAGCTCCGGGTCCATCCGGAGCAGGCCGACGCCCTCGAGTCCGGTGCCCGCGCGCAGGCGTTCGGTCCAGCGCTCGGCCGACGCCGGCGTCCACGGCTCGACGGACGGCCCGCGCGGCGCGTAGCCGAGGCTCCACGGGACGATCGGCAGCGGCCGGACCAGCACCTGCGCCGCCGGGGTCGCCAGATCGCCGATCGCCGCGTCAGGCCCGACGTCCGCGTCGCTGCCGGCCACGATCCGCCGCGGCTGCCAGCCATTCGGCGCCTTCACCCTGGCCCACGCCGACGTCTGGAGGTACGTCGGGCGCCGGGCCGACCGGACGCGGGCATCCCAGGCCGCCGTCATCGGGTCGGCGCCCATCACCGACCGCCGCCCAACAGCCGGGTGACCGCCCGGCCGGCCGCGTACCGCAGGGGGTTGATGACCCGCTCGTGGGCACCGGCGAGCTCGACCCACGTCGCCCCGAACGACTCCTTGAAGGTCAGCATCCCGTGCTCCGGCTCCTCGGGTCGTGGCCGCCGACGGGCGCCACGCACGTCGACGCCACCGAGGTCCATGATCGCGCGCCCCTCGGCCATCGCGATCTGCATCGCCCGCCAGAGCAGGAATCGCGTCGCCCCGGGATGGTCCCTGCGGGCCGCCTCATGCTCACCCGAGAGCGCATAGGTGAGGCGATTCCCGTGGCGGTGGAACGTGGCGCCGGCGAGGAGCCTCCCATCGGGATCCTCCACGAGCAGCGCGAACAGGTGGCCCGCCGCGAGCGCCTCGTCGGTCCAGCTTCGGAACGTCGCGCGGCCGGCCAGCCGGAACCCGCGTCGCCGTGCCGTGTCGACGAGCAGCTCGTACAGCCGATCGACCGTCGCGGAGTCATCGGGCGCGGGAGCGGGCTCGACGTCGAGCCGGGCGGCGGGGTCGCTGCCTGGACCGACCGCGGGCGCGTGGCGATCGAGGCGTCGCACGACGAGGCCCTGGCGCTCGGCCTGCCGGACGAGGTTGCGCGTAGTCGCGGATAAGCTCTTCAGGAGCGCCGCCTCGTCGCCGTCGGCAGGCAGCGCCACGTCCATCCGGTGGCGCGACGGCTGGAGCTCCTCGATCCGGCGGAAGCCGGCGTCACCCAGGTGCCGGCCGTACGCGCTGTCGGCGGGGACCTCCGGGTCGGCCGCGACGACGTCGATCCCCTGCCCGCCGAGCCACGCTGTGAGGCCAACGAGCCGCGTCGCGGTCAGCTCGGGGTCGCCTTCCGGGATCGGGCCGCGCGAGACGTACGCCGAGCCACCGCCGACCAGCCGCCACGGCCGCGTGAGGACGAGGACCGGCAGGCCGTCGCCGAGCACGACGAATCGCGGTGCCCAGCCGAAGCGGGCACGATGCCGGGCCCAGGCCTGCGACTGGTAGACGTGGCCGCCCGGGCCGTTCACGACACGGGCGTCCCAGGTCGTGAGGTCGGCGGGGCCGGCCGCTCGCACGGCGTCCGCTGCTCGCACCGCGTCCTCAGCTGCCTGCACGGCGGCCCCGCAGGAGCATCCGGCCGGTGGACAGGAGCGTCTCGAGCTCGGGGACGCGGAAGGCCGCCGCCACGGCGACGTAGACCGCGCCGCCCGCGAGCGTCGCGAGGACCGCCTGGACCAGCGCCGCGACCTTGCCCTCCGTCACGCCGACCGCCTGCAGGCCCGCGACGATCGTGAACGCGGTGCCGCCGGCGAGCGCCGCGCCGAGGAGGCTCCGAAGCGCGACCGAGGCGAGGTTGACCACGTCGAGGCCGGCCTCCTTGCGCTTGAGGGCGCCGAAGAGCAGCGCGGCCTCGCCCCACGCGCCCGCGGACAGGGCGAGGCCGACGGCGGGCAGCTGCAGCGAACCGACGAGTGCCATCGCAAGCGCGATGGTGACGACCACGCCGAGGATCGCGGCAACAACGGGCGTGGTCGTGTCCTTGCGGGCGTAGAACGAACGAGCCAGGACGTCGATGATCCCGTGCGCCGGCAGACCGACCATGAACGCCAGGAGCGTGGCCGCGGTCAGGTCGACGGCCGCCGCGTCGAACCGGCCGTAGCCCAGCAGCAGCTCGACGATCTGGCCGCGCAGGACCATGCCGAGGGCCGCCAGCGGGAGCATGACGAAGACGAGCACCCGCAGCGCCCGGCCGATGAGCGCGAGGTATGTCCCGGTCCGGCCGAGCGCGAGCTCGCCCGCGAGCGAGGGGAACAGGACGATCCCGAGCGGCATCCCGATGACCCCGATCGGGATCTGGAGCAGCGAGAACGCGATCGTGTAGGCCGAGATCGCGCCGGGCCCGAGGCTCGAGGCGAGCGAGGTCAGCACGACGAAGATGAGCTGGGTCGCACCCAGCCCGACGGCGCGGGGCGCCATGAGCAGGAAGGCGTGGCGCGCCTCCGCGTCGGAGAGGTCGACGCGGGGCAGCCACCGGAATCCGGCCCGGGCCAGCGGCGGCAGCTGGATGAGCAGGTGGCCGGCGGACCCCGCCACGACGCCGAGGGCCAGCCCGGTGACGCCCATCGTCGGGCCGAGGATCACGGCCGCGCCGATGATCGCGAGGTTGTAGACGATCGGCGCGACGGCCGAGGCGGCGAACCGCTTGCCGCCGTTGAGCGCCGCCGTGGCGACCGCCCCGAGGCCGAGCAGGACCGGCCCGAGGAGCATGATCCGGGTCAGGTCCACCGTGCGGGCGAGCTCAGCCGCGTCGAAGCCGGGCGTGATCGCCGGCACGATGACCGGCGCGAAGACGAACGCCAGGGCAGCGAGTCCCAGGAGCGCCACGAGCATGAGGTTCGCGACGGTCGACACGACGCGCCACGCCCGGGCCTGCTCGCCCGTGGCGAGGAAGCCCGACACGATCGGGACGAGGGCCGACGCCACGGCGCCCGCCGCCACGAGCTGGAAGAGCAGGTCCGGGATCCGGAAGGCGGCGAAGAACGCGTCGAGCTCGGGCCCGGCCCCGAAGGTCGTCCCGATGATGACGACGCGGAGGTAGCCCAGCAGTCGCGACGCGAGGTACGCCCCCGACACGACGAGACCGGCCCGGGCGATCGTCGCGGCCATCGGCCGCGTTTCCGCGACGACGTCGAGCTCGTCGGTCACGCGGGCTCCCGGGTGGTCGGGGGCTCGGGCCCGACGGCGGGCGTCGCCGACGACGCGGGTGTCGCCGACGACGCGGGTGTCGTCACGGCGCGCGGGTGCGCGGCGACGTATGCCGCGCGGAGACGGCCCGGCGAGACGTGGGTGTAGATCTGCGTCGTCGCGAGGCTCTCGTGGCCGAGCAGCTCCTGGACGACCCGGAGGTCGGCGCCACCATCGAGCAGGTGGGTCGCAAAGGAGTGGCGCAGGGTGTGCGGCGAGACGCCATCGGGCAGGCCGGCCGCGCGGCACAGGCGATCGATCCGGTAGCGCAGGCCCCGGACGCCGATCGGCCGACCGAGGTGATTCAGGAACAGCACGTCGGGATCATCGGGCGGCGCGGTGCTCCCTGCGCGGCTGCCACGACGCCGGCTGCCCTGGCGGGCCAGGAGGACCGGCCGGCCATCCTCCAGGTAGGCCTCGAGCGCCGCGATGGCCGGCCGGCCGAGCAGGCCCACCCGTTCCTTGCGACCTTTGCCCATGACCCGGACCTCGCCGCGCCGCAGGTCGAGCGCGGACGGCGCCGCGGCGGCCAGCTCGCTGATCCGCAGCCCCGCGGCGTAGGCCACCTCGACGATCGCCCGGTCGCGCAGCGCCAGCGCGTCGTCGCCGGCGTGCTCCGCCTCGACCGCCTCGAGCAGCCGCTCGATCTGGTCGATCTCCAGGACCCGCGGCAGGCGCCGCGGCAGGCGTGGCGTCGCGATCGCCCCCCATGGATCGCCGGCGGCCAGGCCGGATCGCGCCGCCCAGCGGTGGAACGATCGGATCGCCGCGAGTCGCTGGCTCACCGAGGTCCGGGCCGTCGCCGCGGAGAGGTGCGCCAGGTAGCCCCGGAGCTCGGTTCGCGCTGGGGCTCGCCAGTCGACGCCACGTTCGGCCAGCCAGTCGAGGTAGGCGCCGATCGTCGCGCCGTACGACCGCAGGGTGTGCTCCGAGGCGTCGCGCGCCTGGAGTGCCAGGAGGAACTGGGACCTCGGATCGGTGTGCCCCGGTCCGTGCCCAGCAGGCGACATCTCCCGGGTCACGCCCCCGTGCGCCGCCGGGACGTGCTGCCGCTCCGCCGGGTCGTTGTTGCGCCCGTCCGTCGCGTCGTTCGCCCCGTGCCCGCGCCCCCGCCCGGTGCGCGCCGTCGTGCCGCTCCCGCCGACCCGCCGCGGGCCCCGCCCCGACCACCGCGACTCGCGCCACGGGGGGCGATGGCCGCCGGATCCGGGGCTCCGCCCGCCAATCGCCGGCCGACGAGCGCCTCCGCCGGGTCGCCCGCCGGCAGCTCGATCGGCGCGCCGCACTTCAGGCACAGCGGACCCTTCGGGCTCGTCGCCACGGGGCCATCGTCGGCGTCGTGGAACGCCCCGACCGGCTCGAAGTTCGTCGTGTAGTCGCACTTGGGGTAGTTCGAGCACCCCCAGAAGACGTTGCCGGTCCGCCGCGCGCGACGCGCGACCAGGTGGCCGTCGGCGTTCTTCGGGCAGGTCACCTCGAACGGCAGCTGGTCGGGTGGCGGCGGGCCGTCCCGCCGGATGTACGAGCACTCGGGATAGCGATCGCAGCCGACGAATGCCCCGAACTTGCCGCGCTTCGAGACGAGCGTGCCCTGGCCGCACAGCGGGCAGGTTTCGCCGGTCCCCTCCAGCGGTGGCGGCTCGTCGCCGGGGAGCGGCCGGGTCTCCTTGTGATCGGGATACGTCGAGCAGGCCAGGAAGCGGCCATTGCGGCCGAGGCGGATGACCATCGGGTGGCCGAGCGAGCAGACCTCATCGGTCTCCTCCGTGGTGAAGTCCCGCCGGCGGGTCGTCTTTCGGACCTCCGCGACGCGGTCGCGGAGCGGCGGGTAGAACGCCTCGAGCAGGGGCACCCACGGCCGCTTGCCCTGGGCGACCTCGTCGAGCTCCTCCTCCATCTTCGCCGTGAACCCGACGTCGACGTAGTCGCCGAAGTGCTCGACGAGGAGGTCGATGACGATCCCGGCGACGGGCTCCGGCCGGAGGCGGCGGTCCTCGATCCGGACGTAGCCCCGATCCATGATCGTGGAGATCGTGGCGGCATACGTCGACGGCCGGCCGATGCCGTGCTCCTCGAGGGCCTTGATGAGCGATGCCTCGGTGAAGCGCGGCGGCGGCTCCGTGAAGTGCTGGGCCGGCTCGATCGAGACGACGGTCGTCACGTCGGCCTCGGCCAGGGCGGGGAGGCGGCCCTCGGCATCCTCGTCGTCGGCCTCGTCGCGGCCCTCGGTGTAGACCCGAGCGAAGCCGTCGAACAGCGTCCGCGTGGCGCTGGCCCGGAGGTCGTAGGCGCCGGCCGACAGGTCGACGGTCGTCGTCTCGAGCTCCTTGGCCTCCATCTGGCTGGCGAGGGCACGCTGCCAGACCAGGCGATACAGCCGGAGCTCCTCGGGCTTCAGGTGGCGGGCCAGCGACTCCGGGTCGCGCCGGAAGCTCGTCGGCCGGATCGACTCGTGGGCTTCCTGGGCACCCTTCGTCTTCGTCCGGTAGACCCGGCCCTTGGGCATCGTGTAGCGATCGCCGTATCGGTCGCGGATGGTCTCGCGGGCCTCGCCCATCGCGACCCCGGCCATGGCCACCGAGTCGGTTCGCATGTAGGTGATGAGCCCGACGTGCCCGTCGGGCGTGTCGACGCCCTCGTACAGCCGTTGGGCCACGGACATCGTCCGCTTCGGGCTGAAGCCGAGCTTGCGGCTCGCCTCCTGCTGGAGCGTCGAGGTCGTGAACGGCGGCGCCGGGCTGCGCTTCTGGGTCTTCGTCGTCACCGAGCCGACGACGGGCTTCAGCCCGCGGAGCGTCTCCGCGTGATGCTCGGCGAGCGTGCCGTTGTCGACGTCGGTCGGCTGGCCGGCGATCTTCACCACGTCTGCCTTGAACGTCTCGCTGCGCCCGGTCTCCAGGGTGGCGTGGAGGGTCCAGTACTCCCGCGCGACGAACGCCTCGATGTCGCGCTCCCGCTCGACGACGAGGCGGACGGCCACGGACTGGACGCGCCCGGCCGACAGCCCACCGCGAACCTTCCGCGACAGCAGCGGGCTCAGCGTGTAGCCGACCAGCCGATCCACGATCCGGCGGGCCTGCTGGGCGTCGACGAGGTGCATGTCGATGGCGCGCGGGCTGGCGAAGGCCTCGCGGATGGCGCGCTGGGTGATCTCGCTGAAGGTGACTCGGCGGGTCCGGGCGATCGGCACGTTGGCGGCTTCGGTGACGTGCCACGCGATCGCCTCGCCCTCGCGATCGAGGTCCGTCGCGAGGAACACGACGTCGGCCGACTTCGCCGCCCGCTCGATGGCATCGACCTGCTTGCGACGATCGTCGGAGATCACGTACTCCGGGGCGAAGCCGTTGTCGACGTCGACCCCGAGCTTGCCCTTGCCCGGGTTCTCCGGGAGGTCGCGAACGTGGCCGTACGAGGCGAGGACGCGGTAGTCGTCGCCGAGATAGCGCTCGATCGTCCGGGCCTTCGCCGGCGACTCGACGATGACCAGGTGCTTGGCCATCAGGTCAGGCGTCCCGGATGCGCTTCAGGAATGCCTCGTCGATCTCGAGCTCTTCGGTCTCGGCCGCCTCGACCTCCACGGCCGGCGCGGTGCCCGACGGGATCTCGACGAACCGGATCCCGGCATACGGGAAGACGAAGGTCGAGTCGACGTGGTCGATGAACACCGGGCGCTTGCCATCGAGCGTCCGCACGTTCGTGCAGATGAGCGCGATGTCGGAGGCCTTCGGGGTCTCGACGAGGTCGACGACGACGGGCTGGTCGTTGAAGATGTGGACGACGGCACGTGTCACGGCCGGCCGACGATAGCACGGGCGATCTCCGGATCAGGCTGCCGGCGAGATCGCGCGGCCGTCCGTCCGGCCGCCGGATCGTTCCGCCGGTGCCGCGTCCGCCGGCACGGCGGCGAGCGGTCCGGCCGGCGCGTACCGGCCGTGGCGGGCCGAGACGAGACCAGCCGTCTCGAGCCGGGTGAGGGCGCCGAGGGCGCCCGCCACCGTCAGGTGCGTCACCGCGATGAGCTCGTCGACGGTCGCGGCGCCACGGGCAATCGCGATGGCGACCGGCTCGTCGGCGGGGTCGAGCGTCTTGAGCGACGAGCCGGCGGACGGTGGCCTGATCTCGCCCGTGGGGCGGCGCGGCAGGCGTGGCGGCGGCTTCGGCAGCGCCGCGGCGGCCGGCAGGCCGAGATCGTCGAGGAGCTGCGGGATCCCGGACACGATCCGCGCGGCGCCGGGCCAGTCGCGCAGGAAGCCGATGCAGCCCGCCGACATGGGGGCATCGATCGCCCCCGGGACGAGGAAGCACTCGCGGCCCTGCTCGAGCGCCCACGAGGCCGTCAGCAGGGCGCCGCTCCGGGCGCCGGCCTCCACGACGACCACCGCGTCGGCGGCCCCGCTGATGAGCCGGTTCCGGCGCGGAAACGTGCCCTTCGTCGGCTCGGTGTCGGGCGCGTACTCAGACACGACCGCCCCGCTGCTCGCGACGATCGCCTCGGCGAGCCGATCGTGGAGGGTCGGAAACAGCTTCCCGTGGCCGCCGCCGATGAAGGCGACGGTCGGCCCGCCTGCCTCGACGGCGGCCGCATGGGCCGCGCCGTCGATGCCGACGGCCAGGCCGGACACGACGAGGGCCTCCGCCCGGGCGAGCGCCGTCGCGATCCGGGCCGCGGTTCGGCGCCCGCGGTCGGTCGGCCGGCGGGTGCCGACGACGGCGACCGCGTGGCGGGCGTTGAGCGCCGCCGGGTCGCCCCGGACGAACAGCAGCGCCGGTGGGATCTCGATCGCCCGCAGGCGGGCCGGGTAGTCGGGATCGGCGATCGTCACGAGCCGCAGCTCGAGCGCCCGCACCCGGTCGAGGACCAGCGCGGGCCGCTCGGTGGCTGCCACGATGGCTTCGGCCAATGCGGCCGTCATCGGCCGTGCCTCGTCGTCGGCCGCAACGCTGGCCGCGACGACGCGGGCGACCGCCCCCGGTCCGCTCGCCACGCCGAGGACGGCTGCCGCCGAGCCGCACGCCGCGATCAGCCGCGCGAGGGTCCTCGGGCCGAGCCCCTGGACGGACACCAGCACCGCGAGCGCCTCGCGCTCGGCCCGGGCCACGGCGTCCTGGACGCCCGCGACGGGCCCGCGATCGCCCACACCGATCATCGCGCCGCCCTCAGACCGCCAGGGCCGCGATGGGCCGCGCCGCGGGCAGCCGCCAGCGGGCGGCCTCCTCGAGATGGGCATCGGCCACGGCCGCCACGCCCTCGAGGTCCGCGATCGTCCGCGCCACGCGGAGCAGGCGGTCCGTTCCGCGACCCGAGAGTCGCTCCGCCTCGGCGAGACCCACGAGCCGCGTCGCCGTCGCCGGCGTCAGGCCTGCGAGGCGCCTGATCGCCCGCCCCGGGACCCGGGCATTGAGCAGGCGGCCCGGCCGCGCGACCTGGACGTCACGGGCCGCCGCGATCCGTGCCGCGACGACCGCGGACGACTCCGGCTCCGGCCCGTCGACCACGAGCAGGGCGGGCATCCGTGGCATGCCGACCCAGAGGTCGATCCGGTCGCGGAGCGGGCCGGAGATCCGGCGCAGGTAGCGCTCGATGGCCGCGTCGCCGCAGTGGCAGCGACCGTCGTTGGCGCCGGCGTGGCCGCATGGACACGGATTCATCGCCGCGACGAGCTGGAAGCGTGCCGGCAGGCTCGCGCTCCGAGCTGCCCGGACGATCTCGACCCGGCCGTCCTCAAGCGGCTGGCGGAGCGCCTCGAGGACGTCCCGCGAGAACTCCGCGAGCTCGTCGAGGAACAGCGTCCCGCCGTCCGCCCGGGTGACCTCGCCGGGTGTCAGGTGCGGTCCCCCGCCGACCATGGCCGCGTACGACGTCGTG
>JACQEG010000073.1 GCA_016200665.1 Chloroflexota bacterium | reverse complement strand
CCCGCACCTTCAGCGGCATCCAGCCGTCGGGGGTCGCCCACCTGGGCAACGACCTCGGCGCGATCCGCAACTACGTCCGGCTCCAGGACGAGTACGAGGCGATCTACTGCATCGTCGACTATCACGCCCTGACGAGCACCCACGATCCGGACGTCCTGCGCCAGCGGACCCGGGACATGGCGGCCTCGCTCCTCGCGCTGGGGCTCGATCCCGAGCGCTGCACGCTGTTCGTCCAGAGCCATCGCCCGGAGCACACCGAGCTGGCGTGGCTGTTCGCGACGGTCACGCCGGTCAGCTGGCTCGAGCGGACGCCGACCTACAAGGAGAAGCGCGAGACCCAGCCCGACGACATCAATCACGGGCTGCTCACGTATCCGGTCCTGCAGGCGGCCGACATCGCCATCTACAAGTCGACCTTCGTGCCGGTCGGGCGCGACCAGGCGGCGCACCTGGAGCTGTCGCGCGAGATCGTGCGGGCGTTCAACCGCCGCTACGGCTTCACGTTCCCCGAGCCCGAGGCGGTCTTCACCGAGGCGCCGACCGTGCTCGGCACCGATGGCGCGCGGAAGATGAGCAAGTCGGTCGGCAACACGATCGACATCCTCGCGGCGCCGGAGGTCATCCGGAAGCAGGTCATGTCGATGGTCACCGACACCCAGCGGATCCTGCGGACCCAGCCCGGCCGGCCCGAGATCTGCAACGTCTGCCAGCTCCATCGCTTCTTCGGGCCGGACTACGAGACGATCTGGGACGGCGAGCGGACCGCGCGAACCGGCTGCGTCGACACGAAGAAGCTGCTGGCCGACCGGATCATCGGCCAGTACGCGCCGGCCCGCGAGCGCTACCTCGAGCTGATGGCCAATCCCGGTCGGATCGACGAGATCCTCGCCGCCGGAGCGGCGCGTCTCGCCCCCGCGGCGGCCGCCACGATGGCCGAGGTCCGCGAGAAGATGGGCCTCCGATGAGCCCCGGCGGCGCGTGATGGGGTTCGAATTGACTCCTCGCGAGCGCCGCTGGTTCGACGCGATCCTCGTCCTGGCCGCGGTCGCGCTGACGTTCATCGTCCTCGGCTACGTCGGCCAGGTCTTCGACACGTTCGCCGACCTCATCTTCATCTTCTTCCTGGCCTGGCTCCTGGCCTTCATGCTCAGCCCGGCCGTCACCGGGCTGCGCAAGGCCGTGCCGGTCCTGTCGCGGGCAGGCGCGGTGCTGATCGTCTATCTCCTGCTCTTCAGCACGATCGTCATCCTGTCGCTGTACGTGGCCTCGGCGCTGGTCGGCTCCATCGGGCAGCTGATCGCGAGCCTGCCCGAGCTCCGGACGAACCTGCCGGGCATCCTCGAGCCGTGGCAGGCCAAAATCGACGCGTTCGGACTGTTCCAGATCAACCTCCTCGCCCAGGCGAACGCGTTCCTCGACAACCTGAGCGCGTACGCCGCGCAGCTCATGGGCCCGCTCCAGCAGCTGGCGGTTGCGAGCCTCGGGGCCATCGGCAACCTGCTGCTCGTCATCATCCTGTCGCTGTACATGGTCGCCGACCGCGACCGGCTGCTCGCGTTCCTGTTCCGGCTCGTGCCCCGCGGGGCCCAGACGGAAGCCCAGCTCCTGGAGGAGGCGGTCGCTCGATCGTTCGGTGGCTTCCTGCGGGGCCAGGCGATCACCGGGATCATCTTCGCGATCATCACGCTCGCCGCGAGCATCGCCTTCGGCCTCGACTACGCGGCCGTGACGACCGCCGCCGCGGGCGTCCTCATGGCGATCCCGTTCTTCGGGCCGTTCGTCGCGTGGATCCCGCCGGTCCTCGTCGCGATCCTCTTCAAGCCGGATGTGGTGCTGGGGACGTTCATCGTCGTCGGCGTCGGCTGGCTCATCCTCCTGAACGTCCTCCAGCCGCGGATCATGGGCGACGCCCTCCGGATCCACCCGATCGTGGTCCTCGCCTCGGTGTTCATCGGCCTGAAGCTCGCCGGGATCGGCGGGGCGATCTTCGGGATCCCGATCGCCGCGGTCCTCTCGGCGCTCTTCCTCCACCTGCTGGCACGCCCGAGCGAGGAAGGCTCGGTCACGATGCGCGCCGCTCGCCGCGTCGGTGAGCGAGAGGGTCGGGCCGTGCGCCGGCCGCGCGAGCCCGATCCGCGCGTGGATCGCGACGTCGAGCCCGAGGAGGGACCGGCCGCGACCTAGGCCACAGCGCCGCCCTGGACTCCGAGGGCGAGGCCAGGATGTGCGTCTCATGCTCGCAACGTCGGAGGAGGCGGCTTTCTGCCGACGGATCCGGCGTCCAATGCTCATGGCGTCGGCGGAGAGCCTCTCCGAGGGGCCTGGCGGGGCTGTCGTCCGACGTTATGGGCGGCTGGCGCTCATCGGCGACCGAGGGGCGGGCGGATCGGGGCGGCCACGCGCTGCCGCAGGCGCGTGAGCGGCCCGAACGTGCCGCTCGCGGCCGCCAGGTAGAGCGCCAGGAGCACGAGCGCGAGGTTGCGCTCAAGGATCGTGAGGATCGCGCCGGTGTCGAACCGCAGGTAGGCCTGGTACATCGCGGGGTAGTAGAGCTGCGTGAGGCCGAGGACGATCGCGACGGCCACCAGGGGTCGCACGCCCCGGATCCCGGCGAGCACGGCGACCGGCGGGACCAGCCAGACCACGTACTGCGGCGAGAGCACCTTGCCGAGGGCCACGTCGGCCGCGAGCACCGCCGCGCTGGCGACGACGAGCCGAGCCGGGTCGGCCGGGCCCCGCGCGGCGGCCAGCCAGATGGCCAGCAGGACCGCGACGAGCACGCCGGATTGGATCGCCGCGACGGCGGACGGCAGCGAGCCGACGAGGTTGAACGAGAAGTACGTGTAGGCGAACTGGCCGAAGTCCGTGCCGAGCCAGTGATGCAGCGCCATCAGGACCGTCGCGCCGAGGCTTTCCACCTGGAGCGGGCGGGCGATGAACCGGGTGAACGGATCCAGCGCTCCGGCGGCATCGATCGCAACGAACGGCAGCATGCCCGCCAGGCCGACGGCCGCGCCGATGGCCGTGTCGATGATCGCCTCGCGCCGGCCCGCCAGGCGCCACGCGTACGCGACGAAGACCGGCATGAGGAACCCCGGATAGACCTTGGCCAGCACTCCCAGCGCCAGGATCGCGAAGGCCCAGCGGAATCGTCCCGACACCATCGCCCACGTCGCCACGGCGGTGAGCAGGGCGGGCCACACGTCGTAGCGCGAGATGGCGAGGGATCCCAGCAGGAGCGGCGACAGGGCCACGATCACGGTGGCGACGACGAGGTCGAACCGACGACCGCGGAGCTGGACGACGGTCAGGACGACGATCGGCACGAGGGCCACGGAGCAGACCGACATGACGAGCTCGAAGCCCGCCCTGTAGCCGGCCTCGGTCAGGCCCGGTCCGGCGAACAGGCCCGGCAGGAGCAGGACCGGCAGGCTCAGGGGCGGGTATTCGAGCGAGTAGTCGCGGTACGGCAGCAGGCCCTGCGACGACGCCACGGCGTCGTGCCAGAACGGGGTCACGAACAGGGCATCGGACAGCGGGCCCCACGCGCCGAGCCGGGCGAGGATGTCGAGCAGCCAGCACGCGATCGCCGTCGCGAGCATCCCGGCGACGATCGCCGCGATGACGAAGCGCCGGCCTGGCGGAGCGTCGTCCAGCAGACCCGCGGCCCTCGCCGGGCCGTCAGCCGGCGGCGCGTCCACGAAGGTCCGTCAGCACCTCGCGGGCCGCGTTCTGGCCCGGGCCGCCGGTCACGCCGCCGCCGGGGTGGGCGCCCGAGCCGCAGAGGTACAGCCGCTCCAGCGCGATTCGGTAGCGGGCGTGGCCGAGGAGCGGGCGCCACAGCGCCCATTGATCGAGCCCGGCCTCGGCGTGGAGCGGGTGCCCGCCGGTGAGGCCGTAGCGCTGCTCGAGATCGACCGGCGTGAGCACCTGGCGATGGCTGATGAGCTTGGCGATGCCGGGTGCCACGGATTCGAGCACCGCGACGACGGCGTCGCCGAAAGCCTCGCGCTGGCCCTCCCAGTCACCGAGCGACGGGTCGAGCCGGTACGGCGCGTACTGGGCGATGACGCTCATGACGTGCGTGCCCGGCCGCGCACCGTCGACGAGGGACGGGTCGACGAGCGACGGGATCGTGGCCTCGAGGACCGGGGCCGGGCTCCAGTGGCCGGACTTCGCGGGATCGAAGGCGCGCTCCATGGCATCGATGCCCGGCGCGACGAGGATCCGGCCGCGGAGCAGCCGCTGGTCGTCGCCGGCGGCAGGGAACGTCGGGAGCTTCCGTAGCGCGAGGTTGACCTTGGCCACGACGCCCGGCGTCCGGATGTTGCCGGCGCGCCAGCCGAGCGACGGCCCGAGGGCGACGGGATCGACGAGCCCGAGGAGCGTCCGCTTGGGATCCAGCCCGGAGACGACCGCCCGCGCCGGGATCTCCTCGCCGCTCGCGAGGACGACGCCGGTCGCGCGGCCGTCGCGACTCGCGACCGCCGTGACCTCCGCCTCGGTCCGGATCTCGACGCCGGCCGCTCGGGCCGCGGCGGCGAGGGCCTCGGCCAGCGCTCCGGGGCCGCCGCGCGCGAAGACCATCTCGCCCGCGGCCCCGCCATCGTTGCCCGCGCCATCCTCCAGCAGGACCGTCGCGGTGCCCGCCGACCACGGCCCGACCGCGCCGTACCGAACGCCCCGCCAGGCAATGGCCGCTCGGAGGGCATCGTCCTCGAACGCCTCGCCGACGAGGTCCGCGACGGCCATCGGCAGGACGCGCAGGATCGTCCGTGCGCCCTCGCCGCCGAGGTTGCGGAACGACCGCCCGAGCCGGAGCCCGGCGAACGCGTCGCCGACCTTCGGCGAACGGATGTCCGGCGGCGTCTCGCGGCCGAGCACCTCGAGGAACTTCCCGAGCTCGCGCACCCGCCGATCGAACGCCTCGTAGGCCGCACCGTCTCGCGGCGAGCGGGCCAGCAGCCCGATCGCCGTGCGCTGCGGATCGGACCACAGGGTGACGGCCCGGCCGTCCGGCCCGCCTGCGCCGGCCGCCGCCTTCCGGCTGCCGCGAGGGACGAATGCCCCGGGCAGGGGCGCGAAGACGCGCACGTCCGGCGCGACGAGCGACAGCCCGTGGCGCCTGAGGTCGAGGTCGCGCTGGACGGACGGCCGCAGCCGGCCGACGGTGTGGGCCGCCGCGGGGACCTTGATGCCCGGGCCAAGCTCGGCGGTGTCCGCCGCACCCCCGACGCGGTCGCGGCGCTCGAGCACGAGGGTCCGCAGCCCGCCGCGGGCGAGGTAGGCGGCGCAGACGAGGGCGTTGTGGCCGCCGCCGATGACGATAGCGTCCCAGGGGCCGCGCTTCGTGCCCGCGGGCTGGCCGACGGTCTGGCCCGGCGCGACCGCCGGTCCGGCGCTCGTGGCGGGCATGCGCGTCGCCGTCATACCGGCCTCCCGGGCCCGCGGCGCCGCGACGCCAGCAGCTCCATCGCCGCGATCCGGCCGTTGGCGCCCATGATCCCCCCGCCGGGATGGGTCGCCGAGCCGCACAGCCACAGGTCCCGGATCGGCGTTCGGAAGCGGGCGTAGCCGGGCACCGGCCGGCTGAAGAACAGCTGCTCGAGCGAGAGCTCGCCCTGGAAGATGTTGCCCTCGCTGAGGCCCGTCGTCCGCTCGATGTCGAGCGGCGTCTGGACGTTCCGATGGAGGATCTTCGACGGGAGATCCGGCGCGAACTCGGCGATCCGGTTGACGACGGCGTCGCCGAACGCCTCGCGGTTGTCGTCCCAGGTGCCGAGGCCCTCGGCCAGGTGGTAGGGCGCGTACTGGACGAAGCAGCTCATGACGTGCTTGCCGGGCGGCGCCATGGACGGGTCGACAAGCGTCGGGATGATGACGTCGACGTACGGCTTCCGGCTCCAGTGGCCGTACTTCGCGTCGTCGTAGGCGCGCTCCATGTCGGCCGTCGACGGCGAGATCGAGATCGCGCCCCGAAGGTGCTCGCCGGGCTCGGGCAGCGACGTGAACGTCGGCAGGGCATCGAGGGCGAGGTTGACCTTGCCCGACGAGCCCCGGAACTTGAACCGCCGCACCTCCTCCTCGAAGGACGGCTCGACCGTGCCGGGCTCGAGGAGGTCGAGGAACGTCCGCCGGACGTCGAGCGACGAGAGGACCGCGTCGGCCTCGAGCTCCTCGCCGGATTCGAGGACGACGCCCGTGGCCCGCCCGCCCCGGGTGCGGATGTTGACGACGGCGGCTTCCATCCGGATCTCCGCGCCATTGGCCACCGCCGCGCGGCCGATCGCCTCCGAGATCCCGCCGGTGCCGCCCTTCGGGATGCCCCACGCCCGGAAGGCCCCGTCGATCTCGCCCATGTAGTGGTGGAGCAGGACGTAGGCCGTGCCGGGGCTCTTGATCCCCTGGTACGTGCCGATGATCCCGGACGCCGACATCGTGGCCTTGAGCGGGTCGGTCTCGAACCACTGGCTGAGGAAGTCGAAGGCCGACATGGTCATGAGCTGGACGAACACGGCCTGCTGGCGCTCGGTCAGCTTCTGGAAGCTTCGAAGGAGACCCCCGAGCGGGAGCAGCGGCCGCGGGTCGTTCGAGGCCGGGTCCGGCGGGACGATCGACAGGATCGGCTTGATGAACCGGGCCATGTCGACCATGAGCTGGCCGTATTCCTCGTAGGCCTCGGCGTCGAGCTTCGACCAGCGGCGCAGCTCGCGGACCGTCCGGCCGTGGTCGTTGACCCGCCACAGGTAATCGCCGGTGCCGATCTTCCGGCCGTCGGGACCGATCGGGGCCGGCCGGCCCTCGCCCGCGTGGAGCGGCGTGAAGGTGCCGTCGAGGGGCAGGATGTCCAGGCCGTGGCGCGGCAGGTCGAGCTCGCGGATGATCTCCGGCCGCAGCAGCGACACCACGTACGAGAACACGCTGAAGCGGTAGCCCGGGAAGATCTCCTCGGTGACCGCCGCGCCACCCAGCACGTGGCGCTGCTCGAGGACGACCGTCCGGAGCCCGGCGCGCGCCAGGTAGGCGGCGCTGATCAGGCCGTTGTGGCCGCCGCCGATGACGATCGCGTCGTAGCGCTGGGGCACGCGGACCTCCGGTGCGACACCGATGGGACGATCCGGACTCTACCGGACCGCGTGACAGCCCGTTTACGCTGTCGGCCATGGCCGGCACCGGGGTGGTCGATCCGATGCGCGTGCCGCCATGGCTGCGCGAGCCGGTCGAGCGGGCCTGGCGCGAGGCGCCGGTCGTCGCGCGGGCCTTCGTCATCCTCGCCTTCCTCGACGTCGTCTCGCGATCGATCGGCATCCTCCAGCCGCGCTCCTTCGTCGGCATCGACCCATTCGGGCTCTACGCGATGCTCATCCCGCACGACCTGTGGATCCTGCTGCCGGCCGTGCTCGTGCTCCGCCGGCCGGATGCCGCGCGGGCCACGCCGCTCGTGTTCGCCGGGGCGGTGACGATCGCGCTCGTGACGGCCTTCGGGCGGCCGGTCCAGAGCTGGTTCGAAGGCCCGGCCAGCCTCAACGCCCTGTACGTCGAGATCGGCGTCCTGGAATCGCTCGCGAAGCTGGTGGCCTGGCTCCTGATCGCGCGCGGTCTGGCGGCGCTCAGCCCGCTGCGCCCCTCGCCATCGACGGCCGGCCTCTCGAACCTCGTGCTCGGGGCCGGGCTCGTGACGCTGCTCGCGGCCCTCGGGCGGGATCTCCTCAACGTGCCGGAGACGGGCATCCCCGGGCTCGATGGCCTGCTCGTGTTGTCGAACCTCGTGGTCTATGCCCAGCTCAGCGCGTGGCTGTATCTCCTGTGGATCGTCATCCGCGGGGTCGGCGACAGCCGACGGCCGGCGATCGCGACGACCGCGGCCGCGGTCGGGGCCACGATGACTGGGCTCCTCGATGACGTTGCGATCCTCGCCGGCGTCGTCATGACCACGATCCAGTCGCCCGTGCTGCTCGGCGGCGGCCTCGGGCTCGAGGACGTCGACTACGCCCTCGGCTTCCTGTCCCTCGGGGTCGGGCAGGCGCTGATCGTCGTGGCATTCGCCTTCGGCCTGGCCGAGCCGGCGATGCCATACGTGGCACCCGAGCCACCGAACGCGCCGGCCGTGGGGGCCCCGGACGCCACCACGGCGGCCCCAGCCGACGCGGAGGCCCCGGCGGGCACCTGACGAAGTCGCGATACTGGCGGCGATGAGCCTCGGGACGCCGCTCCATCCCCGTACCGCGCCGCTCAACCGCAAGCTCCAGTGGCGCGAGTGGTCGGGCTGGTGGGCGGCCTCGGCCTACGCCGACGCCCACGACATCGAGTACAACGCGATCCGCGAGGCGGCGGCGCTCATCGACGTCACGCCGCTGTTCAAGTACCGGGTCAGCGGACCGGACGCCCCGCGGCTCGTCGATCGGGTCATCACCCGGGATGCCTCGAAGCTCAGCGTCGGCCAGGTCTTCTACACCCCGTGGTGCGACGAGCACGGCAAGGTCATCGACGACGGCACGGTCCACCGGATCGCCGAGTCCGAGTTCCTGTGGACGGCGGCGGACCCGCAGCAGCGCTGGCTGACGCTCAATGCCCGCGGCCTCGATGTCTCGATCGAGGACGTCACCGAGGCGCTCGCCGCGATCGCGCTCCAGGGGCCGCTCTCGCGAGCGGTCCTCGAGGCCGCGACCGGTACCTCGTTCGCCGACCTGCGCTTCTTCCGCCGGCGCGACGCGATGCTTGCCGGGATCCCCGTCGGCGTCTCCCGGACCGGGTACACGGGCGACCTCGGGTACGAGGTCTGGATCCCGGCCGATCGGGCCACCGAGGCCTGGGACGCGCTTGCGTCCGCCGGAGCCGCATACGGCATCCGACCCGCCGGCATGCTCGCCCTCGACGTCGTCCGGCTCGAGGCTGGGCTGGTGCTCCTCGAGGTGGACTACACCTCCGCCCGGCACGCCCTCAACCCCGAGCAGAACTACTCCCCCTACGAGCTGGCGATGGGCCGCCTCGTGGACCTCGACAAGGCACCGTTCGTGGGCCAGCTGGCACTCCGGCGAGAGGCGGCACGGGGCGGCCCGGCCCGGCGCCTGGTCGGCGTCGCGCTGGACTGGTACGGCATCGAGGGCCTCTACTCGGCCCAGGACCTGCCACCGGCGATCTCGCCCGCGGTCAGCCGCGCCGCCGCGCCGGTCTTCGCGCCGGGCGTCCTGCGGGGCGACCGCCAGATCGGCAAGGTCACGAGCCTCGGCTGGAGCCCGATCCTGAAGGAGGCGATCGGTCTCGCCTCCGTGCCGGCCTCGTACGAGGCCGCCGGCTCGAAGCTGTCCGTCGAGTGGACGGTCGAGGGCCGCCGCGGCCGGGTCGCGGCCACGGTCGTGCCACTCCCGTTCCTCGATCTGCCGCGCAAGCGCGCCTGAGCCCCCGAGGTGCCCGGGCGGACGATTCCGGACTGGCGCCCCGCCGGGCCTCCGCGCCTGGTGCGCCTGCTCGGCGCGATCGCCGTTGCGTTCGGGCTTCTTGCCGGGATCGGCGCCTCGTTCGGGCTGCTGGTGCGGCGGGCGATCGTGTCGGGGAGCCGGCGACCGACCTAGGTCGTCGGCAAGGCAGTTGGGGAGGGCGTCCCGTGGCGGATCTGGTGCTGCTGTTCCTCATCGGCGGCCTCGTGCTCGCCGGCTGGCGGAGCGGCTTCCTGCGGCGGCTCGTGGGGCTCGCGTTCCTGGGCGTGTCGTTCCTCGCGAGCACGTACCTGCGCGCCCCCGCCGGCGCGATCGTCCACGGCGTCCTGCCGAAGATCCCGGAGCCATACGCCGAGATGGTCGGCTACGTGGTCGCCTTTCCGGTGATCCTGTTCGCCCTGAACCTGTTCGCAACGCCGCTCCTCGCCCGGGCCCCGCAGCACGGGCTGTCCGAGGTGGCCGACAAGTCGCTCGGAGCCGTGCTCGGCTTTGCGGAGGGCGTCCTGATCGCCTCGGCGGCGATCGTCATCCTCCACACGTTCTCGACGATCGGCTCCGGCCTGCCGTCGACCTTCGTCGAGACGGGCGTCCTCAAGGACATCCGGACCCAGGTGGACGACTCGACGATCGGTGGCCTCCTCGAGCAGACGACGGTCCCGATCGTCCTGCTCCTGCTCGGGCCCTTGCTCCCGAAGGACATCAAGGACGTCGTCCCGACGACGATCCCCGGCGGGATCCCATTCTTCCCGGGCGGCCTGCAGAAGCCCTAGCGGCCGGCGAGGCGCTCCACGAGCGGATCGAGGACGCCCGGCGCGTCGGCCGTGCCCAGGACCCCGACCATGAACGAGCTGATCCCGAGCTGCTCCCGCAGGCGGATGAGCTTCTGCTCGAGCTCGTCGATCGAGCCGATGAAGACGTGCGGCGACTCGAGCAGCTCCTCGACCATCAGCTCGACACCCGTCCGCTGGGCAGTGGCCGCCACGACGTCCTTCGCCTCGGATCGGGCGTGGTCGGTCACGGAGATGCCCGTCAGCGTCGGGTAGACGTTGAAGACGAGGCCGTCGAAGCGCTCCGGCGCGGCGGCCCGGACCCACTCGATCTTCTCCGCGGTGCCGGCGACCGTGACCGAGCGGGGCTCGGCGCGCTGGCCCGACAGGATCCGTGGCGCGAGGCCCACGATCTGGGCCTCCCGGGCGGCAAGCTCGATCGTCCTGCGACCGCCGCCGCCGATGAGGAATGGCGGATGGGGCCGCTGGACCGGCTTCGGCTGGCCATCGAGGCCGCTGATCCGGTAGTGCTCGCCCTCGAACGAGAAGCCGCCCTCGGGCGTGTCCGCGAAGGCGCCCTTCAGCACCGCGATGGCTTCGATGAGCCTGGCCTGGCGCACGGGCACGGGGTCGAACGGGAGGCCGATGCGGTCGTACTCGGGCTGGTTCCAGCCCGCTCCGATGGCGACGTCGAGACGGCCACCGGACAGGACGTCGATGGACGCGAGCTCCTGGGCGAGGACGACCGGGTGGCGGAGGTCGTTGTTGTGGACGAACGCCGCGACGCGGATCCTCTCGGTCACCGCGGCGATGTACGCCATCGTCGCGACCGGGCCGAGCTGCGGGATCAGGTGATCCGGGACGACGAGCTCGTGATAGCCGATGGCCTCGGCCCGGCGAGCCCGGGCGGCGAGCTCGGCGCCGGAGACGATCTCGCGGGCGTCGATGAGGAACTGGAACGGCTTGGGGGTGGTGGCAGGCATCGCCTGATGCTACCGGCGCACCTCGCCGGAGGTTCGACGATCGGCAGGCGGCTCGCCGGGGCGGCCGCGAGCCCTAGGCGGTCGCGAGCGCGACGAGCTCCGGATCGACGCCGAAGACGTCGCGGATCCGGTCGGGGCTGAGGACCTCGGTCGGGGCGCCGTCGGCGACGACGCTGCCCCCGTCCAGGAGCACGAGCCGCGGGAAGAAGTGCGCGGCAAGGCGCAGGTCGTGGAGGACGGCGAGGATCGTCGTGCCCTCGCGCGCGTTCAGGTCGGCCAGGAGGTCCATGACCTCGACCTGGTGGCGGAGGTCGAGGTGGACGGTCGGCTCGTCGAGGATGAGGATCGGCGCCGCCTGGGCCACGGCCATCGCCAGCAGCACCAGCTGGCGCTCGCCGAGCGACAGCTCGCGGGCGTCGCGGCCGAGGAGGTGACCGACGCCGACCCGCTCGATCGCCTCGGCGATGATCGATCGATCGACCGGGCGCAGGCCACGGATCGGGTGCTCGTGGGGCAACCGCCCGAGGGCCACGACCTGCTCGACGGTCGTCGCGAACGGCAGGACCGGGAGCTGCGGGACGACGCCGACCCGGCGAGCCACCGCGAGGCGGCCGAGGGATCCGATCGGGGTGCCGTCCAGCTCGACCGACCCGGCGGCGGGCTCCACGAGCCCGGCCACGGCGCGCAGGAGCGTCGACTTGCCGGCGCCGTTCGGGCCCACGAGCGCGACTCGCTCCCCCGCCCCGATCTCGAGGCTGACGTCGCGCACCGCGGGCCGGCCGCGGTAGGCGATGGTGAGGTGGTCGAGGCGGAGATGCGCGGTCACAGCTCGTAGCCCGAGCGCGAGCGGCGCAGGAGCACGAGGAAGAAGGGCGCCCCGACCAGGGCGGTGACGACCCCGACGGGAATCTCGCCCACGAGCCGGGCGACGAGGTCCGCGCCGACCATGAGGCTCGCCCCGAGGAGCGCCGAGAGCGGCAGGACGAGGCGCGCGCTCGGGCCGACGACGAGCCGGACCACGTGCGGCGCCACGAGGCCGACGAATCCCACGAGGCCCGAGACCGCGACTGCCGCCGCCGTGGCCAGCGAGGCCAGGGCGAGCAGGATCGCCCGCTCCCGCCGCACGTCCACGCCCAGGTGCGCCGCGGCCTCCTCGCCCAGGAGCAGGCCGTTGAGCGACCGTGCCCGGAGCCCGATGAGGATCGACGTGATCGCGATGAGCGGCGCGGCGGCGGCGAGCCGCTCCCAGGACGACGCCTCGAAGCCGCCGAGCAGGAACGTGAAGATCTGGCGCAGGCCGGCCCCGGACAGGTACATCGCCATCGCCAGCCCGGCCGCCAGCAGCGACCCGACGGCATAGCCGGTAAGCAGGAGGCTCGTCGTCTGGCCGCCCGCCCCCATCCGGGCGAGGCGGTAGACGAGCGTCACCGCGGCGAGCGCCCCGACGAAGGCGAGGACGTTCAGCAGCCCGAAGTGGAGGATCACGGTTCGGACCGGCAGGATGACCGCGATCGCGGCCCCGAGGGCCGCGCCGGACGCGGTGCCCAGGACGTACGGATCGGCGAGCGGATTGCGGAGCAGGCCCTGGAACGTCACGCCGGCCACGGCCAGCCCGACGCCGACGGTCATCGCCGTGAGGACCCGCGGCAGCCGGAGGTCCCAGACGATCGTCTCCTGGGCCGGCGTCCACGTGACCGGCACCTGGAGCCCGAGGAGCCGGTGGGCGAGGATCCCGGCCGTCTCGCCGATCGGCACCGCAACGGTGCCGGCAGCGACGCCGGCGACGAACACGAGGACGAGCGCCACGATGCCGGCCGCCGCGAGGGCGATCGGGCGGCGCGAGCGCAGGTACGCCGCCCGGGGGCGGGCGCCGGCCCGGAGCGCGGAGGCGTGGGCCACGCTGCGTGCTCCCGCGGCCGCTACGAGCCAGCCGGAGCCGGGCTCGGCACCGGGGGCGCGCCGGAGCCGAGCGGCTCGATCCCGAGCTCCGGATGGATCGCCCGGACGAGGTCGATGAGGCCCTCGACGAGGCGCGGTCCCGGCCGGGTGATGACGACGTCATTGACCGGCAGGATCTGGCGGGCCTTGACCGCGGCGATCGTGCCCCAGCCGGGCCGCGCCGCAACGACATCCGGCGTGACGCCGTAGGCCGCGTCCCCTAGCAGGATGATCGCGGGGTCCGCCGCGACGAGCTTCTCCAGCGGGATGTCATAGGCGGTCGTGCTGCCGGTCGTCACCGGGTCGCCGCCCGCGATCGTGAGCATCTCGGCGAGGAACGACTGGTCGGCCGCGGTGTAGATCGCGGCCGTGGCATCGATCTCGTAGAAGACCGACGGCCGGTCGATGCCGTCGGTCGCGGCCCGGATCGCGTCGATCTGCTGGGCCATCGAGTCGGCGAGGTCGCCGGCAGGTCCGGGATGGCCGGCCGCCTGGCCGACGAGCCGGATGTCCGCCAGGACGCCGGCGACGTCCTTCGCGTAGACGACGATCACCGGGATGTGCAGCGACCGGAGCTGCGCGACGACATCCGGTGGCGTGAAGCCGTCGCCGCCGGCGAGGACCAGGTCGGGGGAGAGGCCGACGACCTGCTCGACGTCGACGCGGCCGAGCTTGACGACGACCTTCACCGCGGACGCCTGCGGCGGGTAGTCGTCCGAATCGGTCCGCCCGACGAGCTCGGGGCCGGCCCCGATCGCGAAGACCGTCTCGGTCGTGGCCGGGGTCAGGGAGACGATCGTCTTCGGCGCGGCCGGGATCGTGACCGCCGTGCCCTCGTCGTCGGTGAGGGTCAGCGGATAGGCGATCGGCGAGGCCGTCGGGCCGCTCGATTCAGCGGAGCTCGAGGGCTGGCCTGAAGCGCTCGACCCGCCGGGTGAGCCCGAGGGCGTCGTCCCGCTGCAGGCCGCCAGGACGGGGACGAGCACGGCGACGAGCCATGCCAATGGTCGGGAGAGCCGCATGCGGTGCCTACCCTTTCTCTCGAAGGTCGAGCATCCACTGCGGGTCGGCGACCGGACTTCCGGGCCCGAGGGCCCTGGTCACCGTAGCGGGACTGTGCCGGAGTTCCACCGGCTTCGCGACCGCGCAGTGTGTCCCCTGGAGGGACCCGCCGAGCCTAGCACGGGCCGCGGGTGAGCCGCGGATAAGCGGCCGCTGCGATGCTCCCGTCGCGCCCCCTCTCGCCGGCGATCCCCGCCGCGGAGGTATCGATGTCGAAGCGTCCACGCTGGATCCTGGCCGTGCTGCTCCTTGCCGGAGCCGGCGGCCTCCTCGCCGCGACGCGCCTGCTGCCCGCGGCCGAGGCCGGGCGCTCCTCGCCACTGCCAGGGCTCGTCGCCTGCGCGACCACCCCGCCCCTGGGCCCGGGAGCGGCGGCGGAGCCGGGAGCGTTCTTCAGGACCGAGGCCCACCTCGATGCCGATGGCGGCCTCGTGGGCCGGCGGCTCTACGTCGGCGAGGCCGGCCAGGTCGCGGCGACGACGGACCTCCCCGCCGAGAGCGCGATGACCGGACCGATCGACGGGGTCGTCGTGGTGACGGCCGACGACGGCGCTCGCTCGATCGTCCAGCTCGTGTCGGTGCGTGGCTGCGCGACCACCGTCCACGCGACCGCCTCGGTCGTCCGTCGGGCGATCGCCGACCCGCTCGACGGGTCGATCCTCATGCACCTCGTCGATCGATCGACGCGCGCCGACCTCGGCGTCTGGCGCCTCGCCGCCGGGACCGAGCGACCGCAGCGGATCCTCGAGCCCCTGCCGGCATCGCTCCACTTCGGCACGGTGTGGGCGACGGACCTCGTCCTGGATCCCACGGGCCGCCGGCTCGCCGTCCAGTCATGCCAGGACCGTGCGTGCCTGACCCGGATCCTCGATCTCGCCCGTCCGTCGGACGCGCCGATCGTGCTTCGCGGCAGCGGCCAGGGCCCGATGCTCGGCTTCGCCGGCGACCGGCTCGTGACCTGGGCCGCATGCGATGGGCTGCCGTGCGCCATCCTCGCCTGGGACGGATCGGCCGGCGGCCCGACCACGCTGGTCGCCGACGCGTCGGCGGCAGGCCTCACCGGTGACGGCCACCTGCTGGTCGCCGTCGTCGCCGACGGCACCGGCGACCACGCGCTCGTCGTCGACCTCACCAGCGGCACCGTCCGCCCGTTGCGGGGGCTGGCACGTGGGGAGCGGCCGGTGGCTCGCGGCGGGATCGCCGCTGCCGGTCTCGAGCTCGCACCGGACCAGATCGCCGTCGGCCAGCCGGCCGGCGAGCCGCATGCCATCCGCCCCAGCGCCGCCGGGGAGGTCCTCTCGTGAACACGCTCCTGCACCCAGCCGACCGTCGGCGCCCGGCGCTCGGCCTCGGGCTCACTGTCCTCGTCGCCCTCGCCGCCCTCGCCCCGGTGCCGGCGTTCGCCCACGGGCCGGATCCACTGTTCGGCACCCGCACCTGGTATCAGAACCAGGTCGTCGGCTACACATGGGCATCGGGCTACGTCCCGCCGTCGTGGATGATCCCCGCGATCGACGCCGGCGCGACGGATGTCGGCGAGAGCCGGGCCTCGAGAGCGGCGACGTTCGCCCGCCAGTCCGGCGCGCCGAGCCCCGTGGCATACAGCGCCACGATGCCGTGCCCGAGCTACGCCATCGCCTGCGTCGACCGGACCGGCGTGCCGGTCAGCTTCGCGGGCCTGTGGTTCCGACCGCACGGCTGGACGTTCGACTGGGGCACGCTGCGGTGGTGCCAGGCCCAGTCGACGTTCACGGACGGCTGCTACGACGTCGAGAACGTCATGCTGGACGAGCTCGGGCACATCGAGATCCTCGGCCACCACGTGAACTACTCGGACGGCAGCGACTTCACCGACGCCGTGGTCCAGGCCTCGGCCCACTCCCGCCCGAAGGCCGGCTGGAACCAGCACGTGTTCGGCGACTGCGACGTCGCCCGCCTCGAGCTCGAGTACGAACGCCAGACGGCCTCCGATCCGGTGTCCGACTGTCTCAACCTCGCGACCGCGCTGTCGCTCTCGATCTCGCCGACGAGCGTCTACGTCGGGGCCACGGTGGCGTTCAGCTCGACGCTGAAGATCACCCTCGACACCACCACCAATCGAGCGATGGCGGGCGACCCGCTCAGCCGCCGGTCCGTGCTGCTGCAGCGTCGCCCGCTCGGGTCGACCACGTGGACCACGGTGACGACCATGTACCCCAGCGCCGCGACGGACGGCCTCTACACCGTGCTGTGGTCACCCACGGCGACCTACGACTGGCGGGCGCTGTTCCCCACCCCGGCGAACGAGGGCCTCGTCGGCTCGACGTCGGCGATCACCCGGGTCACGGTCAGCGGCTGCTCCGGGAGCGGCTGCCCGAGCAGCCTCATCCTCGGCGCGGGCCAGTAGGTCGCCCGCGAGCTGCGATGCGCCGTGCGACGCGCGGGACGCACGATCGAGGCCGGGTCCGTCGACCCGGCCTCGAGCTCGTCGTTGGTGACTGCCCGGGCCGCGGCTCGGACCCTTGCGATCAGGCGGTCGCGCTCACCTGGGCCGCGCTGTAGATCGACACCTGCGCATCGTCGGGGAGCATGACCCCGAAGACCTTCTGGAGGGTCAGGAGGTGAACGCAGACGTTCCAGGATTCGAAGTAGTGGCAGGTGCAATGCCACTGACCGGCGTCGAGACTGACGTGATGGGTGTCGTTGTCGCCACGAAACGTGAGCGCCATCCGTTCGACCGAGATTCGATCGAGCTCACGGGCGTAGCGATTCGCCTTCTCGACCTTGCCGATCAGGGAGCTGTGCATCTCGACAGACCCTCCGGGCCCCTTGTCGGGGCTGCGGCGATCGCCGTCCGGTCCTGCACCGTCCGACCGGGCGAGGCGGTCGCAGGCGAACCTTACACCCCGGCCGCGGCCCGGGTCAGCAGCGGATCCGGCGGCCTACGGGGCGCTCGTGCCCTCGCGTCCGAAGTCGTCCTCGACCCGCACGACGTCGTCCAGCTCGGGGGTCGAGACCTCGACGAGACGGCACCGCTCGATCGCCTCGTAGCGGTGGGTCCGGCCGGTCGGCACGTGGGCCGACGCGCCCGCCGCGAGCTCACGGACCTCGATCGCGCCGTCATCGGTCTCGAGGCTGAGCCGGAGCCGGCCGTCGAGCACGTGGATCCACTCGTCCTTGCGCTCGTGGTACTGGATCTACAGGCGCTTGCCCGTCTCGATCGTCAGGATCTTGCCGACGTAACGATGGGTCCAGGCCCAGATGAGCTCGTTGCCCCACGGCTTGTCGACCCGCCGCGGGAGATCGCCCGCCGGCGGTGGCGGGACGACCCACTCGGCCGGCGGCAGGTCGGGCGGCGGATCGGCGTCAGCCACGGACGAGCTGCTCCCCGACGGCGAGCAGCGCCTCGCGGGCGTCGGGCGTCGACGCCTCGGTGTAGATCCGGACGAGCGGCTCCGTGCCGGACGTCCGGATGAGGAGCCACGAGCCATCGCTCGTGAGGAACTTGTAGCCGTCATTCGTGGCGAGGCGATCGGTCCGGGTCACGGGCCGGCCCGCCAGCGAGGTCGGCGGCGTGTCGCCCAGCCCGACGAGCAGCCGGCGCTTCACGTCGGGGTAGGTCGATCGCTCGACGTGGACGTCGATCCGGCGGTAGAACGACGGACCGGCGATCTCGTGGAACTTCGCGACGATCTTCGAGACCGGCCAGACGCCGCGGGCCTTCTCGCGCAGGAACAGGTCGAGCAGCAGCAGGTCGGCATAGACCCCGTCGCGCTCCGGGAGGTGCATCCCGAAGCCGTAGCCGCCGGACTCCTCGGCACCCATCATCGCGCCGGTCTCGATCATCTTCGGGCCGATGTACTTGTAGCCGACCGGGCTCTCGTAGGCCGTGATGCCGTAGCGCTCGCCGAGCCGGGCGGCCATCGAGGTGTTGTTCACCGAGATGACGACCGGGTCCCGCTTGCCGAGGTGCTCGGCCAGGTAGTACATGAGCAGGCCTGTCACCTCGAGCTGGTGGATGAAGCCGCCCTACTCGTCCGCCGCTCCGGCGCGATCCGCGTCGCCGTCGAGCAGCAGGCCCATGTCATAGCCGCCGCGCGACAGGATCCCCAGGGCCTCGTCGACGTTGGGCCGGATCGGCTCCGGGTTCACGCCGCCGAAGTACGGGTTCCGCTCCTGGTGGAGCTCCGTGACCCGGATCCTGCCGCCGGCCAGGAGTCGCGGCAGCCAGCCGACGCCCGCGCCCCACAGCGGCTCGACGAGCACCGAGACGTCGGCCGCCTTGAGGCCATCGAGATCGACGGTCCGCCGGACGTAGCGCTCGTAGCCCTCGTACGGGTCGAAGCGCTCCACGAGCCCGGCCGCCTCGGCGTCCGCGAACGGCCGGCGCTCGATCGGCGCGTCCTCGGCGATGGCCTTCTCGATGACCGCGAGCATCTCCGGGCCCCCGGCCGAGCCGGTCGGGGCCTTGACCTTGAAGCCGTTGTCGGTCCAGGGGTTGTGGCTGGCGGTGATGACGATGCCCGCCGCCGCGCCGCGCTCGAGGACCTCGAACGAGCTCATCTGGGTCGGCACCGCATGGGCGGCATAGGCGACCGGGATGTCGCTGGCGAGGAGGACCTCGGCCGCCGCCGCGGCGAAGTGCTCGGAGGCGAACCGCCGGTCGTAGGCGATGACCACGCCCTTTGCCTGCTCGCCGCGCTCGACCACGTAGCGCGCCACGCCGGCGGCGCAGCGCCGGACGTTCTCGAAGGTGAACTCGTCGGCGATCCGCGCCCGCCAGCCGTCGGTCCCGAAGACGATCGGCGATGGTGCCGCCGCAGGGCTCACTGGCGTTCCTCCCATGCCGCGACGCGGCCGACGAGCGATTCGATCCGTGGGCGGAATGATGCGCCACCGGTGATGAGCGCCGAGGCGCTCTGGCCGAGGACCGTGCGCGGCCCCTCAGAGACCGACAGCCGGCCGGCTGTCCGCTCGATGATGAGGTCGTCCTCGGTCGCCGCCGCAGCCTCGTTCGGCTGGACGACGCGGCCCTCGCCGCCGGCCCCGACCGCGGCGAGGAGCTGGGTCCAGCTGCCGAGGTCGTCCCAGCCGACGGCCATCGAGCCCATGACGACCCGGTGGTCGCTCGCCGCGCTCTCCATGACCGCCCGATCGATCGAGACCGGCTGGACGTGGTCGTAGGCCTGGGCCAGGCCGATCTCGCTGTTCGCGAGCGGCCCGAGGAGCGTGACAAGGCTCGTGTACTTCGCCAGCGCGGCGAGGATCGCGCGGCGCCGCCAGACGAAGATCCCGGCGTTCCAGGCGGTGCCCGGGTTGTTCCGCAGCTGGATCGCCTGCTCGACGGTCGGCTTCTCCTGGAAGCGCAGGAGCGGGTAGGCGGTGAGCGTCCGGGTCTGGCCGCGGCTCGTGTCCGGGACGAGGTAGCCGTACTCGGTCGCCGGCCGGGTGGGCGGGACCCCGAGCGTGACCAGTGGATCCTCGACGTCCAGGAAGCCCCGGGCGAGCTCGGCCTCCGCGGCGGCGAGGACGCCGCGGTAGGCGGCCTCCATGCCCTCCGCGATGAGCTGGTCCGCCGGCAGGACGAGCATGACCTCGGCCGGATCACGCTCGATCGTGAGCGTCGCGAGCGCGATGGCCGCGGCCGTGTTGCGACCCGTGGGTTCCGCGAGCACGTGCACGCCGGCGAGCTGGTCGCGCACGAGGCCGGCGTAGCGGCGGTCCGTGACGACCGTGACGTCACCCGGCCCGAGCTGCAGCTCCGGGTGGTCGACGAGGCGGTCGACCGTGAGCTGGAGGAGCGACCGATCGCCGAGCAGGGGGAGGAACGGCTTCGGCGTCTCGGGTCGGCTCAGGGGCCAGAGCCGCGTCCCGCCTCCGCCGGCCAGGATGACCGCGTACACCGCGCCATCCTATCGGGGGGACGGACTCCGGGCGTCGCAGCCTCAGTACGACGGCGGCGTCATGCAGAACAGCAGCCTGGCGATGCCCGGCCCGGGATTGGTGTTGCGGTGCGGGATCCGCGACGCGTAGGTCAATGCGTCACCGGTCTCGAGGTGGTGGTGCTCGGTGCCGACCCAGAGGTCGAGCGAGCCCTCGAGGACGACGACCACCTCCTCGTCGGAGTCGTGGGCATACGCCTCGTCGCCCGTTCCGCCGCCAGGCTCGACGGTCGAGAGGATCAGCTGCAGCCGGCCCTCTCCCGATCGGGTCAGGAACTCGTCGACGGCACCGAGGCCCGGGTAGGCGACGCGCCGCCGATCCGCTCGCCGAACCACGACGCCGACGGGCTGGTCCTCCGTGAAGAGCTCGGCGATCGTCCGGTCCAGCGCCCGGGCGATTCGCTGGACAGACGCGATCGAGGGGCTCGCGACGCCCCGCTCCACCTGGGACAGGAAGCTCTCGGTCACGCCGGCGTTCGAAGCCAGCTCGCGAAGGGTGGCGCCGCGCGACAGGCGAAGCGTCCGGATACGGCCGCCGAGGTCGAGGCCGACCGATTCACTGACCATGGCGCTGCAGTATAGCTTCAGCCCATTGACCTTCCCCGAGGGCGCTCGTACGATCCCGGCCAACCCGACTGAAGTCTCGCTGCAGGAGGCCGCGAGCGACGCACGGCCGATGACGGGGACCGGCGCGGCGGGTCGGCAGGAGGATCGGATGCGTCCCACGGAATCACGCCTGCTGCGGGGCTCGGCCGGCCTCGCGGCGATTCTGCTCGTCGCGGCGGCCTGCACCGGCGGGGCCTCGACCGGCCCCACCAGCGGCTCCGAGGCGACGCCCCCGCCCAGCGAAGCGGCCGCGACGCCGCCACCGACGGACACCCCGCCGGACCAGGTCACCGGTTCGCTGAACGTCCTGGACTGGTCGGGCTACGACCAGGAGATCTTCTGGCAGGACTTCAAGAACAAGTACAAGAACGTCACGGTCACCTTCGACTTCGGGAACTCGGACGCCGAGCAGTACACGAAGATGAAGGCCGGCAGCCAGGCGGACATCTTCCATCCCTACACGGGCTGGCTCCAGTTCTACGTCGACGAGGGCCTCGTGGCCGAGATCGACACCTCCAAGCTCAAGAACTGGGACAAGGTCCCCGACTCGTTCAAGAAGATCGGCCAGATCAACGGCAAGCAGTACTTCGTGCCGTGGGACTGGGGCTTCACCTCGATCCTCTACCGGACCGACAAGGTCAGCTCGGTCGACAGCTGGTCGGCGCTCTTCGACACCAAGTACAAGGGCCACATCTCGATGTGGGACGACGGCCCCGCCGCCGTGACCGTGTCCTCGTACATTCACGGCTGGGACGAGACCGCCATCACGGATGCGCAGCTCGCCCAGGTCAAGACCGAGTGGACGGACCAGGCCAAGCTCGACAAGACGTACTGGGGCGGCGAGCCCGACCTCGTCCAGAGCATGGCCTCGGGCGACGTCTGGCTGGCCTACGCCTGGCAGGGCGCGTACGCGACGCTGCTCGGGCAGGGCGTCCCCGTCGCCTACGCCAACCCCAAGGAGGGTCGGAACTCCTGGGTCGGCGTCTACGGGATCCGGGCGAACGACCCGAACTACGATCTCGCGCTCCGGTTCCTCGACGAGAAGCTCGGAACGCTGACCGGCAACAACCTCGTCACGAACTACTACTACGGCTCATCGAACGGTGAGGTCATGGCCGGCATCACCGACCCGACCCTCAAGACGGCGTTCTCGATCGACGACCCGTCGATCCTCCAGAAGACCAACTTCACCCCGAACCTGACGGCTGCGCAGCGCGACGCCTGGACCGCGATGTGGACCGAGGTCAAGGCCTCCCAGTGATCGGAGCGGTCGGCGCCGGCCCCACCACGCCCTCGCGGACGTGACGGCCGGCGCCGACGTTCAGCAGCGGCCCGCGAACGCCCGCCGCCCACCCGACCCTCGGCGACGGTCGTTCTGGCTCCTGTCGCTGCCCTCGACGGTCGCCCTGGCGCTGTTCCTGGTCGTCCCGCTCCTGCTCATGGCGGCGCTGTCGTTCCGGGCCGACCTCTCCGGCCAGCTCCTCGCGCCGTTCGCCCCGACGCTGAAGCAGTACCAGGCCGCGTTCGCGTCGGAGGGCTACTGGCGGCTGCTCGGGACCTCGGCGCTCATCGCCCTCGGCGTCGCCGCGATCTCGACCCTCCTCGCCTATCCCATCGCGTTCTTCCTCGCGTTCCGGGCGGGCCGCCGGGCGACGATCTACCTCATCCTGCTGCTCGTCCCGTTCTGGACGAGCTACCTCCTCCGGGTCATGGCCTGGAAGCTCATGCTCGGCTCCGAGGGCGTCATCAACTCGGTCCTGCTGGGCACCGGGATCATCCAGACGCCACTGGACGCCCTGCTCTACAACCGCGGCGCGGTCGTCGTGACGCTCGTCTACGTGTGGATCCCCTTCGCGACCCTCCCGATCCTGGCCGCGATGGGCCGGATCGACGACCGGCTCCACGATGCGGCGGCGGACCTCTACGCCAGCCCGTGGCAGCAGCTCCGCCGCGTGACCCTGCCGCTGAGCCTGCCCGGCGTCGTCGCCGCGTTCTTCATGGTCTTCATCCCGACCGTCGGCGAGTACGTCACGCCGCTGCTGGTGGGCGGCCCGAGCGGGACGATGTTCGGGAACATCATCCAGGACTTCTTCACGCGCGCGGCCAACTGGCCGCTCGGGTCGGCGCTCTCGATGGTCATGCTGGGCGCGACGCTCGCGCTCGTGATGGTGGGCTTCCGAGTCGTCCAGCCGCGCCGGCTGATCGGCCGATGAGGCTCGCAGGCGACGACGTGAGGGCGTCGTGAGCGCGTCGAAGCGCGCCGCGCCGGCCCTCCGCGGCTACGTCTGGCTCCTGCTGTTCCTGCTCTACCTGCCGATCGGGTTGCTGTTCCTCTTCTCGGTGAACGCCAACACCTCGCTGACGTTTCCCCTGAAGGGCTTCACGTTCCAGTGGTACGAGAAGCTCTTCGCGACGCCGGCGCTCCTCCATGCGGTCGGCAACAGCCTCCTCGTCGCGGTCGGCAGCAGCCTCGTCGCGACGATCCTCGGGACGATGATCGCGATCCTCCTGAGCCGCTTCGAGTTCCGCGCGAAGGGCCTGTTGACCGGCCTCGCGACGCTGCCGCTCATCGTCCCCTACGTCGTCCTGGCGGTCGCCCTGCTCGTGCTGTTCCGGGCCGCCGGCATCCCCCTGTCGCTGGTGACGATCGGCCTTGCCCACGTGGTCGTTGCCCTGCCCTACACGACGCTCATCGTCTTCGCCCGCCTCGTCGGCTTCGATCGCGGCCTCGAGGACGCGGCGATGGACCTCGGGGCGACCTACCCCCGAACGCTCCTCCTCGTCCTCGTCCCGATCGCCGCGCCGGCGATCGCGTCGGCCTGGATCACGGCGTTCACGGTCTCGTTCGACGAGTTCGCGCTGGCGCTGTTCCTCGCCGGCAAGGATCCGACCTTCCCGGTCTACCTCTACGGCCAGCTGCGCTTCGCGACGACGCTGCCGGTCATGATCGCGACGGCCGTGCTGCTCATGGCCGCGAGCCTGACGTTGATCCTGGGCGCGGAGGTCATCCGGCGCCGGGCGTCCTAGCCAGCGACCGCCGGATCCAGGTCAAACCCGCAGCGTCAGACCGCGAGCGGCTCGGGCAGCGCGACCCCGGCCTCGGCGGCGAGGAGGGCCGCCTTGTCGGTCCGCTCCCACGGCAGGTCGAGGTCCGGCCGGCCGAAGTGGCCGTAGGTCGCTGTCTGGCGGTAGATCGCCCGGCGGAGATCGAGCGCCGCGATGATGAACGCCGGCCGCAGGTCGAAATGGCGCCTGATGAGCTCCAGGATCAGCTCGTCGTCGACGTGCCCCGTGCCGAACGTCTCGATCGACAGCGACACGGGGTGGGCGATCCCGATCCCGTACGCGATCTCGAGCTCGAAGCGATCGGCGAGGCCGGCCGCGACGACGTTCTTGGCGACCCACCGCGCGGCATACGCCCCGGAACGGTCGACCTTCGTCGGGTCCTTGCCGGAGAAGCAGCCGCCGCCATGGCGGGCCATCCCGCCGTACGAGTCGACGATGATCTTCCGCCCGGTCAGCCCGGCGTCGCCCATCGGCCCGCCGACGACGAACCGGCCCGTCGGGTTGACATGGATGATCGGGTCCTTCGGGCGGAGGTTCCGCGGGATCGTGGGCAGGACGACCGCCTCGATGAGGTCGTCGCGCAGGTGGTCGAGCCGGACGTCGGGATCGTGCTGCGCCGCGACGACGACGGTCCTGACCGCGACGGGCGTGCCGTTCGCGTACTCGACGGTGATCTGGGTCTTGCCGTCCGGTCGGAGGTACGGCAGCTGGCCCGACTTGCGGGCGTCCGCCAGGCGGCGCGCCATCCGGTGGGCCAGCGCGATCGGCAGCGGCATGAGCTCGGGGGTCTCGCGGCAGGCGTAGCCGAACATCATTCCCTGGTCGCCGGCCCCGAGCTCCTCGACGGCGACCTTCTCGCCCCGGACCTCGAGCGCCGCGTCGACGCCCATCTTGATGTCAGGCGACTGCTCCTTGACCGAGATGAGGGTGCCGCAGGTCTCGTAGTCGAAGCCGTAGTCGGACCGGGTGTAGCCGATGTCGCGGACCGTCTCCCGGACGACCGCCTGGAAGTCGACGTACGTCGTCGTCGTGATCTCGCCGAGGACCACGACGAGGCCGGTCGTCGTCGCCGTCTCGCAGGCCACCCGGGCGTCGGGATCCTCGCGGATGATCGCGTCCAGGATCGCGTCGCTGATCTGGTCGCACATCTTGTCCGGGTGGCCCTCGGTGACCGACTCGGACGTGAACAGGTACTCCGCGGCGTCGACGATGCTGGTCATTGCGGGCGAGCCTACCACCGAGCCGGAGCGGCCCCCTAGACTGCCCATCGATGGCCGGCGGACCAGGCGTCGATCTCCTCGAACGGGCCCGCGAGCTCGACGTGGCCGACCCGCTGCGCGCCTTCCGCGGCCGCTTCTCGATCCCGGATCCCGAGGTCGTCTACCTCGACGGCAACTCGCTCGGCCGGCCGCCCCGCGCGGCGCTCGAGGCGATCCGCCGCGTGGGCGAGACGTGGTCCGAGGCCCTCATCCGCGGCTGGGCGTTCGAGGGCTGGCTGGAGTACCCGCTGCGGGTGGGTGACCTGCTCGCCCGCGGCGTCCTGGGCGCGCGGGACGACGAGGTCGCCGTCGCGGACTCGACGACCGTGAACCTGTACCGCCTCGCGAGCGCGGCGCTCGACGCCCGCCCGGACCGCCCCGTCGTCGTGGTCGAACGCTCGGAGTTCCCGACCGATCGCTACGTCGTCGAGGGCCTGGCACGGGAGCGAGACCTCGAGATCCGCTGGCTCGACGGGGACCCGATCGAGGGCCTCGCGACCGACCAGATCGTCGAGGCGATCCGCGACGACACCGCGCTCCTGATCCTCTCCGCGGTCAACTACCGCTCGGCGGCCATCGTCGACATCGCCGCGACGACGGCCGCCGCGCGCGATGCCGGGGCGCTCGTCCTGTGGGACCTGTCGCACGCCGGCGGCTCGATCCCCGTCGATCTCGCCGCGAACGGCGTCGACCTCGCCGTCGGCTGCACCTACAAGTACCTGAACGGCGGTCCGGGTGCACCGGCCTACCTCTACGTCCGGCGGGAGCTGCAGGCCGAGCTTCACCCGCCGATCCAGGGCTGGTTCGGCCAGCGCGACCAGTTCGAGATGGGCCCCCGCTTCGAGCGGCGCCCGGGCATCGGCGGCTGGCTCGTCGGGACGCCCGGGATCATCGCCCTCGCCGCGGCGGAGGCCGGCGTCGCGCTGACCGCCGAGGCCGGCATCGCCGCGATCCGCGCCAAGGGCACCTCTCTGACGAGCTACGCGATCGAGCTCCTCGACGCCTGGCTCGCCCCGCTCGGCTGCTCGCTCGGCTCACCACGCGACCCCGCCCGCCGCGGTGCCCACCTCTCGATCCGCCACCCCGACGCGCGCCAGCTCACGTCTGCGCTCATCGCCCAAAAGGTCATCCCGGACTTCCGCGCACCCGACTCCATTCGCATCGGCCTCTCGCCGCTGACGACCTCGTTCGAGGACGTCCATCGCGGCCTCGCCGCCCTGAGGAGCCTCCTCGCGGCGTAGCACCGAGGGCCGAGCGTCGATCCGATGCGGTCGATCCGGACCGGATCTGCCGCTGGCACAATGCCCGCCACGCCGCATTCGGCGCCGCCCAGGCCAGGCAGCGGCGCGAAGCACCCCCTGGACATGGCGGAGGTGCGGATCTCGATCGCGGTCGTCGCCGAAGCCTGACCCGTGCCTTGGGCCACGTTCGCGCGTGCCAGGCGGGGTCAGCGGCTGAGCTGGTCCTTCGCCCAGGCGTAGAGGGCGTCATAGACCGGGAGCTCGAGCTCCAGCTGGCGCTGGTCGTCGACGTCGAGGAGCGCGAAGCCGTCGGCGATGGCAAGCAGGCCGGCCGACTGGGGCGTGACGTCGATGTCGTCCGAGACGTCGGCGCCGTGGATGACCTGGGCCATCAGCACAACCGACGGATCCGTCACCCCGAAGTCCTCGACGAGGACCTCGAACGAGCACTTGCCGTCGCGATGGGTGTACTGCGCGCCCGGCGCATCGAAGCTCGTCGCGCCGGTCCGTTCGGCGTATGGCAGGACGTCATCTCGGGCGACATAGACGATCTCCGCCCCCGGATCGATGAAGTGCCGGATCAGCCAGGGACAGGCGACCCGATCGGTCTTCGGGTGCTCACGGGTGACCCACTGCATGTCTGCCTCCTGGGGCGAGACTACGCCACGAAGCAGCCCGAGGACTGGCTCGCGCCGCTGTTGAGGGCGTAGTCGAAGGCACGCGCGTCGACGCCGATGCTGCCGGAGGCCGTGCCCAGCCGGATCTCGGCACCGGGGTCGACGTGGCCCGGCTCGAGGACGATGACGAACAGCCCGTCCTCGGCGATCGTCCAGGCGGCGGCAGGCCCGCGGTAGACCGGGTCGTTGGGCGGGTACATGCTGCCGAACAGGATGCGGATCGGCTCGCCGCCGGTGAGGCCGGGGCAGGCCGCCGACCATTCGGAGACACCGAAGATCGGTGCGCCACTCGGCAGCTGGGGCTGGTCGGCGGGCAGCGGCTGTCGCACGAGCTCGATGGTCGACGACCCGACGGTCCGGCTGACAACGAACGCCTGGCCGGCGTAGTCGAACGCGATCGCGAACGTCCCGAGCGTGCCGGTGACGACGACATGCGGATCGCTGGACGGCGCCACGCTCGGCTGCGCCGATGGGCCCGGCGCGAGGAGCCCCGGTCCGACGAGCAGGGCGACGGCGAGGGCGAGCACCAGACCGATCAGCCCGAGGAAGCCCCACGGCCGTTCACGACGGTCCTCCAGCGGCCGCACCGGGTACGACGGACTCGGACCGCCCATGGCTCGGGTCGTGTCAGCCCGCGCGCCGCGAGCGCCACTCGTCGAGGAACCGGATCTCCAGGCGATCGATGGCGTCCGCCGGCTCGAAGCCGAAGACCTGGGCGTAGAACGACAGCTCGGCCGAGAACGACGCGATGATCGCGTCCCTGCTCCGGAAGCCGTGGTCCTCGCCGGGGAACAGCAGGTACGCGTGCGGCACCCGGCGCTCGAACAACGCGTCGACGATCCGCTCGGCCTCCTGCGGCGGCACGACGCGGTCCTCCGCGCCCTGCTCGACGAGGACCGGTGCCGTGATCCGATCGGCGTGGAGCGCCGGTGACCGATCGAGGTAGCGCTGGCGCTCGGCCGGCCACGGTCCGACGAGCGTCTCCAGGTAGCGCGACTCGAACTTGTGGGTGTCCTTGACGAAGGCCCGCAGGTCGCCGATCCCGAAGTACGTCGTGCCCGCATCGAACTGGTCCGTGAAGGCCAGCGCGGCGAGGGTCGTGAAGCCGCTCGCGCTGCCGCCGCGGACTGCCTGGCGCACGCCGTCGACGATCCCCTGCTCCGCCAGCCATTGGGCGGCCGCGACGCAGTCCTCGACGTCGACGATCCCCCACTGGCCGTTGAGGCGCTTGCGGTACTCGCGGCCGTAGCCGGTGCTGCCGCCGTAGTCGACGTCCACGACCGCGTAGCCCCGGCTCGTGAACAGCTGGAGACCCGTCGCCCAGCCCGAGAACGCCGACGAGGTCGGCCCGCCATGGGACGTCACGATGAGCGGCGGCAGCTCGCCGGGGGGCGCTGCGAAGCCGGTGTTGTGCGGGCGGTAGAGATTCGCGTGGGCCGTCAGGCCGTTCGCCGTCGGGAACTCGATGTGCTCCGGCGCCGAGGCGACGGCCGGATCCGGCCGGAACGGCGTCCCGACCCGCAGCGCGGTGACCACACCGGAGGCGGGGTCGACCTCGGCGATCTGGCCCGGCTCCGTCGGGCCGGCCGCGCGAACGATCGCGGTGCCGCCGTCGATCGCCACCGCGGCGATCTCACTGAACGGCGTCTCGACGACGGTGGCCCCGCCGCCGGTGGCCCCGCCGCCGGGGGCGATGCGGTACAGGCGGTCGCGACCGCCGCTCCGCCCGACCGCGAGGATCGAGCCGTCCGGCAGGAAGTCGTAGGTGTGGTTGCCGAACTGCCACTCCGGCTCGGCGAACTCCACCGCCATCGGGGCGATGGCCTCGGGCGTGCCGTCCGACCGCAGCCGGAAGAGGTTCATCCAGCCATCGGGCTCGGCGGCGAAATGGAGCACACCGGCCGGGGACCAGCGGGGCTGGCTGATCCAGTCGTCACTGCTGCCGGCGATGACCCGAGCGCGCTCGATCGTGCCGTCGGGTGCCACGTCGGCCAGCAGCAGCTCGGTGCCATCCCACGGCAGGTTCGGGTGATTCCAGCGGACGTAGGCCAGCTGTCGCCCGTCCGGTGACAGCCGCGGTGCGGCGTAGAAGTCGGCGCCTCGATCGACGACGGCGACGGCACCGGTGGCGAGATCGATCGTCACGAGCTCGTTGACCCACTCGCCGTGGCGGTCCACGACCTCGGGCTCGTGGTCCTCGCGTACCGCGATCAGGCGGCCGTGCCGCAGGTCCGGCTCGAGGTCGGCGAAGCGCCAGGCCTTCTCGGGCGTGAAGGGCTGGAGGTGCTCCGGGGTCACGACGCGGTTCAGCCGGCCGGTCGCGAAGTCGGACACGATGACGAGGTCGCCGACGATGAGGGTCGCCGCGCCGCCGTACTCGTGGACCCGGCAGCGGGCGTTGAAGCCGTTCGGGGTCAGGCGGGTGATGGTGCCGTCCGGGTCGCGCCGGACGAGGACCTGGCGGCCGCTCTCCTCGGGCCGGCCCTCGAGCCACCAGCGCACGCCATCGGCCGCGCGCGGCTCGCTCAGGAACACGACCCCCTCCGTGAGGCGATCGAGCGCAAGGGGCGATGCCCAGGCGCCGTACGGTGCGACCTTCCGTGCCGGCTGTGTCATGCCACTCCCTTTGGTGGGCGAAGACGCGGGGCTGTTCGAACTACCGCCCAAGGGCCGTCCGGGTTCTGGGCCGGATCACGTGCCGTGCTTCCATGAGGCGACGTACTCGGCCTGCTCCGGCGTCATGGCGTCGAGCGTGATGCCGAAGGCCGCGAGCTTCAATCGGGCGACCTCCGCATCGATCGCCTCCGGCACGCCGTAGACCTGGTGTTCGAGCTCGGCGTGGTGGGCGAGCACGTACTCGACCGCGAGCGCCTGGTTGGCGAAGCTCATGTCCATGACCGCGGCCGGATGGCCCTCCGCCGCGCCGAGGTTGACGAGCCGGCCCTCGGCCACGAGATTCACCCGCTTGCCACCGAGATCGAACTCCTGGACGTCCCTGCGCACGTCGCGGACGTGGCCCTCCGCCATCTCGCGCAGCGCGGCGAGATCCAGCTCGGCGTCGAAGTGGCCGCTGTTGGCCATGACGGCGCCCTCCTTCATCGCCGCGAAGTGCTCGCGCCGGAAGACGTTGACGTTGCCGGTGGCCGTGATGAAGAGATCGCCCCATGGCGCGGCGGTCCCAACCGTCATGACCTGGTAGCCGTCCATGAGCGCCTCGAGCGCCCGGACGGGATCCACCTCGACGATCGCGACGTGGGCGCCGTGGCCGGCCATCCGCATCGCGATCCCTCGACCGACCCAGCCGTAGCCGGCGATGACGACGTTCCGTCCGGCGATGAGGAGATTCGTCGCCCGGAGGATCCCGTCGAGTGTCGACTGGCCGGTCCCGTAGCGGTTGTCGAAGAGGTGCTTGGTCTGGGCCTCGTTGACCGCGATGACCGGATAGCCGAGGGCCGCGTCGGCGGCCATCGCCCGGAGGCGGATGACGCCGGTCGTCGTCTCCTCGGTCCCGCCCGTGACCTCGCGGACCTGGCCTGGCCGGTCCTGGTGCAGCAACGATACGAGGTCGCAGCCGTCGTCCATCGTCACCGCGGGGTGGGCGTCGGCCACGGCGTTCAGATGCCGGTAGTAGGTGTCGCGGTCCTCGCCGCGCCGGGCGTGGACCGGGATCCCGAACTCGGACACGAGCGCCGCCGCGACGTCGTCCTGGGTCGAGAGCGGATTCGACGCCGCGAGCGTGACCTCGGCTCCACCGGCCGCCAGGGTTCGCATGAGGTTGGCCGTCTCGGTCGTCACGTGCAGGCACGCCCCGATCCGCACCCCGGCCAGCGGCCGCTCGCGCTCGAAGCGGGTCCGGATCGTCCGGAGGACGGGCATCTCTCGCTCGGCCCACTCGATCCGGCGGAGGCCCTCGGCGGCGAGGCCGAGATCCGTGACGTCGTGCGAGGCGGTCGTGTCGGTCGTCATGTGGCGGTCGTCATGTGGCGGTCAGTCTCCGGGTAGGAGGCGGCGGCGGAGCGCCGCCCCGATCTCACCGAGCAGGGAGCCCGTGCGCCGCGCGAGCCGCTCCTCGTATCGGACGTGCTCGACGTAGCCGATCCGGCGATAGGCGTTCAGGGCGGGTGGGTTGTCGGCCCGGACGTTGAGGACGACATCGTCGCAGAAACCCAGCAGCTCGGCGGTGACCGCGGCCGTGACCGCCTTCGCGTAGCCGTGGCCTCGGAACTCGGCCGCCGTCATGACGTTGCCGACGACGGCCAGCCGGGCATCCCGGCTCACGATGTGCGTGCCGGCCGCGGCAACGAGCCGGTTCCGGATCCGAAGGCCGTAGTAGACGCCCTCGACGACGGCCTGGCTCGGCAGCCACGACCCGAAGCCGAGGCGATAGAGGCGGTTGAGCTCCGGCGTGTCGAGGGGCGACAGTCGCTCCACGCCCGGATCCTCCACGGGCCGGAACCGGTCCGCTGTCACCGCCATCCGGACCATCGCCGGCCCCGGGTCGAGGTGGTAGCGGCGGCCGACGGCGGGCAGGCTCGACGGCAGCGCCGCGATGTAGGCGAGCCGCGGCCGCAGGACGTCACGCAGGATCGACTGGATGCCGGCGTCGGAGCCCATGACGAGCAGCGGCTGCGGCGAGCTGCCCTCGTACGACACGCCGAGCGCGACGACCTCGTCGGCCTGGCGCGAAAGCGCCCAGCGGGTGCGGGGGAACTCCCGCTCGTCGAGGTCGCAGATCGCGTAGGCGGCGAAGAGCCGGTCGCGCTCGAGGAACTCACGCAGCACGGCTCGATCGCGGGTCGTGGCCGCAACTGGGCCAGCCTCGGCGCGCCGGATGGCGACGGTCGACATCGGCGTCCTCGTCAGGCGGCGCCCGCGCCGGCGCCGGCACCCGTGCCGGCCTCGGCTCCAGCCTCTGCCCCCGCGACGCCGGGGCCCGGCCGTGCCTCGACGGCGGCCCGGAGCGAGGCCGCATACGGCGGGCGCAGGACCCCGGCGTCGGTGATGAACGCGGTCACGAGGTCCGCGGGCGTCACGTCGGATGCCGGGTTGAAGACGTGGGTGCCGAGCGGCGCCATCCGGATCCCGCGGACGGCAGCCACGTCCTCCGCGGCCCGCCCCTCGATCGGGATCGAGGCACCGTCGGCCGTCGCGAGGTCCACCGTGGCGAGCGGGGCCACGACGTGGAGCGGGACGCCGTGGCGGGCGGCGAGGACGGCCAGCGGATAGGTGCCGACGTCGCTCGCCGTGTCGCCGTTGGCGGCGATCCGATCCGCCCCCACGAGGACGAGGTCGACCCGGCCGTCGGCCATGATCGACGCGGCGGCCCCGTCGGCCAGGAGCGTGTGCTCGACGCCACTCTGGCCGAGCTCCCACGCGGTCAGCCGCGCGCCGGCCAGGTCCGGCCGGCTCTCGGCGACCCAGACGTGGATCGGGCGCTCGGCGTGGTGGGCAGCCTGGACGATCCCGAGCGCGGTCCCGAACTGGCCGGACGAGAGCGGCCCCGTGTTGCCGTGGGTCAGGACCTGGAGTGGCCGATCCGCGGGCCAGGAGAGGAAGGCCAGCCCTGCATCGGCGATCCGGCCGTGCGCCGCCGTCGCCTCGGCGACGAGCGCCATCGCCTCGTCCCAGAGCGCGGCTGCGATCGCCTCGCCGTCCTCGGACAGCTCTCCGGCATCGCGATAGCGGGTCATCATCCGATCCATGGCCCGGCCGAGGCTGACCGGCGTCGTGCGGGTGTTCCGGAGCGCGTTGGTCGCGCCGAACAGGATCGCGCGGCGGGCGTAGGGCTGCGCCAGGCGGACCGATCGGGCGGTCAGGGCCAGCGCGAGCGCCGCGACCTGGCCGATCGCCGGGCCGCCGCGGACGACCTGGTCGCGGATGGCCTGGGCGCCCTCGGGCGCGCTCCGGACCGGCAGCTCGACGAGCGCGTCGGGCAGGCGACGCTGGTCGACGACGAGGAGGTCGTCATCGTCGAACCGGAACGGGCTGCGATAGCCGGTCGGTGCGGCGACACCCGCCTCGGGCAACGCGCCGCCCTCGCGGAGGAGCGTGGACGCCTCGGAGGCGGACTGCTCGCGGAGATCGTTGACGACCTTGGTCACCTCGGCCGCGGACGCGATGAGGTCCCCGGCGAACCGCCGGAAGAACGCCCGTCGCGAAGGATCGGCCGGCGTCGTCAACGGTGGGTCAATAGCGGATGACGCTCGTGACGCGGCGGCCCTGCAGCCGCTCGCGGCCCTTGAGGAAGTCGAGCTCGACGAGGAACGCCAGGCCGACGACCTCGCCCTTCAACCGCTCGACCAGCTCGATCGTGCCCTGGACCGTGCCGCCCGTCGCGAGCAGGTCGTCGACGATGAGGACCTTCTGCCCCGGCTGGATCGCGTCGCGGTGGATCTCGAGGGTGTTCGAGCCGTACTCGAGGGCGTACTCGACGGACACCGTGTCCGCCGGCAGCTTGCCGAGCTTCCGAACGGGCACGAGACCGACGCCCAGCTCGTACGCCATCGGCGCGCTGAAGATGAACCCTCGGGATTCCATGCCCACGACGAGGTCGATGCCCTCGCCCTTGTGGGGCTCCAGCATCAGCTGGATCGACTCGCGGTACGCGGCGGCGTCCTTGAGGAGCGTGGTGATGTCGTAGAACAGGATCCCGGGCTTCGGGAAGTCCGGGACCTCCCGGATCTTGGCCCGAAGGGCCTCGGCGGACACGGTGGCGGGAACCTCCTGTGACTGGGCGGAGCCGATCCGGGACGCGGAACGTCGAGTCTACCCCAGCGCCCCTGCCGCGCCGCGGGAGGTCGCGGCGTCGCGCGGGGTGCCGCCGCCCAGGCGGAAGCTCATGACGAAGCCAAGCGCCGCGACGAGCGCCCCCAGGGCGATCGCGCCACCGATCCCCGGACCGGGCCCGGCGGTGGCGCGGTACGAAGCGGCGACGATCGCCGCGGACACGCCGAGCCCGAGCGCGGTCCCGATCGTGTCGCTGAGCGTCAGCGCCGAGGTCACGGCGCCCTGTCCTCGGCCGGGCACGTCTCGGAGGACGATGAGGGCGAACTGCGAGTAGGTCAGCCCCATCCCGAAGCCGGCGATCCCGAAGATCGGCACCGTCAGCTCGGCCGGGACCGCGGGATCGAGGATCAGGCCGAGGCCGGCGATCCCGATCGTGACGATGACGAAGCCGATCCGGACGAACCGCTCCGGCCGATAGCGGACCGAGAGCCTGGCCTGGACCCACGAGCCCGCGGTCCACGACACCGTCGCGGCGGTCAGGGCGATGCCCGCCGCCGTCGCCGTCCAGCCGCGAACCTCGACCAGCAGCAGCGCCACGTAGGCATCGACCGCGAAGAAGGCGAAGGTGAGCACGCCCCGCAGCAGGACGGCCGAGGGGTAGCCCGGAGCGAGGGTCAGCGTGCCCGGCGGCGTGAGGCGGCGGAAGAGCAGGAGGGTCACGACGAGACCCGCCGCGCCCAGGCCGGCGGTCAGGAGCGGCTGGTCCGTCTCGAGGGCGACGGTCAAGAGGGTCACGCCGATGGCGATCGCGAGGCCCTCGGCGGCGCGCGCCCGCAGTGAGCGATCCGAGCCGCGCGGCGGATGGGCCTCGTGGAGGACCACGAGGGCACGCGTCGCCAGCGCGCCGGGCAGGGCGATGAGCGGCAGCAGGCCGAGGAACACGAGCCGCCAGTGCAGCTCCTGGGCGACGAACCCGGCGATCGCCGGCCCGAAGATCCCCGGCAGGACCCAGGCCGTCGAGAGGTAGGCGAACATCCGCGGCCGGAGGCTCTCCGGCAAGGCCCGGCCGATGGCGACGTAGGCGACCGGCGGAATGGCCCCACCGCCGATGCCCTGAATGAACCGGGCCCCGATGAGCACCGGCATCGACGGCGCGAGGCCGCCGATCGTCAGCCCGAGCGCGAACAGCAGCAGGCCGCCGACGAACGGCCGGACGACGCCCTCGCGGTCGATGAGCGCGCCGACGACCACGATCCCGAGCAGCGCCCCGACCGAGAATCCCGAGAAGACCAGGCCATACAGCTCGAGGCCGCCGAGGTCGCGGGCGACGATCGGCATCGCGGTGGGCACGGCGAGAGCCTCCGCCGCGACGAGGGTGATCGTGAGGACGAGCCCGAGCGTCAGGCCTCGCCGCTCCGGGGACCAAAGGCCGGCCGGGATCGGGGCGGCGGCTGCGGCGGGCATCGCGGGAGTATGTCAGCGCACCGGCATCCACGAGCCCGGCGCCGTGCCGAACCTACACTGCCGGCGATGAAGGTCGGCGTGATGCTCCCGATCAGCGACAGCGACGGGCCGTCGGGCCTGCCCTCGTTCGCTGAGGCCGCGGCGGTGGCGCGGGCCGTCGAGGACGGCGGCCTCGACTCGGCCTGGCTCGCCGATCACTTCCTCTATCGGGCCGACGACGGCCGGCTCTCCGGGCTGCACGAGGCCTGGACCTGGCTCGCGGGCATCGCGGCCGTCACCCGGCGGATCACGCTGGGCCACCTCGTCGTCTGCACGTCCTTCCGGCCGCCCGCCCTCACCGCGAAGCTCGCGGTCACGCTCGACGCGATCTCGAATGGGCGGTTCGTGCTGGGCCTCGGCTGCGGCTGGCACGAACCGGAGTACGACGCGATGGGCCTGCCGTTCGATCACCGGGTCGGACGGTTCGAGGAGGCCCTCGGGATCATCACCCGGCTCCTCGCCGGCGAGGAGGTGACCCACCACGGCCGGTTCTACGACGTCGAGCGGTCAGCCCTCGCCCCGAAGCCGGATCGCCCCATCCCGATCCTTGTCGCGGCCCGGCGCGACCGGATGCTCCGGCTCACGGCGGAGCACGCCGATCTCTGGAACACGGCCTGGTTCGGCGCGCCGAACGATCGCCTGGCGGAGCAGCTGGCCGCCTTCGACGCTGCGCTGGCGGCCGCCGGCCGATCACGGGCCGACGTGCAGCCGACCGTGGGCATCAGCGTTCGCGACCCGGATCAGCCTCCGGTCCCGGAGCCCGACGACCACGCCTTCGACGGCAGCCTCGAGGAGCTCGCCGCCGTGCTGGCCGCCTACGCCGACCTCGGCGTGACCCACCTCATGGTCGGCCTCGAGCCACTCTCGGTCCGTTCGGTCGAGCGCCTCGCGGAGGCCGTGCGAGGACAGCGGGCCGTCAGTCCCTGAGCGTCGGGCCCGGCCCGCCCCGGATCACCAGTCGTTGGGCTTGAGGGCCAGGAACTTGCCGTAGAACCGGGCCTGCATGCCCATGACGAGCATCGTCGTGGCGCTCGGCAGGTCTGCCTGGGTCAGGGTGATCGATGGGTCAAGGGTGAAGGTGCTGTGGAAGGCCGCGGCGGCCTGCTGCATGGTCTCGTGCGAGATGTGGGCCGTCGGGATGAACACCATCGGGCCCACCTGCTGCATCTGGTTCAGGCCCTTGTGGTTCACGGCGGCCATGCCGCTCATGTCGTTGTCGAGCTGGGAGATCGCGACGTCGACCCGGCCCAGTTGCGCCATCTGGTCGTCGCTGAGCCGCTTCTGCCCGAGGTCGCCGAAATCGGCGATCCGGACGCCGTCGATCTCGATGAGGAAGATGTAGTCGGTGCCGTCCTTCGCGGCGAGGTGATCGCCCTCGTTGTGGCCCGCGGCGATCGAGGTGATCTTGACGTCCGGCAGGACGATCTGACCGGTCTCGAACGTGAGCTTCCGGCCCGGGAACGCCTTGACGACGCCCGAGATGTAGTGGTCCATGTGAACGTGGGTCGTCAGGAGGACGTCGTCGGCCGTCGGCGGCCGCGTGAAGCGGTTCGGCTCCCAGACGTCGAGGATCACCTGGCGGCCCGCCGGGGTGAGCAGCTGGGCTGCCAGCGGGACCCGCCGCGCAGGCCGCCGCGAAGACCGCGACGAGGAGCAGGGCCAGGACCGACACCGAACGCGAGCGCACCGTTCGCCTCCCCCGGGACGCTCGCCACGCACTGAGTCGCGGCCAGCGTGGCAGGGGGCCTCGCGACTGCCAGTGCCCTTCGTCACCGGGCGGCGGGGCGACGGACCCTGCGAGATGGCCGCTCGGCTGGCTAGCCCGGACCGGCGCCGAGGAGGACGTCGAGGAACTCCACCTGCGGGGCACCGCCGGCCTCCCGAATGAGGCGGCGCGCCAGGGGTTCCTCGCCGGACGCGACCATGGCCTCGAGATCGGCGCGCTCCCGCCAGACGGTCACGATCGCCACGGTCCCAGATCCGCTGGCGAGGAACGTCTCGACGATTGCCGGCGGGCGGCCGTGCTCGATGGCCTCGCCGTACGCCGCGACGAGACCCGCGATGCGCTCCGCCGGGATGTCGCCACGGACGATGCTGATCACCCTGGCCATGGCTGGAGACTCCTTCGCTATGACACCGATTCGGCCGAGAGACGGGCGACGACGGCCTGGGTGAGCTGCCAGCCCCGGAGCGGGTCCTTCGGCAGGCGGATCCGGACCTGGTTGCTCATGAACGAGAGATCCGATCCGCGGACCCCGGGCAGCGCCGCGGGCGTGACCAGGCGGATCGCCGCCGCGCGAGACAGGCCGGCGCCGAACCGGACCACGAGCTGACCCTCCTCGCGCGAGATCGAGGAGACGCCGGCGCCTTCCGCGGCGAGGCGCAGCTCGGCGACCTCGACGAGCCGCAGGACCGGCTGGGGCATCGGGCCGAAACGGTCGATGACCTCCTGTCGGAAGGCGGCGAGGTCGCCGGCTGTTCGCGATCGGGCCAGGCGACGGTATAGCTCGAGCTTCTGGGCCTCGTCGGGGACGTACTCGTCGGGCAGGTGCGCCTCGACCGGCAGGTCGAGGACGGCCTGCGGCGCGACGACCACCGGCGCGCGGTGCTCGTGCTCGGCCTTGCGCTCCTCGACGGCCTCGGCGAGGAGGCGCGAGTAGAGGTCGAAGCCGACGGCGGCCATGAAGCCCGACTGCTCGGCGCCGAGGATGTTGCCGGCGCCCCGGATCTCGAGGTCGGACAGCGCGATCTGGAAGCCGGCCCCGAGCTCGGAGGCGTTGAAGATCGCCTGGAGGCGCTTGCGCGCATCCTCGCTCATCCGCTCGCGCCGCCGGTACAGCAGGTACGCGTAGGCGCGCCGCGAGCTGCGACCGACACGACCGCGGAGCTGGTAGAGCTGGGCGAGCCCGAGGGCATCTGCCCGGTCGATGACGATCGTGTTGGCGTTGGGGATGTCGAGCCCGGACTCGATGATCGTCGTGCAGACGAGGACGTCGGCCTCGCCGGCCGCGAACGTCAGCATGACGCTCTCGAGGTGGCCCTCGGCCATCTGGCCATGACCGACGACGATCCGGGCGTCGGGCAGGAGCTTGCGGAGCTGCTCGGCCTGGGCCTCGATCGTCTCGACCCGGTTGTGGACGTAGAACACCTGGCCGCCACGATCGAGCTCGCGGAGGACCGCGTCGCGCACGAGCCCGGCGCTCGCCTCCGCCACGCGCGTCTGGATCGGGAGGCGGTCCTCGGGCGGGGTCTCGATGACGCTCATGTCGCGGACGCCGGCGAGCGCCAGGTTCAGGGTCCGCGGAATCGGCGTGGCCGAGAGCGTCAGGACGTCGACCTCGCGCCGGAGCTGCTTGAGCCGCTCCTTGGCCGCGACCCCGAAGCGCTGCTCCTCGTCGACGACGAGGAGGCCGAGGTCCTTGAACCGGACGTCCTTCGAGAGCAGGCGGTGGGTCCCGATGACGAGGTCGATGGTGCCGTCGGAGAGGCCCGCGACCGTCTTCTCCTGGTCCGCCTTCGACACGAACCGCGACAGGAGCGCGACCTTGAGCGGGAACGCGGCGAAGCGGGCCCGGAACGTCTCGAAATGCTGGGCCGCGAGCACGGTGGTCGGGACGAGCACCGCGACCTGGGAATCGTCCTGCGTCGCCTTGAACGCCGCCCGGAGCGCGACCTCGGTCTTGCCGTAGCCGACGTCGCCGACGACGAGCCGGTCCATCGGCCGGACGCGCTCCATGTCGTGCTTGACCTCGACGACCGCGCGGAGCTGATCGGGCGTCTCCTCGTACGGGAACGAGGCTTCGAGCTCGGCCTGCCACGGCCCGTCCTCGGCGTAGGCGTGGCCCTCGGCGGACTCGCGCGAGGCGTACAGCGCGAGGAGCTCCTCGGCGAGGTCGGTGACGGCCTTGCGGACCCGCTGCTTGGTCCGCAGCCACTCGGTCCCGCCGAGCTTCGAGAGCTGGGGGTGCTCGCCACCGGAGTAGCGGCTGACCCGGCTGATCTGCTCGACCGGGACGAAGATCGCGTCGCCGCCGGCGAACGACAGCTCGAGGTAGTCGCGCTCGTCGCCGGTGCCGGAGCTGCGCCGGAGCATCCGCTCGTAGCGGGCGATCCCGTGATCGATGTGGACGACGAGGTCACCGGGCGTCAGGCGCTCGAGGATGTCCCGAGGCACGACCCGCCGCATCGCCTTCGGTCGCCGGACCCGGACGTTCGAGAAGAGCTCGCGATCCGTCACGAAGACGAGGCCGTCCGGGCCGCCCTCGAAGCCGCCGTTCAGACTCCGATCCACGAGCGCCACCGCGCCGGGTGGCGGCGGCTCCGTGATGACGTCGGTCACGCCGGCGGCGACCTCCGCTTCCTCGAGGAGCTCGGCGAGGCGCGGCGCCTGGTCGGACGCGATGACGATCCGGGGCGGGGTGCCGCCGCCGGGCCCCGTGCCGCCGCCGCGCCACAGCTCGACCGCCTCGGCGATCCGCGCCGCCCGCCCGGGCGGCAGCGACGGCTCGTGCCAGCCGAACAGGTCGCCGGACGACTTGCCGCCACCCGCGATCGTCGCGTCGGCGGCCGCCTCCGACTCCCACGTCAGCTCGAGCGTCCGGGCCCCGAGGAGGCGCGATTTCCAGTCTCGAGGTCCGAGGAGCGTGGGAGGCCAGTCCTTCGGCAGGTCGCCGGCCGCGGTCAGCTCGTCGCGACGCTCGTCGGCCTGGCGCCACAGGAACGAGGCGGCCTCGGCCAGGTCGGCCGGCTCGTCGAGCACGAGGAGCGCCTCTGGTGGCACATGGTCGAGGCCCGTCGCGGTCGCGAGCAGCGGCGCCCAGACCTCGGCCGCGTCGCCGACGTTCGCGGCACGTGACTGCGTCTCGCCGCCGTGGGCCGCGGCCAGCCGCTCGAGGTCGGCCGCGAGCCGTTCCGGCAACCGCGACACGAGCCGGCCGAGACGCGCGCGGAGCGCCTCGCCGCCCGGCGGCAGGAGGAACTCCGAGGCCGGCAGCAGCGTGACCTCGTCGGTCCGCCCGACGGACCGCTGATCCGTCGGGTCGAAGCGCCGCAGCGACTCGACCTCGTCCCCGAACAGCTCGATGCGAACGGGCAGGTCCGCCGACGGCGGGAACACGTCGATGAGGCCGCCGCGGCGGGCGAGCTCGCCCTTCCCTGCGACCTCGAGGACCGGGTCGTAGCCGAGCGCGAGCAGCTCGGCCAGGAGCACCGACTGGCTGACTCGCGCGCCGGTGCGCAGGACACGGGGGTCGGCGGGCAGGTCCTCGGGCCGGATCGTGTGCTGGACGAGCGCCTGGACGCTCGCGACGAGGATCCTGGCGCGGCCGCTCCGCCAGGCGGACAACGCCGCGACCCGGGCCGCGGTCTCGTCCGCGACGAGCTCGCTGCGCTCGTAGGCGAGGGCCGTGCGCGGCTCGAAGACCGCCACGCTGGCGGGATCGCCCATCCACGCCCCGAGCTCCTCGGCGACCCGGTCGCCGATCTCGGAGTCGCGGGCGATCCACAGGATCCGCTCACCGGCGGTGATCGCCAGCGCCGCGGCAAGGTAGCTCTTTGCCCCGTGCGGCACGGAGGTGAGACCCGCGTGTCGTCCTCGACCGGCCGGCTCCGTCGGCTTCCCGAGGCGCTCCCGGAGGCTGGCGAACGCGCCGGCGGGCTCCAGCAACGGCGGCAGCGCCGAGAGGTCCGGGATCCGGCGGCCGGGCATCGCTCGCTCGGCGGCGGACCGCTCGGCGACGTGGCGCTCCCAGCCGCGCCGCCCGCGCAGGACGGGCGCGGTCATCGACGCCGCCTCACGACTCGGTGCTGGGCCGGACCTTGCGCCAGCCCGTCTTCGTCCGGCGGATGCCCTGCTCGTCCGGCGGCCCGTCGACCTCGCCGGCCGGCGCCTTACGGGCCTCGTCAGCCGGTCGAAGCTCGAACGGGTTGAACCGCGTCGCGGCCCGGCTCGTGCCCTCGCGGGCCCAGGCCTCGACCGCGTCGGCAGCGGCATCGAGCAGCTCCGGCAGTCGCTCGCGCTCGTCCGGCCGGAAGACCGACAGGACGTGATCCCGGAACCCGGCATCGGGCGAGCCGATCCCGACCCGCAGCCGGCTGAACTGCTCGTTCTCGAGCTCGCCGATGATCGACCGCAGGCCGTTGTGGCCGCCCGGTCCGCCGCCCTCGCGGAACCGCAGCTTGCCGAAGGGCAGGGCGAAGTCGTCGACGACGACGAGCATCTCCGTGAGCGGCGCCCGGGTGCGCGCCAGGACCTTCCGGACGGCGATCCCCGACTCGTTCATGAACGTCATCGGCTTGACGAGCAGGAGGTCGAGGCCCTGGTACCGACCGCCGATCGTCGCCGCGGCATCGCGATCGCGCCCACGACCGGACCACCCGGCCCGATCGGCCAGGCGGTCCAGGACCATCCAGCCGACGTTGTGGCGGGTCTTCGCGTACGGCTCGCCGGGATTCCCGAGCCCGACGACGATCTTCTCGATCTCGAACGTCCTCCTCGCCGTGGACACGCCGAACGGCCCCGGGAACGAGTCCAACGGGGCGTTGCGGCGATGGTAGGGGGAGATGAACGTCGGCGCCGCGAGGGCGGTACACATCGCTGGAGGCACGATGCGCCGATTCCGGGCCCTGGCCATGGTCGCGATCGCGCTGCTGGCCGCCTGCAGCCCCACGGTCCCAACGCCCGTGCCGACGGGTCACCTCGCCTCGCCGGAACCGTCCGCTCAGAGCCTGGTCTCAGACCCCGTCAGGGCGTGCCGGGACCCGGGCTCGTTCGAGACGCCGCTGCCGAGCGGCGTCACCGAGCCCGTGGACATCTTCAACTCGAGCTACTCCCCCTCCCCGGGTTCCGACGGCGGCCACGTGACCGTCGGTGTCCTCAGGGCGCCGGAGATCTTCGATCCGCTGCGAGCGGTCGACCCTCGCGACACCGTGCTGACCGAGGCGACGTGGTCCGGGCTGACGATGTGGACGGCCGACTACAAGGCCGCTCCGGACCTTGCGGTGCGGGTGCCGACGCTCATGAACCGCATGGTGGAGCTCAGCGGCGATGGCGCCCTCGGCGGCCCGATGTCGGTCCTGTGGTGTCTTCGATCGGGCACCACCTGGTCCGATGGGACCCCGCTGACCTGTTCCGACTTCCAGTACACCGCCGATTGGCTGCGCGACGTCGCGCCGGAGCTTCAGCCCGTCTACGGTCCGATCTCGGCCGTCGACTGCGTCGATCCCGACGTCATGGTGATTCGGTACGAGTCGCCGTTCGAGGCGTACATCACGCACGCGCTCATCCCCCTCCCACGTCATGCGCTGGAGGCCCGGTCGGTCGCCGATCTGCAATCCGGATCTCCGTTCAGCCTCACCGAGCTGGTGACCCTGCCGACCTCGGGCGCGTTCCACGTATCGCGAGTTGCGGGCTCAACGTTCGAGCTCGTGCGAAACGAGGGCTATCGCGCGGGCCATCGTGCCGCCCGCGCTCACCTGGACGGGCTGACGATCCGGGTCCTGCCGACCGCCGCGGCGCTCGTCGGTTCATTCCGGGCCGGCGACATCGACCTGGCCACCGATCTCGGATGGGCCGACATCCCGAGCCTCGAATCCGCCGGGCTGCGGGACGAGATCGCGGCCGCCCCGGGATTCGCCTACGACACCCTTCGTTTCAATCTCGCGAGCCCCGTCGCGGGCGACGCGGCGATCCGCAGGGCCCTTGCCTTCGTGATCGATACGACGGCGCTGGCCGACGCACTCGGGCCAGACGGGGAGGAGCAGGTCGCCCAGGGCGTCGTGGCCCCGCAGGCATGGTTCTACGAGGAGATCGCCCGCGATCCCCTCAGCCGGGACAACGCGCTCGCGGCCCTCGACCAGGGTGGCTGGCGGATGACCGGGGGACGGCTGGTACGGTCAGTTGACGGCCAGCCCGCCGTCCTTCGCCTCTGCACGACCGACGACGCCCGGCACCGCGCCGCAGCCGGCATCGTCCGGACGGCCGGATCCTCGATCGGCATCGCCATGGAGCTCCGGTTCGTCCCGTCCTCGACGCTCACCGCGGCCAGCCGTCCCTCCGCCGCCCCGACCGAGTGCTCGGTGCCGCAGGGCAACTACGACGCCGCGGTGATGGCGCTGACCTCGTTCTACGACCCCCTCGACTTCCGGCTCCGGTACCACAGCGGCTTCATCGAGCCGGTTGGGGAGAACGATGGTCGCGTCAGCATCCGCGCGATCGATGACGCGATCGACGCGGTCGCGTCCACGGTGGACCTTGCGGCGATCAAGGTGGCGATGGACCACCTGCAGGAGGCGATCGCCAGCGCCGTCGTGGAGATCCCGATCGGGTCCCGCAAGGACGTCGCCCTCGTCCGAATTCCATCCGCCGGCCAACCGGGCCTCGGGAACTTCTTCTCCGACCCAGGTGGGCCTGTCACCTGGAACGCCGAGGACTGGTACCTCGTGCCCGCCGTGGCGACGCCGCCGCCAGCTGCCTCGCGGTTCCCCTAACGGCCCTCGGCCAGCAGGCGCTGCTCGAGAGCGCGCATCGCCGCCTCTTCCGCGGACTCGGCGTGGTCCCAGCCGCAGAGGTGGAGCACGCCGTGCGTGACGAGCAGCCGAAGCTCGTCCGCGGGCGACCAGCGGATGTCGCCGGTCTGGCCGCCACGGCCCGCCTCCGCCTGGTCGATGGCCCGCTCGACTGAGATCGCGACGTCGCCGATGTGCGTCCGGCCGGACGTAGCGGGGCCAGCCGTCCCGGGGGTCGCGGGTCCGTGAGCGCCCGCGGCCGGAGCGGCGCCGGCGCGGGTGGGCAAGGAACCTGGGTGTGGCGGGTACGCTTCGGGCGGCAGCATCGGGAAGGACAGGACGTCGGTGGGCTCGTCCCGGTCCAGGTGGGCGAAGTTGAGGTCCCGCAGCTCCTCGTCGTCGGTGAGGACGATCGTCACGCTCGCCGGGGTCGGCGCCCCGGCGGCCTCGAGCGCCCGGGTGGCCGAACGCGCCAGGCGCGCGTCGCTCAGGAGCCTTGCGGTGCCGCCCCGCCGGACCAGGTCGATCCGGCAGGCCCCGACGTAGAGCGCGCGAGTCCGGTCAGGCTCGGTCGGGTGGGCCACCGTCGCCCCGGCGATCGCCACCCGCGGCCGCCCGCCGCGACTCGAGCTCGACGACCTTGTTCTGCGGGTAGGCGACGCGCTGGTGGTACATGCCCAGGAGCTGAGCGACGAACGCATCCTCGATCCGCTTGAGGTCGCGCAGCGTCAGGTCGCACTCGTCGAACTGGCCGTCGCTCATCCGCTCCTCGATGATCTGCTGGACCATCGACCGGATCGCCGGCTCGTCCCGCGACGAGAGCGAGCGGACGGACGCCTCGACGCCGTCGGCAAGCATGATCAACGCCGCCTCGCGGGACTGCGGCTTCGGGCCGGCATGGCGGTAGCGGCGAGGGTCGACGGCCTCGGCCGCGCGCCGGCCATCCTCGCTCCCGGGCCCGCCGTAGGGCTCGGCCGCGAGCTCCCGGGCCTTGGCGTGGAAGAAGCTCATGATCGCCGTCCCGTGGTGCTGCGGGATGAAGGCGATGAGCGGCTTCGGCAGCCGCGAGCGATACGCGAGATCGATCCCATCGGCGACGTGCTGCTTGAGGATCTGGGCCGATTCCTCCGGCGCGAGCTGATCGTGGACGTTCTCGCCGCCGGCCTGGTTCTCGATGAACGCCGCCGGGTTGGCGAGCTTGCCGATGTCGTGGTAGTACGCCGCGACGCGGGTGATGAGCGGGTCCGCGCCGGTGACCTCGGCCGCGCGCTCGGCGAGGTTGCCGACCATCAGCGAGTGGTGGTACGTGCCCGGCGTCTCGATGAGGAGGCGCCGCAGCAGCGGCTGTGACGGGTTCGCGAGCTCGAGGAGCTGGAACACCGTCAGGAGCCCGAACACGCTGCCGAGCACCGCGAAGCTGCCGATCGTCGCCACGGCGGCGATCCCGGCGGACAGCCCCGCCGCGCCGATGAGCTGGAGGACGCCGGTCGGGTCGCGCTCGCCGAGCAGCGAGAACGCCGTCACGACGATGGCCTGGGCCACGAACACCGCCGCCCCGGCCTGGATGAACGTCGCGAGCCGATCGCCCCGGCGAATCGCGAGGATCCCCGCGATCCCGCCCAGGAGGACGTACGTCCCGAGCTCGAGCGACGGCCCGTTGACGGCGCCCGTGAGGATCGCCGCGACCGCGGTGACGACGACCGCGATCTCGGCGTCGAGCAGCACCGTCACGAGGATGCCGATGCCTGCGACCGGCAGGGCGAATGGCATGGCGGCACGCCCGGCGGTGAGCTTCACCGCGAACGTTGCGATCAGGACGAGGAGCGCCAGCAGGAGCAGGACGTTGCTGCGGTGCCAGAAAGCCCGCCGGAACCGCCAGATCCAGCCGAGAAGCAGGAGCACGAGGAGGCCCGTCAGCAGGAACCAGCCGCCGACCCCGGCGACGTCCGGCGCGGCGGTATCGAGGCCGAGCGCGTGGATCCTGGCGATGTCGACGTCGTCGAGCTTCGAGCCGAGCCGGACGATGACCTGGCCCTGGACGAAGCGATCGATCACCGGCGTGACGCCCGCGGCGGCATCCTCCCTGGCCTTGTCGGTGAGGGCCTGGCTGAACGAGCTGTTCGGGACGACGAGCGGCGAGATCAGCTCGGCGGCGAGCTGGCGCTCGCTGTCCGAGAGGCCACCCGCCATCCGCTCGGTGAGGTGCTGGCGAACATCGGCCGCCTCCGTGTCGCGCAGCTCGGTCCGCTCGGTGACGTCGAGGATCCGGACGGCCTCGGTCCGGACCGCGGTCCAGCGCTTGGCGTCGAGGCTGAGGAGCGTCGTGCGGGTCTCGGCGGTGAGGTCCGGCAGGGCCTGGTCGAGGAGCGACTGGCGCTGCGCTGCGGTCGTCCTGGGATCGAACGCGGTGTCGAGCGGCAGGACCCGGCGGCCGAAGGCGGCGAGCTGCTCGGTCGAGATCGCGATCGCCCGCTCGGAGGTGAAGTCGTACTGGAACGGGACCTGGTCGCGGGCAGCCTGCTGGGCCTGCGCGGTGAGGATCGGGTTCGTGAACGAGATCGCCTTCGGGGCCTTGATGTCCGTTGGGGCGAGATCGCCGACCTGGAGGTTCAGCCGTGGCGAGAGGTCGACCCCGAGGATCGCCGTCATCGCGAGGATGAGCGTGCCGGCGGTGACGATCAGGCGGATCAGGTCGCGGCCGCCCGGCAGGATCGCCTCGGGCCGGCTCAGATCCGGGGTTGCGGCGGCGGTCACGAGGCAGCTCCGGCGAGGCGGCGGGTGACCGCCTCGCTGACGCGCCGGCCGTCGGCGCGGCCTCGCGTCCGGGGCGCCAGCCAGCCCATCGCCTTGCCCATGTCGCGCGGCGACGCCGCGCCGGTGGCGGCGAGGGCCTCGGTGACGAGGGCGTCGAGCTCGACGTCGCTGAGCTGCGCGGGCAGGAAGGCGCCGAGGATCCCGATCTCGGCCTCCTCCTTCGTCGCGAGGTCCTCGCGCCCGCCCGCCCGGAAGGCCTCGACCGACTCGCGGCGGGTCTTGACCTCCCTGGCGATGACGGCCGCGACCTCGTCGTCGTCGTAGGTCCGGCGGTCGCGCTTCTCGCCGTTGTAGATGGCGTTCTCGGCCATCCGGAGGGTGTCGCGGCGCAGCACCTCACCCGACCGCATCGCGGCCGTGATCTCGTCCTTGAGGCGCTGGCGAAGGGTCACGGGTTCGGCACCTGGCAGTCGCGGCCTGGGCGCATCGCGCCCGGACCGGTCATCGAGACCGCCGTCCGATCAGCCCTGCGGCGTACGCGCGTTCTTCTTGCGCTTCGCTTCCTTGCGCTTCCGCTTCACGCTCGGCTTCTCGTAGTGCTCGCGCCGGCGAGCCTCCGCGAGGATGCCGCTCTGCTGGATCTTCTTGTTGAAGCGACGCAGGGCGCTTTCGAACGTCTCGTTCTCACCAACTCGGACTTCTGCCAATCCCGGATTCACCCCCTCGGGCTGTGGTCTGCGACGGCCTTCGCGCTCGTGGCCCGACGGGCGCGGTCCGGCTCCCGCGGTTGACGCCGCCCGGAGCCGCCGGAGTGTAGCCCCTCTCCCCGAGCCTGTCACCGGCCGCGCGGCTCGCTGGGTCGCGAGCGATCCGTAATGGCCGGAGGCCGCTTCCGGGGTGTCGCCGGAATGACCGGGGCGATATCAATCCGCCGCCAACCCGAATTCTGGAGGTCGCCTGCGGTGGTGCCAAGTCGAATCGCGCGAGCGGTCGCGCGTCCGTCCCTCGTCGTGGTCTCGGCCGCCATCCTGATCGGCGGGTCCGTCGCACCGGTCGGAGCGGCCGGCACCGGCCATGGCGGAGGCGGCGGGGGCGGGGGTGGTGGGGCCGGCGGATCCGGCCCGACGTTCACGACGTTCGGTCTCGCGGCGACCCCGCCCCAGGCGGTCGGCAGCGTGTGCCCCGGCGCGACGCCCGAGGCCCAGGCTCGCTGCAGCAACCTCGCCGCGGAGCCGATGATCCGGGCGGGCCGCGACGGGACGTTCTGGGCCGCGTCGGAGAACGGCGTCACGAGCGGCACGATCGCCTGGAAGTCGACCGATGGCGGGCGCCACTTCGCGTCGCTGCCCGGCCCGAACGACGCCTCGCAGACACAGGACTCGGGCTTCGCCCCCGGCGGCGGCGACGTCGACGTCGCCGTTGCACCCGCGGCCAATGCCCAGGGCAGCTACAACGTCTACGTCACGTCCCTGACGCTCGCGAACGTCTCCGTCTCGACGAGCGCGGACAACGGCACGAGCTGGTCGCTCAACCCGGTCAGTGCATCGGTCCCCGGCGACGATCGCGAGTGGATCGCGGCCGACGGCGCGAGCAAGGTCTGCGTCTCCTACCACGACCTCTATGCCAACTACTGGATCAATTGCAGCACGGACGCCGGCGCGACCTTCGGTCCGCCGGCCAGCGCGTTCGACGCCGATCACCTGTGGATGGGCGACAACAACTCGAGTGGCAACCTCGCCATCGACCCGGCCAGCCACGTCATGTACCAGACGTTCAGCGGCCCCTCCAACATCCTGGACACGTCCGGCTGCGGCGGGTTCTCCTGCCTCAACACGGTGTACGTGGCCGTCTCGACCGACGGCGGCCAGTCGTTCACCGATCGGGTCGTCTACGTGAACCCCGACAAGACCGTGGCCTACGGTGCCCAATTCACCCAGGTGAGCGTCGACGCCGCCGGCAACGTCTACTCGGTCTTCAGCGACCACCACAACGTCTACTACGCCTGGTCGAGCGACCAAGGCGTCCACTGGAGCGCCCCGAAGCAGGTCAACAAGGCGCCGTCGGCGACGGCGATCATGCCGTGGAGCGTCGCCGGCGCCGCCGGCAAGATCGATATCGTCTGGTATGGCACGAGCTACTTCGACGGCGTCAACCCGCCCGACAGCTACCCGGCCACGGCCGCGTGGTCCGTCTACTTCGCCCAGAGCCTGAATGCGACGTCATCGAAGGCCTCGTTCAGCCAGACGGCGGCGACCCCGATCGTCCACTACGGTGGGGTCTGCCTCTCGGGCATCGCCTGCACCGGCAACCGCGACCTGTACGACGACTTCGGCGTCGCGATCAATCCGCTGACCGGCCTCGCCTCGATCGTCTACAGCGACGACCAGTACCGGAACGACGCGCTCAACACGCCGTCATCGAATTGCACGGCCTCGGCCTCGAACACGGGCTCGTGCGACCACACGGCGATCTCGACCCAGCTGTCCGGCAAGGGCATCAACTAGGGCCCGGCCATCGGTCCCGCCTGACCGCGGCGCCGGCATCGAACGATGCCGGCGCCGCTCGACGACTCCGACCGTCCGCCCGAGGCGTAGGCTCGCCGCGTGCAGACCCTCCTCGACCTGATGGACGAGGCCGTCGCGAAGAACGGGGATCGACCGGCGCTCGGGCTGTGGCGCGACGACGGCACGGCGGAGCGATGGTCGTACCGGGAGCTGGCGCGGCGCTCGCGAATCGCCGCGTGGCGGCTCCTGGCCCTGGGCCTCAAGCCCGGTGACCGGATCCTGACCTGGTCGCCCTCGACGCCGGCGCTGCCGGCCGTCTACTTCGGGGCGATCCGGGCACGGCTCATCCTCGTCCCGCTCGACCTCCGGATGGCGGCCGACGCGATCGACGGCGTCGTCGCGACGTCGGGCGCCAAGCGGCTCGTCATCGGCACCGGCCGGGATGCCCCGGATCCGCGCGAGGCGAGGCTCGAGCACTTCCCGACCTCGACCGTCGAGGACCTCACCGCCGAGCCGGACGCATCGTTCCCGGCCGACTGGGAGGCGCAGCTGGCGGCCATGCCACGGCCCGAGCCGGAGGACGTCTGGGAGCTCATCTTCACGTCCGGCACGACCGGGACGCCGAAGGGCGTGATGCTGGCCCACGACAACGTCGTGGCCTCGATCGAGTCCTTCCACCGGATCATCCCGCACCTGGAGCACCGGATCGTCTCGATCCTGCCCTTGTCGCACCTCCTCGAGCAGTCGGTGGCGCTGCTGTACGCGCTCTCGGTGGGCGCCAGCGTCCTCTACGTCCGGAGCCTCAACCCGCGGGTGATCTTCGAGGCGATGCGCAACGAGCGGGTCACCTCGATGATCCTCGTGCCGCAGGCCCTCGACCTGTTCTGGAGCGCAATCGAGCGCGAGGTCGATCGGTCCGGGCGCCGGGCCGGCTTCGAGCGACTGCGGCGGATCGCCCGGCCCCTCCCGATCTGGGCGAGGCGGCTCATCTTCCGGAGCGTCCACCAGCGCATCGGCGGCGGGCTGCGCCTGTTCGTCTCCGCAGGGGCGTTCCTGCCGCCCGCCCTGCAGCAGGCCTGGGAGGACCTCGGGGTCATCGTCCTGCAGGGCTACGGCGCGAGCGAATCCGGGACCGGCTCGTGCACGACCCTCGACGATCACGGGCTCGGCACCGTCGGCCGCACGCCCGAGGGCATCGAGATGCGGATCGCCGAGGACGGCGAGATCCAGTTCCGCGGCCGGCCGCTGTTCAAGGGCTACTGGGACGACCCGGTGCGCACCGCCGAGGCCTACACCGATGACGGCTGGTACCGCAGCGGCGACATCGGCCACCTCGACCCCGAGGGGCGCCTGATCCTGTCTGGCCGCAAGAAGGACATGATCGTCCTGCCGAACGGGTTCAACGTGTACCCCGAGGACATCGAGAACGCCCTCCGCGTCGCCGGGATCCGCGATTCGGTCGTCATCGAGACGCGACCGGGCCGGATCGAGGCGATCCTCCTGGCGCCCGGCACGCACGGCCTGCCGGGCTCCGCCGCTGCCCTCCCATTCGACCCGACGGTGCCGCCGGAGGACCTCCGCCGGACGATCGACGTCACGGTCAAGGAGGCGAACAGCCACCTGGGGCCGAACCAGCGGATCGCGGCCTGGCGGCTGTGGCCGGAGGCCGACTTCCCGCGAACCCACACCCTCAAGGTGAAGCGCGATCGGATCCGGTCGTGGGCCGCCGTCGACGTCCCGCTCGAGGTTCGCTGAGCCGGAGAGGGACTGCGGGCCGGAGTGGGACTGCCGGCCGGAGTGGCCGCTCAGGCCGGGATCGCGACGGCCGTGCCGATCGTCTCGAGCGCGGCCTGGATGTCCGCCGCTCTCGGATCGGCGGTCCCCGGCGCCCAGGCGAAGAAGACCGCAACCGATCCGAGCAGGCGGATCGTGAACCGCGTGTCGCCGGTGAAGAACAGGCGGCCCGGCCCGCTGGTGACGTAGCTCGCCTGGTCCGCGGCGGCGATCGCGGCGTCGGCCGCCGAGTCGAATGCGTACAGGGCAACGAAGCGCGGGGTCGTCTCGTTCAGCACCGAGACCTGGACGATCGTCCGGGACGCGGCGGCGAACCAGGCGTCCTCGGGGGGCCGGTAAGGCTGCTGCGGCTCGCCGGCCGCGAAGCCTGCCGCGGTGAGCGCCTGGACGACGGCGACCTGCGCGGCGTCCGTGCGGCCGGCGGCGGGTGGCTGCGTGACCCCGGCGGGTGGGTAGGTCGGTGCGCGGCGGGGAGCGACGCACCCGACGGCGACGGCCGCGATGCCGAGGAGCATGAGCAGGATGACGCGAGGCGGCGACGGCCCGCGGCGCGGCGTCAGCCGGGCGGCCACGACATCGACCGGCCCCCGAGCAGGTGGAAGTGCAGGTGCGGCACCGTCTGGCCGCCCCACTCGCCGACGTTGGTGACGACGCGATAGCCCGTCTCGGCGATGCCCTCGGCCCGGGCGATCGAGGCAGCGAGCTCGAACACCGATCCGAGCAGCGGGCCATCCGCGGCGCCGAGGTCGGCCGCCGACGGGATGTGCTCGCGCGTCACGAGGAGGACGTGGCTGGGAGCTCGCGGCGAGATGTCGCGGATCGCGATGACGTCGTCGGCCTCGGCCACGGGCTCCGAGGGGATCTCGCCCGCGACGATCCGGCAGAAGAGGCACCCGGGGTCGCGGTCGCGACGCTCGCTCATCGACCTGGCAGGAGCGCGGTCACGGACGTCACGGCGAGGCATTGTACGGGCGGGTCAGCGCCGGGAGCCGGCGAGCGCGACCCAGTCCTCCTCGGCCCAGCGGTCGGTCGTCACGAGCCCGTCGGCGTCGAACGCGGCCCGCACGTCTGCCTCGCGATCCCGGAAGATGCCCGACGCGAGCCATCGACCGTCGAGGCGCACCGCGGCGGCGACCTCGGGCGCCAGGCGCACCAGCAGCGAGGCGATGAGGTTCGCGAGGACGAGGTCCGCCGGCGGCTCGCCGGTCGGCAGGCTGCCGGCCCTCGCGCGGATCACGCTCCCGAGGCGGTTCCGCGCGGCGTTGGCCTGCGTCGCCTCGACGGCGATCGGGTCGATGTCGATGGCGAGCACGTCCGTCGCATCGAGCTTCGCGGCCGCGATCGAGAGGATCCCTGAGCCGGAGCCCACGTCGACGACGCGAGCGCCCGCGACGGCACCTTCGTCGGCGAGCACCTCGAGGCCCAGCAGGCACAGCCGCGTCGTCGGGTGGAGCCCGGTGCCGAACGCCATCCCGGGATCGAGCGCGAGCACCACCTCGCCCGGTGTCGCCCGGTGACGGCGCCACGTCGGCCGGACCACGATCCGACGCCCGATCCGGAGCACCGGGAAGTGGGTCTTCCAGGCCTCCGCCCAGTCGGCCTCGTCGACGAGCCGGGTTCGGAGGTCCCCGATCGGGCGGAGGGCGAACGCGCGGAGATGATCGAGGGCGGCGTCGACCTCGCGAGCCGCGGCGTCCGCGGCCGCCCGCGAGCGAGCCGGCACGTAGGCGCGCACCGTCGCGGGCCGGGACGGATCGAGGCGGGCTGCCAGGCCCTCCTCCACGAGCTCGAAGGCCGGCTCGACGCTCGTGCCCCCGCTCGCCACGCGGCCGAGGATCTCGCTGACGGCCTCGACGGCCTCCGGGTCCGCCTCGACGGCGAGCTCCAGCCACGCGCCCGGCGAAGCGGGCTCAGGCAAGCTTGTCCTTGACCCGCTCGAGCAGCCCACCGCCCTCGGAGACCGGCTCGTCGGCGGCGCGGGCGTAGGCCTGGAGCGCCTCCCGCTCGTCGCGAGACAGTCGGGTCGGGACGGCGATGTCGACCACGACGTGGAGGTCACCGCGGCTGCCCGGCCGCCGGAGATGCGGCACACCCTTGCCGCGGAGCCGGATCTCCGTCCCGGGCTGCGTCCCGGCGCGGATCTCGACCTCCTCGTGGCCCTCCACGGTCGGCACCTCGATCCGCGTCCCGAGCGCCGCCTGGGCGAGCCCGATCCGCGCCTCGTAGACGAGCTCGGTCCCGTCGCGCTTCAGGCTCGGGTGGGCGGTGACGTGGACCGCGACGTAGAGGCTTCCCGGCGGCCCGCCGCGGAGCCCCGCCTCGCCCTCGTTGGAGAGCCGGATCTGGTGGCCCTCGTCGATGCCCGCCGGGATGCTGACCCGGAGCGTCCTCCGCCGCTCGGTCCGGCCCTCGCCCCTGCACGTCTCGCAGGGCGTCTCGACGATCCGGCCCTCGCCCCGGCAGCGAGGACAGGCCGTCACGTTGACCATCTGGCCGAGCATCGTCTGGCGCACGGCGCGAACCTCGCCACGGCCGTTGCACTGCGGGCAGGTCGTCGGCTCCGTGCCTGGCTTCGCGCCGCTGCCGCCGCACGTGTCGCACCGCCCGAGGACCGGAAACTCGATCTCCTTCTCCGTCCCGAGAACCGCTTCCTCGAACGTGATCCGAAGGTCGTACCGAAGGTCCGAGCCGGTCGGCGGCCGGCCCCGTCGGGCGCCGCCGGCCGCGGCACCGAAGAACGCGTCGAAGATGTCGGCGAAGCCCCCGAACCCGGCCGCGACGTCGGCTTCGACGCCCGCCGCCCCGAACAGGTCGTAGCGATGGCGGCGATCCGGGTCGGAGAGGACCTGGTAGGCCTCGTTGAGCTCCTTGAACCGCTCCGCGGCCGCAGGGTCGGTGTTGACGTCCGGGTGCCACTGCTGGGCAAGCCGGCGGAACGCCTTCTTGATCTCGGCGTCGGTGGCGCCGCGCTCGACGCCGAGGGTCGCGTAGTAGTCGGTCCGGGCCATGCTCCGGACAGTCTATGGGCGAGTCGATCCCTCGGACGATCGGCCGGTCGGTGCCGGTCCGACGGCGGTGGGCGCGGGCCGCCGCTCGAACCGGTCGAAGCGCTCCCAGATCAGGTGGTAGCACTCGCACGCGGCGGCCTCGAGACCGGCCCGGTCCTCGACCCGCAGCCGGCCGCGGTGATAGCTGATCAGGCCCCGGCGGCGGAGGTCGGCCGCCGCCTCCGTGACCTTCGGCCGGACGGCACCCAGCATCTCTGCCAGGAAGTCCTGGGTCACGGGGAACTCCGGCTCGGCGACCCGGTCGTGGCTCATGAGGATCCAGCGGGCGAGCCGTTGCTCGATGGGATGGCGGCGATTGCACGCCGCCGTCTGGGCGACCATCGTGAAGAACTCCAGGACGTAGGCCCCGATGAGGCGTCGAAGGGCAGGCATCGTCCGGAGGTGGGCCCGGAAGGCGTCGGCCGGCATCCGCCGGGCCATGCCCGGCACCTGGACGATCGTCCGCGACTCCGAGGCCTCCAGGCCGAGGAAGACCGAGATGTCGACCATGCCCTCGTTGCCCACATGGCCCAGCTCGACGGTCGTGCCATCGACGAGCACCGTGAGCACGGAGAGCACCCCCGAATCGGGGAAGTGGACGAACGGCGTCTCGTCGCCGGGCTCATGGAGCGTCGTCCTGAAGGGCAGGCGCACCAGCGTGAGGTCAGGCGCGAGGACGGCCTGATCCGCCGCCGAGAGCGCGTCGAGCAGCCGATTCCGCGCGGTCGCCCGGGTCACGGGGCTCGACCTTCGTTCGGACGGCCGTCACTCCCTCGGCAAACTGCAACGAGGTTGGGAGGCGGCTGCCTCTGTTCCCGGGGGTACAGTAGCACCGAACCGGCAGATGCCGGCCCCGCGCGGGCAGCTCCCGACGATCGGCTCCGGCCGAGGCGACCGATGATCCTCCTGACGCTTCCCGAGGTCGCCGGGGAGACACGCCAACCCGAGCACCGCCTGCGCCGCTGGTGCGCGACCGGGAAGCTCCGGTGCGAGCGCGACGGCCCCGACTGGGTGATCCCGTCGACGGAGCTGCCGGTGGTCGTCCTCCTCGGCCGGGGCGCCGGCCGGTCCGCTTCGCGGCGGCCCCTGGTCGGCCTTGCGCTACCGGGCCCGCACGACGGCGTACCGCTGGCCGCGGAGCTGGCCACGCTCCTCGGGGTGGACGCCACGGCGGTCGCCGTTCGCGATCTTGCGATCGATGGCGAGCCGTACATCCTCGCGACATGGGGGACGCATCCAGGCCCGGCTGCGACCGGACGCCTCGAGCAGCTGGCGCTGGCGCGCGGCGGCGAGCTGCTCGAGGAGGGCCGGCCCACAGGCTGATCGGGGGACGCCGGGAAGCTCCGAGCCGATCGTCAGCTCGAGGCTGCCTCGAGCCCGCCGGCGCCGCCGCGATCGTGCCTTCGACCCGGGAACGCCTGCGCCATGACGGCGTAGCAATCGCACGCCGCCGCCTCCAGGCCCGCCCGATCGCGGACCTCGACCGTCCCGCGGCGGTACGAGATGAGCCCCGCCGACTGGAGGCGCTGGGCGGCGACCGTCACCTTGGGGCGCCCAGCCCCGAGCATGGTCGCGAGGAACTCCTGGGTCAGCATGAAGGTGTCGCCTTCGACGCGGTCGTGGGTCATCAGCAGCCAGCGGGCCGCGCGCCGGACGATCGAGTGGCGGCGATTGCAGCCCGCGACCTGCACGGTCTGGTCGATCGCCGCCTGGACGTAGCCCATGAGACCGATCGCCACGGAATCCTGGCGGGCGACCCGCTTGAAGACCTCGGCCGGGACCCGGTAGGCCGAACCCGGCACCTGCCAGATCACCCGGGTCGTCGATGGCGTGTCGAGGAACAGCGGGATCCCGACGAACCCGTCGAGCCCGGTGCTGACACCCTCGACCATCGAGCCGTCCTCCATGACGGCGACGACGGACGCGAGGCCATCCTCCGGGAAGTAGGCGTACGGGGCCTCGCGGTTCGGCTCCTGGAGCACGGCCCCGGGAACGATCCGCAGCAGCTCGGCTCCCTCGAGCAGCTGCTCGCGAACAGCGGGGCGGAGCCGGCTCAGGACGACGTTCCGGTACAGCGGGCGAGGGGCGACGTCAGGCGTGTGAGGGTCCTCCGGCTCCATGCCACGTGGGAAGCGGCAAAGAGCCGAGACGAACCTCTCGACCGCTTGGCTCGACTGTGGGGCCGGGTCACCGTCCCCATGGGGACAGAGGCGCCAACGGGCTAGGATCCGCCGATGAGCACGCCCACCGCGCCGCGCCTGACCGTGGCCCTGACCTTCGACGGGGATTCGCTGTCCGATGCCGTTCGCCGTGGCGACCCTCCGGTCAAGCTGTCGCACGGCGAGTTCGGGCCACGGGTCGGGATCCCGCGGATCCTGGAGCTGCTCCGCCGCGAGTCGATCCCGGCGACGTGGTTCATGCCGGGCCACACCCTCGAGACCTTCCCGTCGACGACCGCGGCGATCCTCGAAGCCGGTGCCGCGGCGGGCGGCCACGAGATCGGCTGCCATGGCTGGTACCACGAGGACTTCTCGGCGCTTTCGGCCGAGGAACAGGGCGCGATCCTCGAGCGTTGCGTCGCGAAGGTCCGCGAGGTCACCGGCGCAGCGCCCCGCGGCCACCGGGCGCCGTACTGGGCCCTCGGGCCCGACACCCTGCGGCTCGTCGAGGACCATGGATTCATCTACGACTCATCGCTGATGGCCGACGACTACCGGCTGTATCGCGTTCGGCACGGTGATCGTCACTCCCCCACCGGCCCGACCACCTTCGGCGAGGAGGGTCGCCTCGCGCAGGTGCCGGTGTACTGGGCGCTCGACGACTGGCCGTTCTTCGAGCCGGCGCCCGCGACCGGGCGGGACGCCCTTTCGGCGCCGTCACGGGTCCTCGAGATCTGGTCGGGCGAGCTGCACTACGCCTACGACCACGCGCCGGGCGGCCTGCTGACCGTGACGATGCACCCGGAGTGCATCGGCCGAGGCCACCGGATGGCGATGCTCGAGCGCTTCATCGCCGAGGCGAAGGCCCTCGACGGCGTCGTGTTCGATCGGCTCGACCGCTATGTCGAGCGGTGGCTGGCGAGCTGACGCAGGCGCCCGCCGGCACGCCGCCGGCTAGCCGTTCGCCAGGGCCTTCGCCCGCTCGATCACGGCGTCGAACATCGAAACGGTCAGCCGTCCGGTGAACGTGTTCTGCTGGCTCGGGTGGTAGCTGCCGAGCAGGGCCCAGCGCCGGCCGTCGGCTCCCGCGAGCTCGGCTTCGGCCAGGTGGCCGAACCTCGGCCTGGGCTGCGGCAGCCTCGCCCCGAGGGCGTCGAGCGCCCGGAGCGCGGCATCCCAGCCGAACTGGCCGAGCGCGACGATGACGCGCACCTCGTCGAGCACCGCGATCTCACGGACCAGGTACGGGGCGCAGTTGTCGCGCTCGTCGATCGTCGGCTTGTTGGCCGGCGGCGCGCACCGCACGGCGGCCCCGATCCTCACGCCGGTGAGGGTGAGCCCGTCGTCGGCGTGGCGGCTCGACGGCCGGTCCGCGAGGTCCGCCCGATGGAGCGCCGCCCACAGGAAGTCCCCGCTCGCATCGCCGGTGAAGACGCGGCCGGTGCGATTCCCGCCATGGGCGGCCGGGGCAAGCCCGATGACGAAGATCCGGGCGTCCGGGTCGCCGAAGCCGGGGAGCGGGCGGCCCCAGTACGGCTCGTCCCGGAAGCGGGCGACCTTCTCGCGGGCGACGCGCTCCCGCCACGCCACGAGCCGCGGGCACCTGAAGCAGCCGATGATCTCCAGCTCGAGCTCGGCCAGCGCCGCGCGCCGGGCTGCGGTCGCCTCCGGTCGCGCCGCCATGGTCCCCATGTCCGCGGCGCCTATCGCAGGAGCAGCTTGTCGAGGCGCCGGGAGACGACGACCAGGCCGATGAGGCCCATGACCGTGAGATAGGCGACATGGACCACGATCCCGGGGCCGATGACGCCGAGCGAGAGCTCACGAAGGAGCGCGACCGCCTGGTAGAGCGGCGTGACCTGCACGATGACCTGCAGCGGCGCCGGGTACAGGTCGAGCGGGAAGAACGTCGCCGAGAAGAGGAACAGCGGCTGCAGGACCACCTGGATGAGGTCGAAGTCCTGCCAGCCCCGCACGAACGTCGTCGCCGCCAGGCCGACCGCGGCGAAGGCGAAGCCCTCGAGGAAGGCGCCCGGGATCGTCAGGACGACGAGCGGCGAGCGGACGAGGCCGAGCACGACCATGACGCCGACGAACCCGACCGCGTAGAGGCCGCCCCGGAAGACCGCCCAGGCGATCTCGCCGAGGGCGATGTCGCCGACCCCGAGCGGCGTCGCGAGCACCGCGTCGTAGACCTTCTCCCAGCGGAGCTTGCCGTAGGCGTTGAACATGACCTCGGTGATCGCGCCGTTCATCATCGAGGAACCGAGGAGCGCCGGCGCGACGAACACCTGGTACGGGATCGGCTGGCCGCCGGGCCCCGGCAGGCTCCCGACGAGCGCGCCGACGCCGAAGCCGACCGCGAGCAGGTAGAACAGCGGCTCGAGGAAGCCCGAGGCGATCATCAGCCACTGCCGGCGGTAGAGGTAGATGCTCCGCTCGAACAGGTACCTCGCGCGGCGGCTGCCGAGCGACCCCGGCGGGATGATCCGCGCCATCGCGAAGACCGTCGCGAGCTCGCGCCCCGGGGACGTCATGTCGCGAGTCGCCGCTGGAAGGTGACGAGCGCCGCGAGCAGGCCGCCGATCGAGACGGCGAGGAGCACGGCGAGGTGGATCGCCGCCCCGGTCGGGTCGCTCCCGACCGTGCCCAGGGCGAGCGCCCGGCACAGTGCGACGCCGTGGTACAGCGGCGTGAGCCAGGCGATCGGCTGGATGACGGCGGGCAGCTGCTCGACCGGAAAGAACGTGCCGCTGAACAGGAACAGCGGCGTGATCGCGAACCGGAACAGGTAGCTGAACTTGTTCATCGTCCGCTGGGTGGCCGCGAACGCAGCGATCGGCGTGGCGAACGCGAGGCCAGTGAGCGTCGCGACGGGGATCGCGAGGACGATCAGCGGCGAGCGCACGGCCCCGAACGCCAGCGTGACCAGGACGAAGATCGCGCCGACGACCGTGACCCGGGTCGCCGACCAGGCGAGCTGGGCGAGGGCGATCTCGCGCGGCCCGATCGGGCTGGCGTACATCGCGTGGTAGCGCTTGACCCAGACGAAGCCCGCGATGACCGGGAACGTCGACTCGAAGCTCGCCGTCTGCATGACCGTCGCCGCGAGCAGGCCAGGGGCGATGAAGGCGAGGTACGGCACGCCGGCGGTCGCTGCCCCGCCGCTCCGGTCGACGTACGTCCCCAGGCCGACGCCCATCGCCAGCAGGAACATCGTCGGCGAGAAGAACGAGTTAAAGATCGAGCCGCGCCAGGTCCGCCGGTACAGGAGCAGCTGGTGCTCATAGGCCCGGGCGATCCGACTGAGCGCCGACGTGCCGGCCGAGCCGCCGCCGGCCCACGCCTCGCCGAAGAACTCTTCGCCCGGCGTGGCACCCGGGCCCGGCGCGCTGCCCGCGCCAGACGCGCTGCCCGCGCCCGCGCTCGGCGCCGCGCCGCGGGCCGTGGCGGTCATTCGATGAGGCTCCGGCCGGTCAGCCGGAGGAAGACGTCCTCGAGCGTCGAGCGCCGGACGAGGACGGTCTCGGGCCGCAGCCCCCGTTCGTGGGCGGCTGCGACCGCGGCCTCGCCATCGTCCGTGTAGAGCAGGACTCGGTCGGGCAGCGTCTCGATCCGCTCGGCAAGGCCCCGCAGCGCTTCGGCCAGCTGGCCGTCGAGCCGGTCGCGCGTCTCCGGATCGAACCGGAGCTCCGTGACCTCCTTGGTCGAGTAGCGCTCGATGAGCTGGCGTGGCGAGCCCTCGGCGACGATCTTCGCCTTGTCCATGACGACCAGCCGGTCGCACAGCTGCTCGGCCTCGTCCATGTAGTGGGTCGTCAGGACGAGCGTCACGCCGCGCTGCTTCAGGCGGTAGAGGCGGTCCCAGAGCAGGTGCCGCGCCTGCGGGTCGAGCCCCGTCGTCGGCTCGTCGAGGAGCATCAGCGCCGGCTGGTTCACGAGCGATCGGGCGATCGACAGGCGCCGCTTGCCGAAGTAGCGGCCGTAGATGACGAGGTTGTCGAGGACGGTCAGCTCGGTGTCGAGGGTGTCCTGTTGGGGCACGACGCCGATCTTCGCCCGGATCCGCGGACCGTCCGTCGCCGGATCCATGCCGAGCACGCGCAGCTCCCCCTCGGTCACGGGCGACACGCAGCCGATCATCCGCATCGTCGAGGTCTTCCCGGCCCCGTTCGGCCCGAGGAACCCGAACGCCTCGCCCGGCTGGACCTCGAATTCGATCCCGTCGACCGCGGTGAAGGCGCCGAACCGCTTCGTCAGTCGGCGAGCGCTGATGAGCGGCTCACCGGCCCTCCCAGCTTCGCCTGCCTTGCGAGCTTCGCCAGGACTGAGGGCTTCGCCGGCCTTGCCGGCAGCGGGCATCTGGGACGACGACGCGGTCTGCACCATGGGACCGCGAATCCTAGCCCAGCCTCCGTGCCAGGTCGTCCGGCATCAGGTCGCCGCTTGCCGCGTGGGTCAAATGTGGCCGCACTCGCGCCGCGGTCGTGCCCCAATCGCGCCGCATCGCGCCGCGTCGCACCGGCGCGGGACGGGACGACCCGGCGGAGGCCGCGATAGTGGGTCGCGAGGTGACGAACGCCCGCCACATGTGCAGATGACGGGAACGACCCGCCCGCCCCAGTGAGGCGACGACCTGGAATCGAGACGGCC
>JACQEG010000079.1 GCA_016200665.1 Chloroflexota bacterium | reverse complement strand
CTGCCCGCGCGGGATCCACATCACCCAGGCGATCCTCGAGGTCACGGACCAGATGCGGAACGTCGTCCTGCCGCGCCGCGGGAAGGGCCGCGCGGCGTCCGGTCCGGCCGCGCCCGGGCCCGTCGCCTCTGGCACGGAGACGGCAGCCTGACCGACCGGCTCTGGCCCGAGCTCGAGCCGGAGCCCCCGGCGTCGTCCCCGGCGCGCGCCGCGGAGGGTCGTCCGGCGGGTGCGTCGGCGCCTGGGTTCGTCGTCCGGACCGACGGCGCCGCCCGGGGCAATCCCGGCCCGGCATCCCTCGGGGCCGCCCTGTTCGACCTCGCCCGGCCGGACGCGCGCCACCCGCTCGCGAAGCCAGATGCGACGATCTCGGAGTACCTCGGCGTCCAGACGAACAACGTGGCCGAATACACGGGCGTGCTGCGCGCCGTGGCCCTCGGCGTGGAGCTCGGCGCGGCACGCCTCGAGCTGCTGCTGGACTCGAACCTCATCGTCGAGCAGCTCCACGGCCGCTGGCGCGTCAAGGATGCCAAGCTGCGCCCGCTGTGGGCCGACGTGCTGCGGATCCTGCACGGCCTGCCGGCCGGCTGGACCGCGACCCACGTCCGGCGCGAGCAGAACACGATCGCCGACGCCCTCGCCAACGAAGCGATCGATCGGGCCCAGGCCGGCGGCCCGGCCGAGGTGATCCGCCGGCCCGGCCAGGTCCGGGGGTAGACTGGGCCGGTCAGCGAGACGGCCGGATGGCTGCGCGACGCCGGACGCAAGCCCGGCGGCGTGAGGAAAGTCCGAGCTCCACAGCGCAAGGTAGCGGGTAACCCCCGTCCGCCGCGAGGCGAGGACCAGCGCCACAGTGACGATGCCGCCGCGGGGCCTCGGCCCGGCGACGGAGTGAAACGCGGCAAGCTCTACCTGGAGCAAGGCCAAATAGGAGGGCGTATCCCGGTTCGCCGGGTGTCAGGCGCGCTGCCCAGCCCTCGGGTCGGCCGCATGAGCCGTCGGGCAACCGGCGGCCTGAGATGGATGGCCATCGCCGCCCGGCTCGTCCGGACGGCACAGAACTCGGCTTACAGGCCGGCTCGCTGACACATCACTCGAGCGCGACGGCCACCCTCGCGCGGTCCGGGCCCATGACGCGGCCGGGCCGATCGGCCGACCTCAGTCCTCGTCGGGCCGGAAGATGTGGAGCGCCGTGCAGGCGTTGCAGATCGGCGTCGCGCTCTCGAGGTCCCCGAGCGGCAGGGCAACCCTGCGGTCCGGGTACAGGCATTCGACGTCGTAGACCCGCTCGCCGCGCGCATCCACCTTGATCATCCGGCGGAAGGTGCAGCGCTTGATCCGGTGCGGGGCAAGGCGCAGCGGATCGGGGGTGACGACGGACTCGATGCTGAGCGGCATGGCCATCGCTGGACTGGGCGCCTCGCTCCGACGATCTCCGCCACACGGACGTTGCGGACGGGCGGCAGCCTAGCACCGGTGTCGAGGGCCCGACTAGGCGGAAAAGGTACTAGAGTCACGCTCCGGTGAGGGAGAAGGAGGACCGTTGACCGGCCCGACGGCTGCGCGTGGACGCCGGGTGCTGACGCCCGCGGTCACGGCTGCCGCGGCGTTCGCGGCCCTGTCGTTCCTCGTCTCGGTCGCCTTCGTGGGCGTCCGAGGCGGGCTTCAGCTGCCCGTGGCCGCGACGGCGACACCGGCGCTCGCGGTCGGGTCCCCGTCCTGGACCCCCCAGCCCACGGTCATGCCGTCGATGTCACCGGCGGAGACTCCGAGCCCGACGCCCGTCGCGTCCGCGGCGCCATCGGCGGCCCCGACGGCGAGCGCCACCCCGGCGGCGACGGCCTCGCCGAGCGGGCCACCCGATCCGCTCCTGGCCCTGCCGCCGTGCCCCGATCACCCCGGCTGCTACCTGTACACCGTCCGGCGGGGTGACTCGTTCACCGCCGTCTCGGATCGCTTCGGGCTGCTGCTCTGGATCACCCGGGCCCTGAACCCGGAGGTCACGAACGAGTCGGTCATCACGATCGGCCAGACGCTGTACCTCGGCCGCGACCCGATGGCGCGACTCGCGCCGTGCCCCGACGGGGCGGCCTGCCACCTCTACACGGTCCGCTCGGGCGACACGCTGTCGACGATCGCCGGCCGCTACGGCATCACCACGGCCGGGATCCTGGCGTTGAATCCGTCGCTCGACCCCGCGGTCATCGTCAGCGGCCAGGTGCTGCGGCTGCCGCTCTACCAGGGCTGACCCTCGGCGCCTCGCCCACGACCGATCGCCGCCGCTTGCGATGACGTTTGCATTTCACCCATTGACGGTGGATTCGCGCGCGCTAGAATGCCCGCAAGTGGCGCGAAGTGGGGAATAGTGGGGAACCGTCAGAGCTCCCAGCTCCACCCGCAACACCAGCAGCGGCCGGACGGGCACTCCGGCCCCTGCGACCACCGATGACGAGCCCGCGGTCCCCGCGGGCTCGTCGAATCCGAGCAAGCGTGGGTAGGACCGTCGAGTGTTCACCGGCGAGTACCGGCACACGGTGGACGACAAGGGCCGCCTCGCCATTCCCGCCCGGTTCCGGGCCCAGCTCGAGAGCGGTGCATTCGTCTCCCGCTGGATCGACGGCTGCCTGGCCATCCACACGAAGGCCGGCTGGGATCGCCTCGACACCACCGTCTCCGGGCTGGCGATCACCGACGCACGGGCCCGCCTGTTCCAGCGCCAGATCTTCGGTGGCGCGCTCGAGGCGGAGCTCGATCGCCAGGGCCGGATCCTCCTGCCGGCGTATCTCCGCGACGAGGCGGGGCTCGCCGCCGAGGCGGTGATCGTCGGGGTCCGCGACCACGCCGAGATCTGGGCGCCCGATCGCTGGGCCGAGTACCGCCGGCCGATGGCCGATCCGCAGGCGTTCGCCGATGCGATCGCCGGCCTCGGGATCTGACGCGATGGCCCCCACCGAGCCGGCGCTCGCCCCCAGCCAGCACGTGCCGGTGATGCCGGACGAGGTCGTCGCCATGCTCGCCGCGCGGCCAGGCAGCCTCCACATCGACGCGACGGTCGGCGGCGGCGGACACGCCGAGCGGATTCTCGCGGCGTCCGATCCTGATGGCCGCCTCCTCGGTCTCGACGCCGACGGGGCGGCCATCGCCAGGGTTCGCGAGCGGCTCGCGGGGCGCTATGGCGACCGGCTCCGGCTCCGCCAGGCGAACTTCCGGCAGCTGGCCGACGTCGCCCCGGGGGAGGGTTTCGGGGCAATCGACGGCTGCCTCTTCGACCTCGGGCTGTCGAGCGACCAGCTCGCGGACGCGGAGCGCGGCTTCAGCTTCCGGACGACCGGCCGGCTCGACATGCGCTTCGACACCAGCCGCGGCATCCCCGCAGCCGAGCTCCTGGCCACCCTCGACGCGGGCGAGCTGACGGCGCTGCTCCGACGGTACGGCGAGGAGCCGTTCGCGGGCCGGATCGCCCGGGCCGTCGTCGAGGCCCGTCGAACGGCCCCGGTCGAGACGGCGGCGGATCTCGCGGCCCTCGTGGAGCGGGTGACCCCGGGTCGCGCGCCCGGCCGGCGCAGGGTCCATCCCGCGACGCGCGTCTTCCAGGCCCTCCGAGTGGCCGTCAACGAGGAGCTCGAGGCGCTCCAGGAAGGCCTCGCGGCGGCGCTCGACCTGCTGCGGCCGGGTGGCCGCCTGGTCGTCCTCAGCTACCACTCGCTGGAGGACCGGATCGTCAAGCGCTTCTTCCAGGCGGAGCGCCGCGGCTGCACCTGTCCGCCGGAGGCGCCGGTGTGCGTCTGCGGCCGCCAGCCGCGGCTCCGGCTCGTCACGCCGAAGGGCCTCGTGCCGGAGGAGGCCGAGGTCGCCGCCAACCCGCGGGCCCGGAGCGCTCGGCTCCGTGCCGCCGAACGGCTCGTCGCCTAGCTGCCCAGCCACCGCGCCCCGTCGTCGTCAGCCCACCGAGGGAGGAGGAGTCCCACGTGAGCAAGCGCCACCAGTCCACCCGCCGCCGCGTCTACGGGCGCCGGCAGCATGAGCTCCACGAGCGCACTGACCGGCGCACCGAACGCGGCCGCCTCGATCTCGACTGGGCCGGCCAGCTCGATGCCTTCGAGATCGACCCGCTCGCCTTCGTCGACCCGCGGAGCGTTCGCGTCCGATTCGGCTTCGACTGATGGCCGTCTACCAGGGCGCCCGACCGCGATCGGGCTTCGCCCTTCCGGGGATCCTCCGGCCCATCGGCCGGCCGGTGAGCCTGCCAGGCCTCGGCGCGCCGGCGATCCCGCGCCCGAGCCATGGCCAGCGGGCCGCCCGGTCGCGCGCCCGCGTCGGCGCGTTCCGGCCGGCGACCCCCCGCGTCGGGATGGTGCTCGCGGCGATCGTCATCGTCTTCAGCGGCGCCTTCCTGTTCCTGACCCAGAGCGTCCGGCTCTCGGCGACGAACTACGACATCGTCCGGCTCGTCTCCGAGCGTGACCGGCTCGAGGCGCTGACGATCGACCTCCGCACCGACCTCGACCGCCTGTCGGCCGAGCCGGCGATCCGCCAGCAGGCCCTCGATGCCGGCCTCGGCCAGCTCGGCGCACCCATCGTCGTCCCGGCTCGCTGACGAGGCGCGGATCGATGCTGGGTCGGACCGACTCCGGGCGCCGCCTGCTGTTCATCGCGCTCGTGTTCGCGCTGCTCGGCAGCGCCCTCGTCGTGCGGCTCGGCTACTGGCAGGTCTCGCAGCGCGACACGCTCGTCGACGCAGCCCATCGCCAGATCTACCTGCGCTCCACGCTCCCCAGCAAGCGCGGTGACATCTACGACCGGAGCGGGACCGTCCTGCTCGCCGGCACGATCGCCAGGGAGCGGCTCATCGGGTCCGCCCAACAGCTCGACGCAGGTCAGCAGCAGGCCCTCGTCGACCTCCTCACGGGGAGCCTCGGCCTGACCCCCGATGACGTGGCCGCGCTCCAGGAGAAGCTGGCATCGGGCCGGCCCTACGTCGTGCTGGCGCAGGACCTCAGCCCCGCGACGGCCGAGGCGATCCGGAGCGCCACCGACGCCGCCGGCCTGCCCGGGATCTCGTTCGAGACGACCTTCACCCGGGCCTACCAGCCGGGCGGCGCGCCGGGCTCGTCCCTCGCTGCCCATCTCCTCGGCTTCGTCAACGATGCGGGCGCGGGCCAGTACGGCGTCGAACAGCGCTACCAGGAGATCCTCGCCGGAACCCCCAGCGTCGTCGAATCCGACAAGGACGCCAACGGCCAGCCCCTCGCGGATACCGAGCGGATCGTCTCGCCCGGCGTGGCGGGCACGGACCTCCGGCTGACCCTCGACGCCCGCCTCCAGCTGGCGATCGAGCAGGAGGTCATGGCGGCCCAGATCGCCGACCGCGCCGACAGCGTCTCGGTGGTCGTCATGGATCCCTACAGCGGCGCGCTCCTGGCCGATGCCAGCTACCCGAGCTACGACGCCAACGACTTCAGGGCGACTGCCGGCATCGACGCGTCGCAGTTCCTCGACCCGACGATCGCCGAGGTCTACGAGCCCGGCTCGGTGTTCAAGCTGTTCACGACGATCGCGGCGCTCGAGACGGGCACGGCGACGCTCAGCACCGTGTTCCGCGACACCGGCTCGATGATGCTCGACCACGGCACCGCCCGGATCCAGGACGCCGACGGCAAGGCGATGGGCAAGCTCAAGCTCGAGGACGCGATCGCGTTCTCGCGCAACGTCGTCGCCGCCCGCGTGGCGCTGAAGCTGGGCCCGACCCTCCAGGACTCGGCGAGCATCCTGCACGAGGTCTGGACGCGGTTCGGCTTCGGGGCGAAGACGGGCATCGACGTCTCCGGCGAGGTGGGCGGGCTCGTCAACGACCCGGCCATCAGCGACTGGACCCAGATCGACCTCGCGAACGGATCGTTCGGCCAGGGCGTCGCGGTGACGCCGATGCAGCTGGTGACGGCCTACGCGGCCATGATCAACGGCGGGATCCTCGTCCAGCCGCACGTCGTGGACGCGATCGACGGCAAGGCGATCGAGGCGCCGGCGAGGGGCCAGATCATGGACCAGGCCCTGACGCCGATGCTCGAAGGCCTGATGAACCACGTCCTCTCGACGAACTGGTACCGGGACGACGTCCGGATGCCGGGCTACTGGCTCGGTGGCAAGACGGGCACCGCCCAGATCTGGGACGCGAAGGCCCACCGCTGGCTCACGAACAAGCTCAACTTCTCGTTCATCGGGTTCGTCGGCCGCCAGCCCGGCCACCCGGACTTCGTCATCGCCGTGAAGCTCGGCGGCGCCCGGCCGGCGATCACCGGGCCCGGGCAGCTGATCCTGGCGGAGAAGTCGACCGAGCTGTTCCGCCGGATCGCCACCGACGCCGAGAACACGCCCGGGCTCCCGCCGCAGCTCACCAGCCAGGACGTCCCGACCGCCAGGCTGGGCGGATGACCGCGGCCGGCGTGCCGGTCCGTGACGCAGCGGCCCCTCGGCCCTGTGCGACACTTCGGGCCGTGAGTCCCGACCGGCCGTCGCCGTCCGCAGGCCGGGTTGCGACCCCCGGCGCGGTCGCCGGGCTGACCGCCGACGACCTCATTCGCCTGACCCGCGGCCGGCTCCTCCGTCGCTCGGATCGGGTCGTCCGCGGTGGCGCCGTGGATTCGCGGCTGGTCCAATCGGGCGAGCTCTTTGCAGCGCTCGCCGGCGAGCGGACCGACGGTCACCGGTTCCTCGGCCAGGCCGTCGCGCATGGCGCCGCAGCCCTCGTGGTGGCCCGGCCGCCCGTCCCCGAGGAGCTCGAGCGGCTCGGCGACGTCACGGTCGTCCAGGTGCCGGACGTCCTCGTCGCGCTCGGCGCGATCGCCACGGGCTGGCGCAGCCGCTTCGACCCGCTCGTCGTCGGCATCACCGGGAGCATCGCCAAGACCTCGACGAAGGAGGCGATCGTCACCGTCCTGGAGGCGGCCATGCCGACCCTCCGCAGCGAGGGCAACCAGAACAACGAGATCGGCCTGCCCCTGACGCTGCTGCGGCTCGGGCCGGAGCACCGCGCGGCCGTCCTCGAGATGGGGATGTACGCCGGCGGGGAGATCTCCGATCTGGCCCGCATCGCCCGCCCCCGGATCGGGGTGGTGACGGCCGTCGCGGGCGTCCACCTGAGCCGGCTGGGCAGTCTCGCCGCCATCGAGGCGGCCAAGGCCGAGCTCGTGGAGGCCCTGCCCTCGGACGGCGTGGCTGTCCTCAACCAGGACGACCGGCGGGTTCGGCGAATGGCCGACAGGACCGCGGCCCGGGTGCTCGGCTACGGCTTCTCGCCCGACGCCGACGTGACCGCCGACGAGGTCGCCTCGGCAGGGTTCGCCGGGATGCGGTTCACGCTGCGCCTCCCGGCCTCCGGTGGCGGCCGCCCGGTCCGGCTGCCGGCGTCGATCCCGAGCCTGGGCCGGCTGTCGGTCCACAACGCCCTCGCCGGCGCGGCCGTCGGTCACGCCGCCGGGATTCCCGGCGCGGACATCGTCCGCGCGCTCGCCGCCGGCTGGAGCGCGCCCCATCGGGCGGAGGTCCACCGGGTCGGCGGGGTGACCCTCATCGACGACGCGTACAACGCCTCGCCACCCTCGGTGATCGCCGCGCTCGACCTCCTCGCCGGACTGCCCGGCCGGCGCGTCGCCGTCCTCGGCGAGATGCTCGAGCTCGGCCGCGGATCGGCAGCCGGCCACCGCGACGCCGGGACGGCCGCGGCGGCGACCGTCGACCTCCTCGTCACCGTCGGCGCCGGCGCCAGGGGCATCGCGGCCGGCGCCCGCGAGGCCGGCCTGGACCCATCGCGCGTCGTCGAGGTCCGCGATCGCGACGCGGCGCTCGACCTCCTCGTGAAGCGGCTCCAGCCGGGCGACGTCATCCTCGTGAAGGCGTCCCGGGGCGTGGAGCTCGATCGCCTGGTCGAGGGCCTCCTGGCCCGCTCGGGCGAGGTCGCCCGATGAGCGTCGAGCTCATCCAGGCGCTGCTGCTCGCCTTCGCCGTCGTCGTCATCCTCATGCCGGCCTACATCCGGTTCCTGCGCTTCGCCGGCATGGGCAAGAAGATCCGGGCCGAGGGGCCGGAGACGCATCTCGTCAAGGAAGGCGTACCGACGATGGGCGGGCTGCTGCTCATCGCCGTGGTCCTGGCGCTCTTCTTCGCGCTCCGCGGCGCGCCCGTCGCGGGCGCCATCGCGCCGCTCGCGACGCTGCTCCTCGTCGGGGTCCTCGGGGCGGTCGACGACTACCTCAACGCCCGGACCGGCGAGGGGATCCACGCCCGCCAGAAGATGCTGTGGCTGGTCGTCGTGTCCGCGGTCGCGGCGTACCAGATCCAGCAGACCTACGCCATCGAGACGATCGCGGTGCCGTTCGTCGGGCCGGTCCACGTCGACCCGTGGCTGTACATCGCCTTCGCGGCCTTCGCGATCATCTCGGCCGCCAACGGGGTCAACATCACCGACGGCCTCGACGGGCTCTCCGGCGGGACGCTCGTCTTCGCGTTCGTTGCCTACCTCCTGGTCTCGCTCCTCAACGAGCCCACCCAGCCGAACCTCGCGACGCTGTGCGCCCTCATCGTCGGGGCGCTGCTCGGCTTCCTGTGGTTCAACGTCCACCCGGCCCAGGTCATCATGGGCGACTCCGGCTCGCTCGCCCTCGGCGCGACGCTGGCCGTCACGGCCCTCATCACGGGCCAGATCCTGGTCCTGCCGATCATCGGCCTGGTCTTCGTCATCGAGACGGGCTCGGTGGTCCTGCAGGTCGGCTACTTCAAGCTGACCCACGGCAAGCGGATCTTCCGGATGAGCCCGCTCCATCACCACTACGAGCTGCTGGGCTGGGACGAGGAGAAGATCACCCTGCGGTTCTGGATCGTGGGGATCATCGCCGGGCTGATCGGTGTGACGCTGTTCCTGGCGTCGATCGACCGGCTCGTGTGACGGTGACCACGATGACCGAGCCAAGGGTCCGGCCGATCGCGGTCGACGACCTGACGCTGGCCGCGATCAAGGACGGGGCCCTGCGCGGTCGGCCCGTCGCGGTCCTGGGCTTCGCCCGCAGCGGGATCGCGCTCGCCCGCTTCCTGGCCGATGCCGGAGCCGTCGTCACGATCTACGACCAGCGCCCGGCCGTGGAGCTGGCCGGCGCCATCGCAGCGCTCGAGGGTCGGCCGGTGCGGCTGCTGCTGGGGCCGGACGTCGACCCGACCGAGGCATGGCGGGAGGCGGCCCTGGTGACCTCCTCGCCGTCGATCAACCCCGACTTCCCGACGACCGAGCCTCGTCTCCGCGCGGCCCTCGGCGACCTCGTCCGGCGCGGGCGCGAGGGTGACCCGAGCGCCCCCTCGGTGGTCTGGGAGCCGGACCTCTTCCTGCGGCTCTGCCCGGCCCCGACCGTCGGCATCACCGGCACGAAGGGCAAGACGACGACGTCCGCCCTGACCCACGCCCTGCTGGCCGCCGATCCAGGCCACCGGGCGATCCTGGGCGGGAACATGGGCACGCCGATCGTGGAGCGGCTGTCCGACCTCCGGCCGGATGATCGGGTCGTGTTCGAGCTGTCGGAGCTCCAGCTGCCGACGCTGTCGCGGGGCACGACCGTCGCGGTCTACACGAACGTCACGGCCGACCACCTCGACCGCCACGGCTCGCTCGAGGCCTACCGCCGGGTCAAGCGCCGCCTCGCGGAGCTGGTCGACGGCGATGGAGCGCTCGTCCTCAATGCCGACGACCCGGTCGTCACCGCCTACGCCGGCCTCGGCACCGCGCCGACCGTCATGTACCGCCTCGCCCGGCCGATGCTCGGCGGGGTCGGCGTCGTCGATGGCTGGATCGTCGCGGCCGGCGTCGAGCGACTCCCGCTGGTGGGCGGTGGCGCCGCGGCGGTGGGTCCGGGCGGGCGCATCCTGCCGATCGACGAGCTGCCGATCCCGGGCCGCCACAACGTCAGCAACGCGATGGCCGCCGTCGCGACGGCGCTGCTGTTCGGCGTCGCGCCGGATGCCATCCGGGCCGCCGCCGCCCGCTTCCGGGGCGTCGAGCACCGCCTCGAGACCGTCGCCGTCGTCGACGGCGTTCGCTACGTCAACGACTCGCAGGGCACGCAGCCCGATGCCGTCATCGCCGCGCTGCGCGCCTTCGACGGGCCGATCGTCCTCATCGCCGGCGGGCGCGACAAGGGCGTGGACCTGGCAGGCCTGGCCGACGTGGTCGCCGAGCGAGCCGCGGCTGCGATCCTCATCGGCGAGAGCGGTCCGGCGCTGGAGCGCCTGTTCCGGGCTGCCGGCCTGGCGCGGACGGAGCGGGCCTCGACCCTGGAGGATGCGGTCACGCGCGCCACGGCGATCGCGGCTGAGGCGCGGACCTCGGCCGCCGAACCGGTCGTGCTCCTGAGCCCCGCCGCCGCCAGCTTCGACATGTTCGCCGACTACGAGGCCCGCGGCCGCGCCTTCAAGGCGGCCGTCCGGGCGCTGGCCGGGCGGGCCACCGGCGACGAGGGCGCTCGCTGATGGACCTTGCGCGGCTGCCCTGGGGACCGCTCGGACGGCGATCCGGGAGCGCCGGCTCGAAGGCCGGCGTGAAGGCGGGCTCGAAGGCCGCCTCCGGTGGGCGAGGCGGCAAGGCGACGCACGGGGGCGAGCACCGCCGCCCGGTGGCGGGCCGCTCCGACACCGCGCCGACGGCGACCAGCGCCGCCGCAGAGGCGCGCGCCGCCGCGCTGGCCCGGCCCGCCGCGCCCGAGACCCGGGACGTCCTCCAGCGCATCCGCCACCAGCCGGACTACGCGATCCTCATCGCCGTCGTCGCCCTCACGGCGATCGGGATCCTGATGGTCTACTCGTCCTCGGCGGTCAAGGCCTACATCCAGCGCGACGACACGTTCGCGATCGTGGGTCCGCAGATCCTGTGGGGCGCGCTCGGGCTCATCGTCATGGTCGTGACGATGCGGGTCGACTACCGGATGCTCCGGCTCGTGTCGCTGCCCGGGTACCTCGTCGGGATCGCGCTCCTCATCATGGTGTTCATCCCGACCCTCAACCGCGTCGTCGGCGGGTCGGCCCGCTGGCTCGTGGTCGGCCCGCTGCCGGCGATCCATCCAGCCGAGGTCGCGAAGCTCGCGCTGATCGTCTACCTCGCCCACTGGCTCGCGAACCGCGGCCCGCTCATCAAGGGCGTGCGATCCGGCACCGTGCCCTTCCTGATGATCGCGCTGCCGGTCATCGGCCTCGTCTTCCTGGAGCCCGACCTCGGCACGACCGCCGTCGTCGGGATCACCGCGTTCGGGCTGTTCTTCGTCGCCGGGGCCAGGCTCTGGCAGTTCGGCGTGCTCGCGGCCGGCGGCGTCGCCGGCATCCTGCTGCTCGGCCTGCGTGGCTACCAGGCGGAGCGGATCAGGACGTTCCTCGACCCGTGGGCGGACCCGCTCGGGGCAGGCTTTCACACGATCCAGGGCCTGCTGGCGCTCGGCCTCGGCGGGATCTTCGGGAGCGGCCTCGGCGAGAGCAAGCTCGCCGGCGGGCTCTACCTGCCGAACGCCTGGAACGACTTCATCTTCGCGATCATCGGCGAGGAGTTCGGGTTCGTCGGCGCCGCGATCGTCATCGCCCTGTTCCTCATCCTCGGCTACGCCGGCATCCGGACGGCGCGCCGCGCCCCGGACACGTTCGGCGCGCTGCTTGCCGCCGGGATCACGATCTGGCTGTGCTTCCAGGCGTTCATCAACATCGGCGTCGTCGTGGCGCTGCTGCCCGTCACGGGGATCACGCTGCCGTTCGTCAGTGCCGGGGGCACCTCGCTCGTCGTCAGCTTCGCCGCCATCGGCGTCCTGCTCTCGATCTCGCGCGAGACCGACGAGGCGACCCCGGCGCCGATCCCGATCGGCCAGCCCATAGCGCGGAGGTTCGATGCGCCTGCTGATCGCCGGCGGGGGAACGGGTGGCCACATCTACCCGGCCCTCGCGGTGGCGGACGCGCTCCGGCGTCGCGCCGCCGGCGCTGACCTCGCCTGGGTCGGCGGGCACCGCGGCCTCGAGGCGTCGATCGTCCGCGAGGCGGGGATCCCGCTGCGACGCCTGGCGCTGCGCTCGCTCCGGAGCGTCGAGGCCAACGTCCACCTCGTCCTCGACCCGATCCGGCTCGCGGCCTCCGTGCCGGAGGCGCTCTGGATCGTGGGCCGTCGCCGGCCGGCAGCGATCTTCACGACCGGCGGCTACGTGGCGATCCCGGTCGTCGTGGCAGCCCGCCTCCTCGGCATCCCGGTGCTGCTGTGGGAGGGCAACCTCCGGCCGGGCCGATCGTCGCGCGCGATCGCCGGCCTCGTGGCGGCGACCGCGGTGAGCGAGGCCGAGACGTGCCGGCACCTGCCCCGGCGGGTGCCGTGCTTCGAGACGGGCACGCCGATCCGCGACGTCGGTGCGGTCGACCGGCACGCCGCGCGCGCGAGCCTCGGCATCCCCGATGACGCCAGGGTCGTCCTCGTCTTCGGCGGCTCGCAGGCCGTTCGAACGTTCAACGACGCCGTCGAGGCGGCGCTCCCGGCGCTCGTCGAAGGTCGCTGGGTCATCCACGTGACCGGCAACGACGGCTATGCCGCCGCGCTCGCGGCGCGCGAGCGGCTTCCGCCCGAGGCGCGCGTCCGCTACCGGCCGGAGCCGTTCCTCCGCGAGGCGATGACCGAGGCGCTCGCCGCGGCGGACCTCGTCGTCGGGCGGGCCGGCGCGTCGACGCTCGCAGAGGTCACGGCGCTCGGGCTGCCGATGATCGTCGTGCCGTATCCCCATGCCGGCGGCCACCAGCGCGCGAACGCGGCGGCGCTCGCCGCGGCCGGTGCCGCCGAGCTCATCGAGGACGAGCGGTTCGACGGTCCGGCGCTGCTGGCCGGTGTCCGGATCCTGGACGACCCGGCGCGGGTCGAGTCGATGGGGGCGGCGTCGCGCGAGCACGGCCGCCCGGGAGCCGCCGAGGCGGTGGCCGACCTCCTGCTGGCAATCGCCCGGCGCGAGCCGCTGCCGCCGGCCGCCGCGATCGAGCGTCGATCCAGGGGCCTGGCCGCATGACCGCCGGGCAGCTGACGGCCGCCGAGCTGACCGCGCTGGGCGCCGACATCGCGCGGCGGGTCGGCGTCAAGGCCGAGCGCGATGCGCCGCTCGCACGCTTCACGACGATGCGGGTGGGGGGCCGGGCCGACCTCCTCGTCACGGCACACAACGCGTTCGAGCTGCGGGCCCTCGTCCGGTTCGCCCGGTCGCGTGACCTGCCGCTGTTCGTGCTCGGTCGCGGCAGCAACGTGATCATCTCGGAGCATGGCGTCCGGGGCGTGGTCGTCCACGTGCGGGCCGAGGGAACCTGGCTCGAGGGCGAGCGCTACCGGGCGGAGGCCGGCGTCCCGATGGCGCGGGCTTCCGCGCGGTCATCGAGTCGGCCGACGTGCTGCTGGCGGATGGCACAGAGGCGCGGCTCGCCGCGGACGACCTGGGGCTCGGCTACCGCGACAGCCGCTTCAAGGACGTCGCCCCGGGCGGCCCGGCCGAGATCGTCGTCGCGGCGACGTTCCACCTCGCTCCGGCCGACGCCGGCGAGATCAAGGCTCGGCTCGACGACATCAGACGCTGGCGGCAGGCTCATCAGCCCCTCGGGCTGCCATCGGCCGGCAGCACCTTCCGCAATCCCGACGACGGACCGTCGGCCGGCCAGCTGATCGACGAGGCGGGCCTCAAGCGCTTCCGGATCGGCGGCGCGCAGGTCTCCGAGAAGCACGCCAACTTCATCGTCACCGAGCGCGGCGCAACGGCGACCGACGTCCGTCGTCTGGTGGACCACATCCATGCGACGATCCTGGCTCGGACCGGGACCGACCTGCGGCCCGAGGTGGAGTTCGTCGGCGACTGGTCGGGCTGGCCGTGGCCGGACGAGCCGGATGGCGGCCGCGACGCCGGAGGAGGGCAGCGATGACGGATCCCGCCGCCCGCCGCCCGGTCACGGTCCTGCTCGGTGGCCCATCGGCCGAGCACGACGTCTCGATCGTCTCCGGGACCGCCGTCGCCGACGCCCTCCGCGGCGCCGGCCGGATGGTCCGGCAGGTCGTCATCGACCTGGACGGCCGGTGGTGGTGGCTGCCGCCCGATCACGAGCGAGGAGGTCGGCCGCAGCGCGACTACGACGATCCGGCCGGGCTCGGCGCCGACGGGCCGCACGCCGTGGGCGAGGCCATCGATCGGCTCGCCGCCGAGGACCCCGCACCGGTCGTGTTCATCGCGCTCCACGGGCCGTTCGGCGAGGACGGCACGGTCCAGGCCCTGCTCGAGGCGGCCGGGCTCGCGTACACCGGCCCCGGCGTCATGGCCTCCGCGATCGGGATGGACAAGGCCCTCCAGAAGCGGCTGTGGCGCGGTCTCGGCCTGCCGGTCGTCGAGTGGCGCGAGGTCCGGGCCGCGGCCTGGCGATCGAACCGGGAGGCGGTCCTCGGCGAGCTCGAGGCGTTTGCCGCCGGGACAGGCGAGCCGCGCCTGATGGTCAAGCCCGCCCGCCTCGGGTCGTCGGTCGGAATGACGCTGGCCCACCGTCCGGAGGAGCGAGCCGCGGCGCTCCAGCTCGCGTTCCGCTACGACACCCTGGCCCTGGCCGAGCGCTACCTCGGCGGCGCCCGCGACCTCGAGGTCTCGATCATCGGCAACGAGCCGCCGCTGGGCGTGTACGGGCCGGGCGAGATCGTGGCCGGCCACGAGTTCTACGACTACGACGCCAAGTACACCCCGGGCCTGTCCGAGACGACGACCCACGCCGAGCTCGAGCCAGGCCAGCGGGAGACGATCCGGAAGCTCGCCCGCGACGCGTATCGGGCCATCGGTGGCGAGGGCTTCGCCCGGGTGGACTTCCTCGTCCGCGAAGGCGAGATCTACCTGTCCGAGATCAACACGATCCCGGGCTTCACCCCGATCAGCCTGTTCCCGACGCTGCCGGCCGAGGCCGGCCTCGACTTCACGGCGGTCTGCCTGCGGGTGATCGAGCTCGGGGCGGAGCGTCACGCGGCCCGGGCCGCGGGCCACCTGCGCCCTGTCGACCTCCCGCGATGAGCGGCCGGGCCCGCACCGCCGCGGCGGTCCGCTCGCGCCGATCCGGCAACGGCGGCGCGGCCCGCTGGCGGTTCGGCCCATCGCCGGCGCGCGCCGCGGCCCTGCTCGCGATCGTCGCCTGCGTCCTGGCCCTGTACGGCCTCACGACGGTGCCGGCGCTCGCGATCACCCGGATCGAGGTCTCGCCGCTGTCGTGGACCGACCACGACGACCTCCTCCAACGGCTCGGGGTCGACCCCGGGATCAACGCCTTCCTGCTGCCGACGGACGACCTGGCCGAGCGCCTCGGGGAGATCCCGTCCGTCGCGGACGCGCGGGTCGAGGTCCGCCTGCCGGACACGCTCTCGGTGACGGTCACGGAGCGCCAGCCGATCCTTGCCTGGCGCGTCGGCGACGTGACGTTCCTCGTGGATCGCGAGGGCATGCTGTTCGCCCTGGCCTCGAAGGCCGGTGGCAGCGCGGCGACCCTGCCCACGATCCTCGACGGCCGGGCTGCGTCGAAGGTCATCCTCGGGATCGGGACACGCGTCGACCCGACCGACCTCGATGCCGCGACCCGCCTGGCATCGCTCAAGCCGGACGACGTGGGGACTGGCGCCGACGGGCTCGTGATCCGCATCTCCGACGCCGACGGGTTCGTGGTCACGACGACCCCGGCCTCGTGGACCGCCGTGTTCGGTCCGTACAGTCCCGTCCTGCGATCGCCGGAGCTCATCCCTGGCCAGGTCCGGCTGCTGCGCAGCATCCTGTTCGGCCAGGAGACCCGGTACCTGCGCATCACCCTCGCCGACGAGACCCACGGCACGGTCGTGCCGCTGCCGTCGGGCCGCTGACGATGGCCGAGGGGATGGCGGATCCGATTGGCCGGCCTTCGTCGGGTCAGGTAGCCTTTGCCGGAACGCACCGCAGAGAGGACGGGCTCGGTTCGGTGATCCTCCCCCTGGCAGGCCTGCTGGTGGGTGTGCTGCTCGGGCTCGTTCTCAACGTCAACGTCAGCTTCGAGCTCAGCCGCTACTCGGCCGTCGCCATCCTCGCCGCCCTCGACTCCGTCCTCGGTGCGGTCCGGGCCGAGCTCGACGGGGTCTACGACAACCGGATCTTCATCTCGGGCTTCGTCACCAACGCGATCGTCGCCGTGATCCTCACGTTCATCGGCGACCGGCTCAGCCTGGACCTGTACCTCGTCGCCCTCATCAATTTCGGCTTCCGGATCTTCAACAACGTGGCGCTGATCCGCCGGCACTACATCTAGAGGTTCGCCGTGGCCCAAGGCACGCTCGTCGCCCTCGACATCGGCACCAGCAAGGTCTGCGCCCTCATCGCCGAGTTCGGCCGCGATGGCCGGCTCACGGTCATCGGCCACGGCACCGTGCCGTCGTCGGGCCTCAAGAAGGGGGCGGTCGTCAACATCGACCAGACCGTCCGGTCGATCCGCGACGCGGTGGAGCGGGCCGAGCGCCTGTCCGGCTGGCAGATCGCGGAAGCGTTCGTCGGCGTCGGCGGGGCGCAGATCGAGAGCTTCAACTCGACCGGCCAGGTCGCGGTCGCATCGCACACCCGCGAGGTCGCCCGCGACGACATCCGGCGGGCGATCGAGCAGGCCCGGACCGTGCCGATCCCGTCGAGCCGCGAGGTGCTCCACGTCGAGCGACGGGGCTTCATCGTCGACGGCCAGGAGGGCGTCAAGGACCCGCTCGGGATGAGCGCCCTGCGCCTCGAGGTCGAGACCCACATCGTCACCGCGCCGGCGACGGCCTTCCAGAACCTCATGAAGTGCGTCGCCCAGGCCGGCGTCAAGGTCGACGAGCCGGTCGTCAACGCCCTGGCCTCGGCCGAGGCGGTCGCCAACGACACCGAGCGCGAGCTCGGCGTCGCGGTCGCCGATCTCGGGGCGGGCACCATCGACCTGGCGATGTTCAACGAGGGCTCGCCATACCACACCCGGGTCGTGCCGGTCGGTGGCACCAACGTCACCAACGACGTCGCCATCGGGATGAAGACCTCGCTGCCGGTCGCCGAGGAGCTGAAGATCCAGTACGGCACGTGCGACCTCACCGGGCTCGACCCGGAGGAGACGATCGCGGTATCCGTCCTCGGGGAGGACGCGGGGCGAACCGTCAGCCGGCTCGAGCTGTGCCAGATCATCGAGTCCCGGATGCGCGAGACGTTCGAGCTGCTGGCCGGCGAGATGCGCAGCGCCGGCGGCGGGATGCTGCCGGCCGGCCTGATCCTGACCGGAGGCGGCTCCCAGCTGGCGGGCGTCGCCGAGCTCGGCCGCGAGGTCCTCCAGATGCCCGTCCGGGTCGTCTCGCCGACGGGCGTGGGCGGCCTCACCGACTCGATCCTCACCCCGGCCTACTCCACGGCGATCGGCCTGCTCCAGTGGGGCGCCTCGTTCCTCGAGGAGGGACAGCCGTCGCGCTTCGAGTCGGCCCCCGCCGGCGGGATCTTCGGCCGGATCCGGGACGCCATCCGGGGCCTGTTTCCGTAAGGTCCGTCGCGATTCCGGGCGACCGGAGCCGAGGCCCGGTGCTAGACTCGGCGGCAACCTTTGGGGAGCCATCGCGCCGAGGAAGCGACCCCCCGGAGCCGACAATTCCAGCCCCCATTGACGGTCCCGCGAGGCCGTCCCGGAGGAGCAGCGATGGCTTTGCGGTCGGATTCGGAGAACTTCGCGCTCATCCGCGTCATCGGCGTCGGCGGCGGCGGCAGCAACGCCGTCAACCGGATGATCCGGGCCGAGATGATGGGGGTCGAGTTCATCGCCCTCAACACCGATGCGCAGGCGCTTCTCCAGTCCGATGCGCCCCACAAGATCCGGATCGGCGACAAGATCACCCGCGGCCTCGGCGCCGGCGGTGACCCCTCGATCGGCGAGCGCGCCGCGGAAGAGGACACCGAGAAGATCGCCCAGGCCCTCGAGGGCTCGGACATGGTCTTCATCACCGCGGGGCTCGGTGGTGGGACGGGCTCCGGGGCAGCACCGATCGTGGCCGAGATCGCCAAGGAGATGGGTGCGCTGACGATCGGCGTCGTCACCAAGCCGTTCACCTTCGAGGGCGCCAAGCGCCGCCTCACCGCCGAGAAGTCGTCCGAGGCCCTCAAGTCGAAGGTCGACACGCTCATCACGATCCCGAACGATCGGCTCCGGGACGTCGTCCAGAAGAACACCTCGATCCTCGACGCATTCCGGGTCGTGGACGACGTCCTCCGCCAGGGCGTCCAGGGGATCAGCGACATCATCACGGTGCCAGGCCTCATCAACCTCGACTTCGCGGACGTCCGGGCGATCATGAAGGACGCCGGCTCGGCGCTCATGGGCATCGGTCGCTCGTCCGGCGAGAACCGGGCGGTCGAGGCGGCCCGGATGGCCATCGCGAGCCCGCTCCTCGAGGTCAACATCGCCGGCGCGCAGGGCATCCTGTTCAACGTCACCGGGTCCACGAACCTGTCGCTGTTCGAGGTCACGGAGGCGGCCGAGGAGATCCGCGCGGCAGCCGATCCCGAGGCGAACATCATCTTCGGGACGAGCTTCAACGACCGCCTCGGGGACGAGGTCGCGATCACGGTCATCGCCACCGGCTTCGATGGCCGGCGGACGGTGGGACGCAGCTCCGCGCCCGCCGCCGCCCAGACGGAGACGCCGTCCCGGACCACGCGCGACTACCTGGCCGAGCTCGAGACGCAGCGCAGCGCCCTGGCCGATGCCGGCGTGCCGGATGCCCCGACGAATCGCCCGTCGACCGAGGGCGGCTTCGGCGGCGGCTCGACGCGATCGGTCGCGGAGCCGGTGCCGGTCGTGAAGAAGCCGACCTACGACGCGGACGACCTGGAGATCCCAAGCTTCCTCAGGCGCGGCCGCTGATCCGACCGCCTCGGGGCGTTGCTCCGCTGCGGTTCCTCGGTCACGCACGACGACGTGCGCTCGCTCGGGTCCTCGCTCGCGCCTTCCGCCGCGAGCGGCTGAGCGGCCGTAGCCAGTAAGGGCAAGTGGACGATCCGTCGGTCCTCGAAATCGCGCAGCGGCGCGGCGCGGTCCTGGAACAGATCGACGAGGCGGCCCGACGGGCGGGACGGGACTCGGGCGGCGTCAGCATCGTCGCCGTCACGAAGGGCCACGCAGTCGACATGGCGCGCGCGGCCGTCGAGGCCGGCCTGGCCACCCTCGGCGAGAACCGCGTCCAGGAGGCGGCCACCAAGATCCCGGCCGTGGCCGGGGCGAGCTGGCATCTCGTCGGGCCCCTCCAGTCGAACAAGGCGCGTCGAGCCGTCGAGCTGTTCGACGTCATCGAGTCCGTGGACTCGGTCGACCTCGCGCGCCGGCTGGATCGGCTGGCCGCGGAGCTCCGGCCCGGGCAGACGCTGGCGGTCCTCCTGCAGGTCAACGTCGACGCCGATCCGGCGAAGGCCGGCTTCGAGCCGTCAGACCTCGAGGCGGCGCTCGCCGAGGTGCTGGCACTCTCGAATCTCGAGGTGCGGGGCCTCATGACCGTCGGCCGCCAGGTCGCACGACCCGAGGACGCGCGTCCGACGTTCCAGGCGTTGCGCGGGCTCGGCGAGCGGCTGCGCTCGGGCCACCCGGCGCTCGGCGCGGAGCTGTCGATGGGGATGTCGGACGACTACCCGGTCGCGATCGAGGAGGGGGCGACGATCGTCCGGATCGGGCGCGCGCTCTTCGGCGAGCGGCGCGCGGTTCGCTAGACTCCCGCCGTGCTCGCCGACTTCAGCATGAACTTCGTGCGGTTCCTCGTCGTCGCCCTCGAGGCCCTGATCCTCGCCCGGGTGCTGCTGTCGTGGACCGATCCCACGGGCCGCGGCCGGCTGGCGTCGTTCGTGACGTCGATGACGGAGCCGATCCTCGCGCCCGTGCGTCGGCTGATGCCCCGCACCGGGATGCTCGACTGGTCACCGTTCATCGTGATCCTCGTGCTCGGGATGATCCTTCGCGCCGTGACGTCCTGAGTGGGCGCGTCCTGAGTGGGCACATCCTGAGCGAGCCGCGGATCCGTCTGGCGATCCGCCTCGTGGCCCGGGGCGGCACGGATCGCGTGGACGGGGTCGTGGCCGGCGAGCTGCGGTGCCGGGTCGCGGCACCGGCGGTGGACGGCGCCGCCAACGAGGCGCTGGTCCGCCTCATCGCCCGCGAGCTGGACGTTCCTCGCTCAGCGGTCGAGCTCGTCGCGGGCGCGAAGGCGCGACGCAAGATCCTCGGCGTCCCGGCCGGAGCCCGGGCCGCGATCACGGCGCGCTGGCCGGAGCTCCTCCGGTGATGGCGGGACGACCGGCCGCAGGTCGGACCTGAGGCGCCGCCAGCGATCGATCGCGCGGCGATGCTCGACCGGTGTCAGGGGCACCCCGGCGAACCGCTCGAGCTCGTAGTCGGCCGCGAGGAGCTCCAGGCGGACCCGGCCCCAGCCATCGCCACGCAGCCGGCGGGCGTGCTCCCGCGGCGTCTCGCCCGTCGCCCGGGCCACGATCGGCCGGCCCGCCAGGTCCGCGAGCAGGCTGCGGTAGGCGGCCGCGGCATCCGAGGGCGCGGCTCGGAAGGGCCGCCAGCTCCGGCGCGGTCGGTGGATCTCCTCGTCGCCGTGATCGATCGTCCGCGTCTCGATGACGCTGTCCGCGCGGATGGTCGCGCTGCGCATCCAGGCCCGGATCAGCAGCAGCAGGACGATGGCGCCGACGATGGCCAGGAGGATGACGCCGATCGATGCGGCGGCGGGGTCGGGCGGCGGCGGCGGCGTCGACGGCCCACCCGGGAGGCCGCTGCCGGGCGTCGTGCTGCCCGAGCCACCGCCGCTGCCGAGCAGTGGCAGGAGGGTCACCGCGGCGGCGCCGAGCAGCAGCACGACGAGGAGGGCCTGGATGCTGCCGCGGGTCCAGCCGAACAGGAGCCCGGCGATGATGAGCGGCCCGAGGAGGATGGCGAAGGCGATCTCGACCGCAGGTCGCACGAGCCCCACCGCCGGCGCTGCGGCAAGCAGCACGAGGGCGACGATCGAGACGAGGAGGCCGACCCACACCGGGTTCTTGGGCCAGTCGGCCCCGGAGCCCGCCCCGACCACCGTCAGGCGGGTCAGGGCCAGGGCGAGCACGGCGCAACCGGCGAAGACGAGGGTCGCGGTCATCGCGTCGCCCTCGAAGCGCGACCGATACGGCTCGGCGATCAGCCCGCCCACGAGGCCGAGCAGGCTGATGGCAACCGTGCCTCCGAAGAGCAGGCGGACGAGGCGATCCTCGCCGAGCGGGACGCCGGCGTGGCTGTAGCCGCGGATCACCGCCAGGCCGATCAGCAGCCCGCCGGGGTTCGCTCCGATCGCCGCTCCCGGCCCGGTCCCACCCTCGGCAAGAGCCGCCCGCGCCGCGGGGTCGACGAACAGGCCGACGATCGAGGCGCCGAACGCGAGCGCGAGCGCGAGCGGTGGCCAGCGCCTGGCGAGGCGGACGCCCACGAGCCGCGCCGCGACGACGCCGCCGGCCACGGCGGCCACGAACCCGGCCAGGCCGATCGCCGGTTCGCGCAGGACGAGCTCCTGGGCGAAGCCGGCGACCACCGCGACCCAGGCAGCCTCCGCGACCACGGCCAGCCCGACCGGGACCCAGCGCAGGCGCCTCATGCCAGCGCCAGCCTCGTGGCCGTCGGCCACGGCCCGTCGAGGATCGCCGCCCGGGCCGTGAAGCCGGCAGCCCGGGCGGCAGCGGCAATCGCCACCGCGTCGGGGCCGGCGGCCAGGATGGAGACGCCGTAGCCCGCGCGGCGCAGGCGTCGCAGCGGTCGCACGAACGGCCCGGTGCCGCGCGCCGTGATCACCAGCACGGTGGTGCCGTTGGAGACGCGCCGCTCGATCCGGGCGAGCAGGGTCTCGAACGGCGCGGACGGCGTGGGCGAGAGGCGGGCCAGCAGGTCCAGGACCCGCTCGACCTGGCCAGCGGCCTGGGCCACCTCGACGTCGGCGAAGCGGCGCGGCAGGCCGCTGTAGCCAGCGGCCGTGAGGCCGAAGGACGCATGCTGGGCCGCCAGCGAGCGCGCCACCGACCCGGCGACGACGAACAGCTCCTCGACGGCAGCATCGTCGAACGACAGCTCCCAGGTGCGGCCGGCCTCCGTCTGGAGGTCGAGGGCGATGAGGACGTCCCGCTCGCGCGACGGCTCGAAGCGCTTCGTCATCGGCCGCCCGAGCCGCTCGCTGACCCGCGGGTGGATGCGCCGGATCGGGTCGCCGGGGCTGTACGGCCGGATGCCGGCGAACCGCGACGGATCCTCGACGAGACCGCGTCGCGCGCGATCGAGGTCGCCCCACCGCTCCGGCCGAATCATCGGTGGCGCCGGGACCGTGCGGGGCCAGACGAGCAGCGTGTCGATCGGGGCCAGCTCGGTCGTCGCCGCGGGGCGGGCGAACAGGTCGCCGACCGAGACGTCCACCGGCCCGAGGGTGAAGACCCCACGGCGCTCGGCGGTCACGCGGAGATGGCGCACGACGCGCTCGTACGGAGCGAGCGTCCAGGTGTTCCGGAGGGTCGGGCCGAAGGCCTCGGTATCGACGGCCGGTCGGTCGCGGACGATGAGGCCGGGACTCGTCGCGTCGTCCGCGCGAAGCCAGGCGAGGGGCAGCCGCTTGCGGTTCCAGACGTCGATCTCGAGCGGGACCTCCTCGCCCCACGCCACCCGGCGCGCCGCAAGGCGGCGCGCGTAGCGGACGCCGTCGAGGCCGCGGGTGGCCCAGATCCAGTGGACGAACTCGAGCGTCAGCGCCACGATGCCCAGGACCCCGGCCACGGGGACGCCCAGGATCGCCCCGGCCAGGACGAGGCCCAGCGCGGCGAGGACCCCGGGGGTCACGTCAGTCGGCTGGGAGTGGGGGAGCGGGCAGCGTCGCGAGGATCGAGGCCAGGGCCGCCGAGGCCGTCGCCCCGCGGACGGCCCGGTCGACATCCACGATCAGGCGGTGCTCCAGCACCGGTCCGGCCATGAGCTTGACGTCGTCCGGGAGGACGTAGCCCCGGCCCCCGAGCATGGCCGCGGCCTGGGCGGCCCGATAGAGCGCCACCGTCGCCCGCGGGCTGGCGCCGAGCTCCAGGTCGGCATGGCCGCGGGTGGCCCGCGTGATGGCGACGGCGTAGCCCTCGACCTCGGGCGAGACGTGGACGCGACGCACGAGCTCGCGCAGCACCAGGATCCGTTCCGCGTCGGCGATCGCCTCGATCGCGTCGAGTGGCTCGGCGGCGACCTGGTAGCGGCCGGCGATGGCGCGCTCCCCGGCCTCGTCGGGATAGCCGATCCGCGCCCTGACGAGGAACCGATCCACCTGGGCCTGCGGCAGGGCGAAGGTGCCCTCGTACTCGATCGGGTTCTGGGTGGCCAGGACGATGAACGGATCGGGCAGCGGCCGCACCTGGCCCTCGATCGAGACCTGGTGCTCCTGCATCGCCTCGAGCAGGGCCGACTGCGTTCGTGGCGTCGCGCGGTTGATCTCGTCGACGAGGAGCAGGTTCGTGAACACCGGACCGGCGACGAACCGCAGCGATCCACCCTCGTACAGGCTCGATCCGGTCACGTCGACCGGCAGGAGGTCGGGCGTGCCCTGGATCCGGCCCGTCGAGAGGCCGAGCGCTCGGGCGACCGCGCGGGCGAGCAGGGTCTTGCCCGTGCCCGGCACGTCCTCGAGCAGGACATGACCGTCGGCCAGGAGCGCGACGGCGATGAGTCGGAGTGCGTCGTCGGCCCCGACCACCGCGCGCGATACCTGCGACCGGAGGTCGTCCCAGAACGGCTCGACCTGGTGGCCCACCCGCGAGGCGTGGGTTGCCGGGGGGACCCGTTGTATGATCACCGCCCGGTCGGCGGCCTCGTGCCCGACCGTTCCGTGGGCGATTGGCTCAGTGGTTAGAGCACGCGGTTCACATCCGCGGGGTCACTGGTTCGAATCCAGTATCGCCCACCAACGTGACCTCACGCGAGAGCGGAGCTTCGGCTCCCGCTTTCGTGCATCTGGCGTGGCGGTGCGCCGCTCCGGCTCACCCGTGGGGCCGAGGGCCCGTGGAGCGCGGGTCCGGTGGACCTACCATTCGAGCCGAGTCTCGAGCCTGGGTGAACGCGTCGGGTTGACGCGCTTGTTCGATGGGGAGGCCGTTCGCGACGCTACGCCACGCTGACGATCACGTTGCCCCGCTTGTGTCCGTTGTCGACGTATGTGTGCGCCTCGACGATGTTGTCCAGTGCATAGGTGCGGTCAATCACGGGCCTGACCTCACCCTTCGTCGCCAGCTCGCCGAGCAGCACCAGGTCCTCGCGACGAAGCTTCGGCCTCCCGTCGTCGACCGAGACGCAGGCTCCGCCGGGAGTCAGCACCTGCCGGCATCGTCGGAGCGCAGCGGCGCTCTTCCGCTTCCCCACGCCGTCGAAGATCAGGTCGTATCGCGTTGCCCGGTCCGTGAAGTCCTCGCGTGTGTAGTCGATCACCGTGGTCGCGCCGAGCGATGCCACGAGGTCAAGGTTCGCGGTACTGCAGACACCCGTGACTTGGGCGCCGAGGTGTCGTGCGAGTTGCACGGCGGACGTGCCCACCGCACCCGAGGCCCCGAACACGAGGACCCGTTGTCCCGCCCGAACGCCCGCCTTCCGCAGGAAGGAGAGCGCGAGCAGGCCGCCGTACGGAATGGCCGCGGCCTCGTCGTCGGTGAGGTTGGCCGGTCGGGTCGCCAGGAGTCCGTCCTCCGGCCAGCACACGAACTGTGCGTACGTTCCGAACCGCCGCTGATTGAAGCCGAATACCCGTTCACCTACTTCGAACGAGCTGGCGTCCGGTCCGACGAAGTCCACCTCCCCTGAAAGCACCATGCCGAGCACGGGTTGCCTTGGTGCGGTCCAGCCGAGTGCGAGTCGCCCCATGAGCTTGTAGGCAGGGCTCAGGTTGAGCCCGCGGACATAGCAGTCGCTCGATGTCACGGCGGTTGCCAGGATGCGGATACGGACCTCGTTCTTCCGGGGAACCGGAGTCGCGCGTTCCTCGAGACGCAGCACCGCCGGCGGACCGTACCGCGTGCAGACGACGGCCTTCATGCCCGAGCCCCCTCAGCCTGCGGATCCGGGTCCCGCTTCCCCCCCGGCAGGCCCGCTCCGGGGTCGACGGCCCTCACACCCTTGACGAGGAGCCACAGTGCCAGCCCGAGTTCAGCGACGAAGCTCACGGCGACACCGGGCAAGCTGATCGCCCGGTAGTCCGGCAGCAGCAGGGCCTGGAGGAACCAGATCAGGACGCCAATCCCGTCCAGCATCAGAAGGACGCCCAGGAACCTGGGAATGGATCCTGACCTGTAGACGAGGTAGCCGAGCGGGAACAGCCACGTGCCGAAGAACAGCTGGGCCGTCACCCAGCCCATCTTGTAGACGTTGATGGACAGGTATGCCAGTCCCTCGAGCTGAGCCGGCGAGTAGGCCTGCATATGGCTGGCCCCGTCTCCCTGCACCATCGCGGATACCAGCGACAAGAAACTTGCGCCCTGGATGGCGACACCGACGGCGTTGAGCAGCAGGAAGAGCAACGCCAGGTGCTTGTTGACCGGTCGCAGGAGAACGTAGAGACCCCATGCGGCCATGAGGAAGAGGAACCCTGAGATCAACGCGACGACAAGACCCAGACGGAACGCCCCAGCATCCGTGACGATCGCCTGGTAGACCGGAGGCGCGTCACCCGGCCCGATATGGCCCAGCAAACTCGCGAGCACGGAGGCTACGAAGTACGCGAGGTAGAAGCCGCCCGTGATCCTGGCCAGCGTGCCCACCGGCAGCTGGTCGCCGTGCGTGTTCACTCGATGTCTCCTGCTTGTGGTTGGGGTTCAAGTAGGTGAGCGGGTTCGGCCTCACGGGCACCAACGGAGACGGGACAGGCACTGAGGCTGATGACCTCGTGACCGCTTAGCGCCTCGAGGAAGGGCTGGAAGGCGCCGCACACGAGGCAGTGAACAATCCGGCCGTTGACTTCCACCTCGCTGACGCCGGACGCGCGCTCGATCTGCCGGGCCGGCGGGACGCCGACGAAACTGACTTCGACTCGTTGTGTTGGTTGATCCCTGGTCATGCTCGCCAGCCTAGGTGGGGCAGCCGGGAGCCAACATCGACGGCATTCGTGATTCGGTAGTGAGTCCCGGCCAGCTGGCCGTCGGAATCCGCTACTCGTTCGGCGTCCGCTGCTCGGTCGGCGACGCCATCCAGGCGGCGATCTGGGCACGTGAGTTGCAGCCGAGCTTGTTCAGGATGCTGCGGACGTGGCTGTCGACGGTGTGCTCGGAGATGAACAGGCGTGCTCCGATCTCCTTGTTGCTCAGGCCGTCGGCGACCAGCCGCGCGACCTCCGCCTCTCGCTTCGCGAGCAACCCCGCGCCCGCACCGCCCGAAGCCGTGACGGCAACATGGCCGGATTCACCGAGTGCGAGCCGCACCGCGGCGTCCCGGCTCAAGCGGCTTCCAGCCTTGCATTCGGCCTCGAACCTCGATGCGCCAAGTGCCGCGATCGCAGACGCCTCAGCTTGGCCCATCAGCGGAGCCAGGAATGGCATGACGCCTGCACCGGCCCCCGTGCGAACGGTATCCGCGGCGCCGAGAAGCTGCGCGGCCAGCCGTGCCTGCCCTGATCCGGCGGCATGGCAGCCCAACGCGTCCAGCAAGTAGGCCAGCTGCACCCGGTCATCGATCTCGTGGGCGATCCGCAACGCCTCGGTGAGCAGGGGCTTCGCTTTGGCCAAGTCACCAGCGATCAAGGCGACCGTGCCCAGGTTCAGCAGCCAGACCTTGAGCGTGTAGAGGTCCCCCACCACTCGGCTGAGACGCACGCCCTCCGAGGACGCGGAGCTTGCGGCCCCGAGGTCGCCCTCGAAGAAGCCATGGAACGATCGAGCCAGCAGCAACGTGAGCGCAGCCGTGACGTCATCAACGCCCGCTGTTACGGCCTTGGCCTCACCGAGCAAGCGCCTGGCAGAAACTCGATCCCCGGCCATGTTGGCCGCGATCGAGGCCATCGACAGCGACGTTGCCAGCGGACGGAGGCGACCGGCCTCTCGATCGGCCGCCGCCGCTCGATCGAGGGCCGGTGTGGCAGCGGTCGGATCAACCAGCAACACGGCCATGAACCCACGCAGATACTGGGCCCGAGCCTGTGGCTCTGGATCACCGCCCCCGGTCGCGAGGAATTCGTCCAGCCACCGCACGCCTTCAGTCGTCGCCCGCGTGGCCCAATACAAGCGGAGGGACGCCGCGAGGTCCATTCCGTGCGAGATGTCGCCTTGAACCAGGCATCGCCGAAGGACCGATCGGATGTTGTCGATCTCGAGGTCCATCCATTCGAGCCACTCGACCAGCCCATGCCGGTCCCCATCTTCAGATCGCCGACACCTCGAGACGTAGTACTCGACGCAGCGCAGCTCGACGACCTCCTCCTCGCCCGCCTCCAGCAGCTTGAGGCCGGCGAATTCGCGCATCGTCTCGTGCAGCCGATAGCAGGTGGGACCCAGTACGTCCTGCTTCATCACCAGCGACTTGTCGACCAGCGATGACAGCACGTCCAGGACATGCGCCGCCGGCACGTCGTCGGACGCACAGACCGACTCGACGTCCTCCAGCGTGAACCTGCCCGCGAACACGCACAGACGGCGCAGGAGCGTCCGCTCGTCCGATCCCAGCAGATCGTGACTCCACTCGATGGTCGTTCGTAGCGTCTGATGACGCGGGAGAGCCGCGCGGCTCCCCCCCGTGAGCAGGCCGAACCGGTCGGTCAGACGATCCAGGATCTGCTCCACCGACAGGACCCGCGTCCTGACTGCCGCGAGCTCGATCGCGAGCGGCAGCCCGTCGAGCCGGCGGCACAGGTCCACGACCGCAGCCTGGTTGGAGGTGGCCAGCTCGAACCTGCCGGACGCCGCCGAAGCCCGCTCGACGAAGAGCTCGACCGACTCGTTCTGGCGGAGCTGATCGAGGGACTCGCCGGCCTGGGCTCGAGGCAGCTCGAGCGGTGGGATCGGCAGAACGTGCTCGCCCGGAACCGACAGCGGCTCGCGGCTGGTGGCGATCACCTGCACCCCCGGCGCAGCCTTGAGGACCTCGGTCACGAGCACCGCGGCCGCTCCGAGCAGGTGCTCACAGTTGTCCACCACGAGCAACAGCTCCTTGCCCCGCAGGTATGAGAGCAGGAGGGCCCTCGGTTCGGTCGCGGCCTGGTCGCGCAGGTCCAGGGCCGCCAGCATGGCGTTGCCGACCAGTGCGGGATCCCGAACCTCAGCGAGCTCCACCAGCCATGCGCCGTCCCGGAAGCTGCGTGTGAGACCGGTCCCGATCCGGATCGCGAGTCGGGTCTTGCCGACACCGCCCGGGCCGATGAGGCTGACCAGGCGGGCTGTGGCGAGCTTCTTCCTGAGTTCAGCAAGCTCACGGCGGCGGCCGATGAAGCTCGTCGCCTCAGCCGGCAGGTTGCCCGGGCGGCGGATGGGCCTGGCCATGGTGGACACGAAGTTACTACCGGCATGGGCTGCCAATTCCGGTGAACTCGTTACCGGATCACGAATCCCATCGATGTTGGTGCTCCCCCTTGGGCCCTAGCGTGGCGGGCATGACGCGGGACCGGGCCAGGTGGGCCTGCCCCAAGAACAGGAGTGAGGAAGATGAATTCGAACCGAAGGTTCGCCGTCGCCGCCGGAGTGCTGTGGATCATTGCGACGGTTGCAGACCTGATCTCGCGCGTGGTGCTCGTGCAACCCATTCTGGGCGCCCCCGATTACCTCACCAGGATCTCGGCCAACGAAGGCCAGGTCCTGCTGGGAGCGCTCTTCCTGCTGATCGGGGCTGCCACGGCGGCCGGGATCGCCATTGCGCTGTACCCGGTCCTGAGGCAGCAAAGCGAGGCCCTGGCCCTCGGGTCCGTTGGCTTCAGGCTCATCGAGGGCGCGTTCTATCTCGGCATGGTTGTCTGCCTGCTGGTGCTGGTGACCGTGAGCCGCGAATCCGCAAACGCTGGAACTCCGGCCTCATCGATCTACGAGGCCCCAGCCGCGCTCGTGATGGCCGCCCGTGATGCGCTGGGCCAAGTGTCCGTGCTGATCTTCGGTCTCGGGGCGCTCATGTACTACTCGGTGTTCTACCGATCGCGACTCGTCCCCCGATGGCTGTCGGCCTGGGGTCTTGTGGCCATCATCTCGGTCATGCTGTCGATGCTCCTTGCCATGTTCGGCCTCGTCGAGTCCTTCTCGCCCCCCCAAATCGTCCTGGCTCTTCCCATCCTGGCGCAGGAGATGGTCATGGCCGTCTGGCTGATCACCAAGGGGTTCAATCCATCGGCGGCCGCCTCAGCACCGGCCATCGCGACGGCGCCGGCCAGTACGACCTCGCTGGCAGGGGCGCAGACGCTGTGACGATGGAGTCGCAGCGACCCGCGCCCCTCCCGCCCCGCTGGTTCGTCCGCGCCGCGTGGGTGGGCCACCGTGCCATCTACTCGATCACGGGCGGCCGACGCGGCCTGCGACGCCCGACGGCCGAACGCTGGGGCATGCTGTGCCTGCGGACGGTCGGGCGCCACACGGGCCAGGAGCGCATCGCCATCCTCGGCTACATCGAGGACGGGCCCAACCTCGTCACCAAGGCCATGAACGGCTGGGCCGATCCCGAGCCCGCCTGGTGGCTCAACCTCCTGGCGCACCCGGACGCCAGGATCGACCTCGTGAATGGGTCGCGCCCCGTCCGCGGACGCGCCGCGAACGAGGACGAGCGGCCCCGCCTGTGGGCCAGGTGGGCCGTCCACAACAAACAACTCGATGCCCTTGCCGCCTTGAGATCGCGGCAGACCCAGGTCGTCATCCTGGAGCCACGGTTCGACTCCCTACGCCCGTGCTCAGGTGCCGGCGTCCCGACTCGCACGGGAGGTGCCACTAGCCGGGACAGAGAGGTCGGTTCTAGAGACTAATCTCCAGTATCGCCCACCAAAGTGACCCCACGCGAGAGCGGAGCTTCGGCTCCGCTCTCGTCCTATCCGGCCCATCAAGTCGTGGAGGCATGCCTCGGGCGGCCTTTCGCCCGCCATCGCAGCTGCGCGAACGCACCGGACCTTTGGGCTATTACGGCGCGCCGAGGCCCGTCCGATCGTAGGGAGGGCGTCCCGGCCTGGAGAAACGATGCGCCACCCGCTCCTCTCTGTTGCCGCTGGACTGGCCCTTCTCTTGACCGTCGGGCTCGGGTCCGCACCGCCCGCCGCTGCATCGGAAGGCGTGACCAGCACGGCGACGCAGACGTATGACTTCAGGCCGGCGCAGCACCTGGTCCACGTGACGGTCGACCTCGCCGTCAAGAACACCATCCCGAGCACGACGACGTACGAGCCGTGCATCCAGTACACGTGGGATCCCTACTGGGGCCTTGAGCCCTACTCGACGACCTGTCCGCATACCACGAACTACTACATCACCAAGGGCAGCGTGTGGGTAGAGGACTCCGCCCGGAATCTCAAGATCACCGCGGACTCAGGTTCCGTCTCGAAGGCCGTATCGACGGCGTCCTACGGCTACACGAACTACACGCTGACGTTCCAGCGGACCTTCTACGGCCACACCCGCAAGATTCGCGTCACCTACGACCTGCCCGGCGCTGCCCCAAGGACCGCCGGGGGCATTCGAGCGGGCCAGGCCTATGCCTACTTCTGCGCCATCGGAAATGGTCCTGACGGAGGCACGATCCGCATCATTACGCCGACGGCGTTCAGCTTCAGCCACAACGACAGTGCCGGACTCGCATTCAGCACCTCCCAGTCGGGCGGCCGAACGGTCTACTCGTCGGGATCGCTCGTGGCGCCGGTCAGCGCTTGGTCCTGCTTCGAGGGCATCAACGTCAGCGGATTCGCCAGCCAGACCGTCCAGGCGCCGGACGGCCGATCAGTCATCGTCGCTGCCTGGCCCGAGGACCCCGCCTGGGGCGCGGCCGTCGCCGCTGACGTACGGAGCTCGCTCCCGGGAATCGAACGCCTCGTCGGCAGACCACTGCCGGGCACCGGGTCGCTCGCGATCCTTGAGGTCGGCGGACTAGGAGACTACGGCGGCTTCTACTACCCGGACACCAATATCGCCGTCATCAACGAGGACTTCACCCAACCGGGCCTGACCGCTCACGAGCTGTCCCACGCCTGGTTCAACGACAAAGCCTTCAAGTCGACCTGGCTAGCGGAGGGCTATGCCCAGTGGGTGGGGAGCCAAAACGGCGCGGCATCGTGCGACCGGGCCCCCGCATATCCAGGGAGTGGGAACGCCAATCTCGAGGCGTGGTCATATCTCGGCGCCAAGTCGACCGCGGCGGAGCGGGCGCTCGTCGACTATCAGTACAACGCGGCCTGCTGGGTCATCGCAAGTGTGGCCGATCGCATCGGTACTGCCCGGATGACCGCGGTCCTTGCCGCTCTGTTCGATGGCACCAGCGCTTACGGGACGTCGACCGCGTCGAACACAAAGCCGGCGACGTGGCAAGCCTGGCTTGACGCGGTCGATGAGCTCGGAATGGTTCCCGCCGGCGAGGCCGATCTCGATCTCGTCCAGAACGAGCTAGCGCAGGTCGGAGTAGCCGCAGACCGGGCGACGCTCTCAGCGCGGTCTTCCGCGCGTGCCGCCTACCACGAACTCCTCACGACGACAGGCTGGACGATCCCCGCCGCCATTACCGGCCCGCTGACCAAGTGGGAGTTCGGTTCGGCGAGCAAGGCCATCACCACCGCCCAGACGGCATATGCGGACCTCTCAGCTGCGGAGGACGCCGTCCCCGATAGCGCCGCACTTTCGAGCCCCATCGGCGACACCTGGCAGGCCGCACGCAGCCAAGCCGACCTCGAGACCGTCGCCACAACTGCCAAGGCAGAACGGCAGGCCGCGGAGGCGCTCGTGGCCGCCCAGCGCTCACTCGACCAAGCCGATTTCATGGCGACGATCGGGCTGATCGGCACCACCACGGCCCCGACCCATCAGGCGGCCGTCGCCGCCCTCCGGCGAGGGGATGCCACTGCCGCCATGTCCGACGTCGACGCACTCACGGCCGCTCTGACGGACGCTCGAAGCGCTGGCTCCATAAGGGTGGCCTTGGCTGGCGGCCTCGGCCTCGGATTCGCAGCCACCGTCATTGTCTGGAGGCGACGCCGAGGCGGCCGGGTGCTGGCGCCCGCCCAGGCACGTCTCGTCGCTGTGGCGAGCGCGCCCGAGACGCCGTCCTCCCAGATCGCGCTCGAACTCGCCGACGTTCGCGCTGAACTGGAAGCGCGACCTCCCGAGGGTCCAGCCGGACCTCCCGCCTGGCTTATCAGCCTCGTTAGCGATCCCGAATCAGCGCGGGCGCTGCTAGCTTCGGACGGGCCGCCACCCTCCCTGGCCCCGGACGCGGTGCCTCCACCCGAGAGCGCGTGACTGCTCCTGGATCGGGGGATCGCATGGGGCGGCGCGGCCCTCCGGTGATGGTGCCCGAGGATCGTCAGATCGGCGGTCGCGAAGCGGTTGGCTCGCTCAATGCGGATGCGTTCATCGCCCGCAAGTCGGCCCAATACGCCTGCGACCTCGCGCGGGGTAGAGTTCTTCGGATGAAGGACATCACTCGTCGGGGCTTCCATCTGTGGCGTCGGGAGGCTTGGACCTTCATGGTCCAGCACGACATCGCGACGAAGGTGTTCCAGGTCGATCGGCTCCGTTTCGTGTCCCGCGAGGGGGACTCGATCCCCGGCCATCGAGAAGGGCAGGACGCTGAGCCGGTGTACCGCTTCGGCTATTGGGTCGTGGCCCGCAATGGGTCGGCCGACGGGCGCTGGTGGTGGGCCCAGTTCTCGCCGATGATCCCGAGCGCCGACTTCGAGGACCTGATCGGCAAGGCGCGCACCGAGGGCACCATCCTCGGCCCAGTATCGCCCACCAACGTGACCTCACGCGGAGGCGGAGCCAACCTCCGCTTTCGCTCGCATTCGGCCGGTCGGGCGGCACTGCCGGCCGCGGCCGTGCTCAGCGCGGCCGGATCGGCTCGCCGTGATCCTCGACCAGGCCGAGCGTGTTGCCCTCGGAGTCTGTGAACCACGCGGCCAGGGACCCGTCATCCCGATCGGTGTAGACCCCATCGACGGTCCTGAGGTCGCCGATCTCGTAGTCGCCAAAGACGACGCTGCGAGACCGGAGGGCTGCCACCTCGGCGCGGAGGTCGTCGACGCGCCAGACGGCGACGGTGTTCTTCGCGCTGCCTGCCGCCGGCGTCACATAGATCGTCAGGTGCGTCGCGCCCTGTCGGTAGACCATCTCCTCGCCCTCGATGACGTGCAGGGGTTGGAGGCCGAGCTTGTCGGCATACCAGGCTCGCGCGCGGGCAAGATCGGAGGCGGCCAGCGACGCCCCGACGCCCATGCCGGCAGGTGGTTCGCCCGGATGATCGGGCTGTTCGACCATCCCGATCCAGTTGCCGTCGCCGTCACGGAACCAGGCATTCCGGACCGTGCCGCCCAGCAGGTCGGTCGAGGTCACGATCCCGTCGATCGTCCGCTCGCCACCGCCGAGGTCGAGGTCCTCGAACACCACGCCGCGGGCCCGAAGGCGAGTGACCTCGGCGCGGAGGTCGGCGACGCGCCAGATCGCGACGGAGTTCCGGGCCGTGCCTGCGGCCGGTGTCTCGAAGACGGTGAAGATCGTCGGCCCGACCTGGTACACGAGGAGGCTGGGAAAGCTGAGCAGCGGCTCGAGCCCCAGCCGTTGGGCATACCAGTCCCGCGCCTGAGGGATCTCCGCGGTTGCCAGGCTCGGATGGACCATGTAGTCGCTCAGCATCGGTGCCTCCATGGCGACCCGAGACCGGCGCACGCCGCGGGGGAGTGACCCCGCGGCGTGCCATCGCTGCGTCAGATCGGCGTTCCGCTCCAGTACAGCGACGCGGGAACGGCGCTGCAGTTGAAGACGATGCCGCTGTCAACGGAGATCGCGTCGCCCGCGCCGAGCGCGCCCTGGAGCTGGGTCAAGGTCGTGATGTGGGTGTTCGCGGCGGCACTGTTCGTGAACAGGATCACGTACACGTGCCACGCGACATTCCAGTCGCCCCCCGTGTTCGCGAGCCCGATCAGGTGGTCGTGGCCCGGAACCGCGGATGGATCCGTGCCGTACACCCCCGGCTCGATCCCGGTGGCAGCGCCGGCGATCAGGCCGTCATGGTCGGGGCAGTTGCCAGGGACGCCCATGCAGCTGAGCGTCCAGCCGGGATAGCTCGC
>JACQEG010000083.1 GCA_016200665.1 Chloroflexota bacterium | reverse complement strand
GGAAAAGGAAGAACCCCGGGTGGTCGGGACCCGGGGTTCTCAGGTGAAGGCGATGGTTGCGGGGGAAGGATTCGAACCTCCGACCTTCGGGTTATGAGCCCGACGAGCTGCCGCTGCTCCACCCCGCGAAGGCCACTGACTGTACTCGACTTGGCCAATTCGGTCAAAGTCAAGGCCGGCTCCCACGTTCAGCGGCGGCCGCCCGGCGGCGGTGTCCGCGTCAGCAGCAGCCACAGCGCCAGCATCGGCGTGAGCATCAGCGCGGCCCGGAACCAGTAGTCCGGATCCTGGTCACGCTGCTCCGCGATCGTGCCCACGAACCGCGCGAACAGGTACCAGACGGCGACCACGGCGGCGGCGATGAGCAGGAACACGAGGACCTGCGGCACGCCACCAGCGTATGCCCGTCGGCCTGCGCGTTACGGCGACGCGGACCCAAACCAGGCGCCGCTATCGTTGCTGAACAGGATCCCGTCCCGGAGGAGGAATGGGGTGACGTTCCCGGCCAGCAGGACCTCGGGAGAGCCGGTCACGGCGAGGCGGGTCCACTGGCTTCCGTCGAACGACGTCCAGTACTCCATCGGCGAGCCATCGGCCGGGTAGCCATCGCCGAGCAGCCGGTTGCCGTCGCCGGTGAACAGCCCGTTCGCGCTCCCGGCGCCCGCCCCGGCGTTCCAGATGCCGAGCGGATCGGCCTCGCTCGGAGCCCAGCTGTTCCCGAGGGTCGAGGTCCAGTACGAGGTCAGGCCCGGCGTGCCACCGGCGGTGCTCATCGCAACGAGGCCCGAGCTCCCGGAGGCGGCGAGGACAAAGCTGCTGCCGGGCAGCGCCCCGATGGTGGCGGACACCCAGTGCAGCCCGTCCGACGAGCGCCAGGCGACCGGCGGCAGGGACGCGCTCGGGGATTCGCCCAGGGCGACGAATCCGTCGGCGAGGGCGGCGACAGCCTGGACGGACGTCGGCGTGGCCCCTGGCAGCGTGATCGATTGCCAGGTCGAACCGTCGGCGCTGAACGCCAGCCCGTAGGGCGTGCCCTCGACGATGCCGACCACGCCGATGGCGTTGCCCGCGAGGTCGCTCTGGCGGTGCAAACGGAGCTGTGGCGCAGCCGCCCTGGTCCATGCGACGCCGTCCGTCGAGCGGTTGCTCATGACCCCGGCCACGGTGGAGACCACGGCCAGGACGCCGCCCGGGCAGGGCACGACGAGCCCCGACATCGCACGATCGACGACGCTCGCGTCGATCGGCCGCCACGAACGACCGTCTCGCGAGGTCCACCCGGAGGCGACGAGCGCGGCACCATCGGCCTTCGTCCCGATGGCGACGTAGCCACCCCCGAACGCCGCGACCGAGTCGATCCGGAGCGGCTGCGGGCCGGCAATCGGCGTAACGTCCAGCCGGGCCCACGTGTCTGTCGTGACCGGTGGGACGGTGGCCTCCGGTATCACCGACGATGGGGACGCGGCCGCTGGCGACGGGGACGGCGACTGACCTGCGGGCGGCGCGATCGGACCGCTCGGCCCAAGCACGATGGCGAAGACCAGGATCGCGGCGGCCGCGACCACCGCGAACGCCCAGCCTCGAATCACCGATCGAGATCTCGAGACCTCGCGTGCGAGCGAGGCGGCCACGCCCATGGAGAGGGCAGCCGGGGCGGGGCCCGGGTCAATGGCCCGATAGTGGCTGCGGAGCTCGCGCTCGAGCTCGAGATCGAGGTCGGTCATCGTCGGGTCTCCTCGGATCGACCCTCGGCGTCAATCGCAGCACGCAGGTGCTGGAGCGTGGCGTGGAGTCGGGATTTCACGGTTCCGTCCGGCAGTCCTAGCCGCTCGGCGATCTGCGGCACGCTCAGGTCCTCGCCGTAGCGGAGCGCGAGCAGGGCCTGCTGATCTGGCGTCAGGCGGGCGATGGCCGGACCGACCATCGGTCCAGCACCCCGGCTGGCCGGCAGGACGGCCGCCTCCATCTCGACAAGGTGCGGCTGTCGACTCCGGCGCCGTAGCTCGTCGCGGCAGACGTTGACGATGATCCGGGTGAACCAGCCATCGGCCGTGCCTGCGTCGCGAAGCGTCCCGCGGCGACGCCACGCCAGGAGAGCGGCCTCCTGGACCGCGTCCTCCGCGGCGAGTCGGTCGTGAAGGATGAAGGTCGCGAGGCGATACGCGTGATCGATGCGCGCCTGCAGCAGGCGTCGGAGGAGGTCGTCGCGCGTCTCCGTCGCCACCACGTTCTCGAGCATGCACCCTCGCGCCCTCGGTTGGATGTCATGCGGATGGACGATCGGCCTCGCGGAATCGTTCGATTCCTCTTCAAGACTGGTCGGTCCTTACGTTCCTCTGACATGCATCGGTGGCGGGCGTGACCTCGCCGCGGGCATGGTTCGCCCGGCGTCGAGCCATCGACGCCATGGACCTGCCACCAGACACCGCTCGGAGGCTCAGCACCACATGCGCATTCCTGCCTGGCGTCTCGCCCTCACCGGCGCCGCCATCGTCATCCTTGCCGCGGTCGGCGTCGGCCTCGTCGCGGCCTCCTCGAACGGCCCCGCAGCTCCGGCGAGCGACCCTGCGGCCGCCCCGGCGGCGAGTCCGGCGGTCGGCGGCGACGCGGCGCGACACCCGGGGCTGCGGAAGCTCCTCGGCCGGGTCGGTCCAGCGGCGAAGCACTTCGTCAACGGAACGCTCAACTACGTCGACAAGGACGGGGCCATCGTCACCATCCAGCTCGATCACGGCACGATCGCCTCGATCGGCTCCGGCTCGATCACGATCTCCGAGGCGGGCGGCCGGCAGGTCACCGTCTCGACGGACACCGACACCGTCGTTCGACTGGGTGGCGGGGCCGGTCTCGGCAAGCTGTCCGACCTCAAGGCCGGCGACGAGGTCTTCGTCCAGAGCCGGATCGACGGCGGTTCGACCCTGGCGAAGCACATCCTCCGCGTGCCGGCCACGGCCACGACCGGCGGCTGATCCGGGCGCTCGATCGGCAACCAACCGGCAACCGATGGGCGGGTCCTCTGGGGGACCCGCCCATCGCTATCCTCGCAGGGTGCGAGGCTTCGGTCCCGACTCCCCGTGGCGGCTCGACCCGGGGATCGTCTTCCTGAACCACGGCTCGTTCGGCGCCTGCCCTGAACCGGTGATCCAGGCGCGCCAGGCGATCCTCGAGGAGCTCGAGGGAAATCCGATGACGGCCCTCGAGCGGGCGTTCGAGCCCCGGCTCGACGCCGCGCGGGCCGAGGTCGCCCGGTTCATCGGCGCCGACCCGGAGGGCACGGTCGTCGTCCCGAACGCGACGACGGGTGTCTCGACCGTCCTCCGCTCGCTGCGGTTCCGGCCCGGCGACGAGCTCCTGACGACCGACCACGAGTACAACGCCTGCCTGAACGCTCTCCACGCGGCGGCCGACGAGGCCCACGCCAGGGTCGTGACCGTCCGGCTCCCCTTCCCGATCCGCGATCCCCGCGAGGTCACCGAGGCGATCCTCGCGGCGGTCACCCCGCGGACCCGCCTCGCGCTCGTGAGCCACGTGACCAGCCCGAGCGGCCTCGTCTTCCCGATCGAGGACATCGTCCGGGAGCTCGACCGACTGGGGGTCGACACGCTCGTCGACGCGGCCCATTCACCGGGCATGGTCCCGGTCGACGTCGCGACGCTCGGGGCCGCGTACTGGACGGCGAACTGCCACAAGTGGCTGTGCGCGCCGAAGGTGAGCGGCGTGCTCGTCGTCCGCGAGGACCGCCGCCACCTGATCCGGCCCCTCGTGACGAGCCACGGCGCGAATGACCCTCGGACGGAGCGGCCGCGGCTGTGGCAGCTGTTCGACTGGCAGGGCACGACCGATCCGTCGCCGTTCCTCGTGGTCCCGTTCGCGATCGGGCTGCTCGCGACCCTCCATCCCGACGGCTGGCCCGGCCTCATGGCCGAGAACCGCGAGGCGGCGCTCAGGTCCAGGCGGATGCTGCTCGAGGCGCTCGGCGGCGAGGCGATCGCGCCCGACTCGATGGTCGGGTCGATGGCCTCGGTCGTCCTGCCGCCCGGGCTGCTCGCGACCGACGCGGATGCGCTCGCGCTGCGCGACTCGCTCGCTGCCGAGGACCGGATCGAGGTCCCGATCTCGCCGTTCCCCGTGCCGGCCGCGAGGGCCGAACCCGGCACGCCCCCCTCGACGTTCTTCGTGCGGGTGTCGCGGCAGCGCTACGTCGAGGACGCGGACCTGCAGCGGCTCGTCGCCGCGTTCGCCCGGCGCGGCATCGCGGCGGGCGCAGCGGCCCGAGCGGCGGGGGCCGCGGGGGCCGCACCGGAGACCGGTGACGGCTCGGCTATCGTGGGCGCGTGACGGAGCTCCGAGTCACCCCGACGACACCGCTCGCGACGGCCGGCTCTCCGGCGACGCCCAGCCCCGAGCCCGGGGCCGAGCAGCTCGACCAGCTGCGGTTCCTCCACCGCGTGGCGCGACTCGCCACGACGGCGCGCACGTGGGACGAGCTCCTGGAGACGGTCGTCAACGAGACCCGCGACGCCCTCCGGGCCACCGTCTCGTCGCTCTACCTGCTGGACCGTGACGAGCGACGGCTGACGCTCGCCGCCACGAACGGCCTCGATCGCCACCAGATCGGGCGGGCCCAGGTGCCGTTCGGGCAGGGCGTCACTGGGCGCGTGGCGCAGACCCGCGAGCCGGCGGTGATCCCGGACGTCGGGCGGGACCCGCGGTTCCTGTGGGTCCGCGGCATCGACCAGCGACGGTTCGTGGCCTCGATGCTGTCCGTGCCGCTGGTCTGGGATGACCGGATCGTCGGCGTCCTGAACGTCCAGACCGAGCACTTCCGGAACTTCAGCGACTCCGACGTCGCGCAGCTGCGAGCCATCGCCGATCTCCTTGCCGGGATCGTCGAGAAGGGCCGCCTCCAGCGCGAGGCCGAGGCCCGGGCGACCGAGCTCAAGGCGATCGACGAGGCGCGCGCCGAGCTCATCGCGCTCGTCACCCACGAGCTTCGGACGCCGCTCGCGGTCGTCCGCGCCTACGCCGACCTGCTCGCTGAGGAGCCGCCCCTCGACAGCCGGGACTCACGTGACCCGGAGCGCCGCGAGCGCCGGGCCGGCTGGTACCACTCGGCGATGGAGCAGATCGGCCGGCTCGATCGGCTGGTCGACTCGATCCTCGCGTCGGTGCGGGTCGACCGCGAGCAGCCCCCGGATCTGGAGCCGACCGACGTCGGCGCGATCGTCCACGAGGTGGTCGACGAGCTCGCGCCGCTGCTCGCTCACCATCGAGTCGAGATCCACGGCGGGATCCGGCTCTATGCCCTCACCGATCCGGCGCGGCTGCGCCAGATCCTCGAGCACCTCCTCGAGAACGCGGTGAAGTACGCGCCTCCCGACACGGCGATCCGGGTCGCCTGGAAGCTCGTCGAGGGCGGCGTCCGGGTATCCGTCGCCGACGAAGGGCCGGGCATCCCCGAGGAGTGGCGCGAGCGGATCTTCGAGCCCTATGCCCGACGCGAGACGCACACCGCGCGCGGCTCCGGGATCGGGCTGTACGCGGCCAGGCGGCTGGCCGGCTCGATGGGCGCCCGGCTGTGGTGCGAGCCGGCGAAGGGCCACGGGACGCAATTCGTCATCTCGCTGCCTGCGGCGGCGGCGGTATGACCGGCACCCGATCCCTGCGAATCCTCGTCGTCGACGACGACCCGGCGATGGTCGGCGCGATCACCGCGCTCGTCGGGACGGAGGGCCACCAGGTCATCACGGCCTATGACGGGTTGACCGCGGTCAAGCGCTTCCGAGAGGAACGGCCGGACATCGTGCTGCTCGACCTCGCGATGCCCGGGCCAGATGGCTTCACGGTCGCCGGCCGGATGCGGGCCGAAGGTGACGCGCCGATCGTCGTCGTCTCCGGTGAGAGCTCCGAGGAGGCCAAGGTCCGGGCCCTCGGGATCGGCGCCGACGACTACCTCGTCAAGCCGTTCGGCCGGGCCGAGCTCCTGGCCCGCATCGGCGCGGTCATGCGCCGCGCGGACCGGGCGGCGATCGGCGGCACGGCTGGTGGCGCCGGTGGGATCGGATCGGGTCCGCTCACGGCCGGCAACCTCGCGATGGACGCCGGCCGCCACGAGGGCCGCGTCGCCGACCAGCTCCTGAACCTGACGCCGATCGAGTACCGCTTGCTGGAGCTCCTCGTGCGCGCCAACGGCGACGTCGTCCCGCACCTCCAGCTCGTCCGCGCCGGCTGGCCCGCCGAGGCCGATCCGGACCTCCTCTGGCTGAAGCCCCACATCGCCCGCCTGCGCGCCAAGCTCGAGGCTGCCGCCGGCCCGAAGCTCATTCCGGTCAGGGGCGTGGGCTACCGCCTCGAGACAGAGTAGGCACGTCCCTCCTTCGGCCACCGCCCATCGGGCGGATCGGCACTGGCGCTCGCCCGCGCAGGCGCGATGCTTGGTGGTTGCCGCGAGCCGTGCGGTCCGCGGCGGAGGAGGTGCGCCGTGAACTACAACCTCGAAAGCGTCGGCCTGCAGATCCTGCTCGCCTACTCGTTCGGCTTCGGCGCGATCGCCCAGCTCGTCGTGGGCCAGCACGCGACCCGGTGGCTCTGGCTCGCCGGCGCGATCGGCTGGTTCGTGGGCGGACTGATCGCCAGCGAGGCCATCGTCGGCACGATGACCGTCGAGGAGATCCAACCGATCATCGGCGGCCTGGCCTATGACGAGGCGCTGCTCGGCGGGCTCGTCACCGGCCTCGTCGTGGTGGTCGTCACCTGGTTCGTCACGCGGCCGCGGGAGTTCCGCGCGCAAGCTCACGCGTAGCGCTCCGGGATTGCCGGCTCCGGCCTCATCGTGGGCTGGATGCTCTGGCTCGGTGCCAGCCTCTGAGGTCAGACCGCCTCGGCGAGGGCCTCGCTGAACTGCGAGTTGTAGAGGTCGGCGTAGAAGCCGCCCTTCGCCATGAGCTCGTCGTGGTTGCCCTGCTCGACGATCGCGCCGCGGTTCATGACGAGGATCGTGTCGGCATCGCGGATCGTGGACAGCCGGTGGGCGATGACGAACGCGGTTCGGCCCTTCATGAGCCGGGCCATGGCCCGCTGGATCAGGACCTCGGTGCGGGTGTCGACCGAGGAGGTCGCCTCGTCGAGGATGAGGATCGACGGATCGGCGAGGAACGCCCGGGCGATCGTCAGGAGCTGCTTCTCGCCGGCGCTGAGGTTCGTCGCGTCGTCGTCGATGACCGTGTCGTAGCCCTCGGGCAGGGTGTGCACGAAGTGGTCGACGTGGGCGGCCACCGCGGCGGCCTCGATCTCGGCGCCGGTCACGTTGTCCCGGCCGTAGGCGATGTTCTCGCGGATCGTGCCATGGAACAGCCACGTGTCCTGGAGGACCATCCCGAACGTCCGGCGGAGGTCGTCACGAGTCATGTCCCGGGTGTCGACGCCATCGATCGTGATCCGGCCGCCATCGAGCTCGTAGAACCGCATGAGCAGGTTGACGAGGGTCGTCTTGCCGGCGCCGGTCGGGCCCACGATCGCAATCGTGTGGCCGGCATCGGCGACCAGTGACAGGTCGTCGATGAGCGGAATGTCCGGCACGTATCGGAACGAGATGTCGTCGAACGCGACCGCGCCGCGGGTGGATGGCAGGCGGATGGGCTCGGCCGGGTCGGCGATCTCCTCTGTCTCGTCGAGGAGCTCGAAGACGCGCTCGGCAGAGGCCACGGCGCTCTGGAGGACGTTCGCGATCGAGGCGGTCTGGACGATCGGGAAGGTGAACTGGCGGGAGTACTGGATGAAGGCGATGACGTCGCCGAGGCTCATCTGGCCGGTGGCCACGCGAACGCCGCCGATGACCGCGATCGCGACGTAGTTGAGGTTCGAGACGAAGTTCATCGCCGGCTGGATGATCCCGGAGATGAACTGGGCGCGGTAGCTCGCGTCATAGAGCTTGCCGTTCTCGCGATCGAAGGTCTCGATCGCCTCCTCCTGGCGTCCGAACAGCTTCACGATCGAGTGGCCGGTGTGCATCTCCTCGACGTGGCCGTTCAGCGTGCCGGTCGAGGCCCACTGCCGCGCGAACTGCTTCTGCGAGCGCGTCGCGATGAGGATCGTGATGACGATCGAAGCGGGGACGGCGAGGATCGAGATGACGGCCAGCTCCCAGCTGATCGTCAGCATGAGGAACAGCACGCCGACGATCGTCAGCACCGAGGTGATGAGCTGGGTCAGGCTCTGCTGGAGCGTCTGACCGATGTTGTCGATGTCGTTCGTCACACGGCTCAGGACGTCGCCACGGGGGTGGGTGTCGAAGTACTTGAGCGGCAGCCGGCCGAGCTTCGTGTCGACGTCCTGGCGAAGGCGGTAGACGGTCCGCTGCGTGACCCCGGCCATGATCCAGGCCTGCATCCAGCCGAACAGCGAGCTCGCCAGGTACACGCCGATCAGCACCGCGAGGACCTGGCCCAGGGCGCCGAAGTCGACGCCCTGGCCGGGCGTCAGGTGCATCGTCGAGAGCATGTCGGCGAACTGGTCCTTGCCCTGGGCGCGCAGCCCGGCTTCGATCTGGTCCTGCGTGACGCCGGCCGGGATCTGCTTCGAGAGCAGGCCGGCGAAGATGTCGTTCGTGGCATTGCCGAGGATCTTCGGGCCGATGACCGCGAACGAGACGCTCACGATCGCGAGGACGAAGACGAGGAGGATGAGCGGCCGCTCCGGCCGGAGGCGCCGCAGGAGCCGACCGAACGAGCCGCGGAAGTCGTTCGGCTTGGCCGGCGGCAGCATCATCCCCAGCATGTGGCCGCCCGGCCCCCCGGGACCGCCGGGCCGCCGGCCGCCCGGACCCATGGCCGCGCCGGGTCGCGCGCCGCCGTGGCCCGCCGCGCCCGCGGGTCGGGCGCCGTCGCCGCCGTGCTGGTCGCCGCCGTGCTGGCCGTTTGCGCCGCCGCGGCCGGCGCCGCCTGTGCCGTCGCCGCCCGCGCCCGGTCGGAGGCTCATGCCACGGCCTCCGCCTCGGACAGCTGCGAGTAGACGATCTCCCGGTAGGTCTCGTTCGTCGCGAGCAGCTCGGCGTGGGTGCCCTGGCCGACGATCCGGCCCTCGTCCATGACCAGGATCCGATCGGCCTTCATGATCGTGCCGACCCGCTGGGCCACGATGATGCGGGTCGCCCAGCCCATCTCGCGGTCGAGCGCGGCGCGGAGGCGCGCGTCCGTCCCGAAGTCCAGGGCCGAGAAGCTGTCGTCGAAGATGAGGATCCCGGCGCGCTTGACGAGCGCTCGGGCGATGGCGAGCCGCTGTCGTTGCCCGCCGGAGACGTTCGTGCCGCCCTGGTCGATCGGGGCCTCGAGCTGGCCCTCCATCTCGCGCACGAACTCCGCACCCTGGGCGATCTCCAGCGCCCGCCACAGGTCCGCGTCGGTCGCCTGCTCGTTGCCGTAGCGGAGATTGCTCGCCACCGTGCCGCTGAACAGGAACGCCCGCTGCGGGATCACGCCGAGGCGAGCCCACAGGTCGGCCCGGTTCATCTCGCGGACGTCCACGCCATCGACCAGGACCTGGCCGACGGTGACGTCGTAGAACCGCGGCACGAGGTTGATGAGCGTCGTCTTGCCGGCCCCCGTCGAGCCGACGATCGCGACGACCTCGCCGGGCCGGGCCTCGAAGGCGACGTCCTGGAGGATCGGGGCCTCGGCGCCGGGGTAGCGGAACTCGACGTTCCGGAACTCGACGCGGCCGCCGCTGTGCGGGCGGTGCGGCGCGAGCGGAACAGGCGCCTCGGGATCGCGGATCGTCGGGACGGTGTCGAGGACCTCGCGGATGCGGCCCGCCGACACGGCGGCGCGCGGCACGAACACGAACATGAAGACGGCCATGAGGACCGTGAACAGGATCTGCATGAGGTACTGCAGGAACGCGGTCAGGTTGCCGATCGGCATGTCGCCGGAGTCGACGCGGATCGCGCCGAACCACATGACCGCGACGGTCGACAGGTTGAGGATCGCGGTCATGACCGGGATCGTGATCGCGAACAGCCGGTTGACCCGGAGGGCGGTGTCGAACAGGTCGCGGTTGGATCCCTCGAACCGCTCCTCCTCGTGCTGGGTGCGGACGAAGGCCCGGATCACGCGGACGCCGGCCAGCGTCTCGCGCATGACCTGGTTGATCCGGTCGACCTTCTTCTGCATCGCCTGGAAGAGCGGGATCGCCCGCGACATGACGAGGGCGATGAAGGCGACCATGATCGGCAGGACGACCACGAGCAGGCCCGACAGCGGCACGTCCTGCTGGAGGGCCATGATGATCCCGCCGATGATCAGGATCGGCGCCGAGATCATGAGCGTGAGGCCCATGAACACGACCATCTGGACCTGCTGGACGTCGTTCGTGTTCCGGGTGATGAGCGACGGCGCGCCGAACTTGTTGACCTCGACCTGGGAGAACGTCTCGACCTTCCGGAAGATCGCGCTCCGGACGTCACGCCCGAACCCCATCGCGACCCGTGCCCCGTAGTAGACGCCGATGATCGAGGCCATCCCCAGGACGAGCGACGCCCCGAGCATGACCCCGCCGATCCGGACGATGTAGTCCGTGTCGCCCTTGGCGACGCCGTTGTTGATGATGTCGCCGTTGAGCGTCGGCAGGTACAGGTTGCCGATGGCCTGGATCAGCAGCAGCACCAGGACCGCGACGATCGCCAGGCGGTACGGCGCGAGATAGTCACGGAGCAGCCGGATCACGACGCGTCCTCGCGGGCCTGGGCGAACGCCAGGCGCGCGGCGCGCAGGGCCCGGTGCCCCCGGAGGAGGGCCTCGAGGTCCTCGTCGCTCAGGTGATCGAGGACCTTCGCCAGCCCGGCCCGGCGCCGGCCGTCGATGTCAGTGAACAGCTGGCTGGCACCTGAGGCCGGATGGACCAGGACGACGCGGCGGTCCTCGGCGTCGTGGCGGCGCTCGACGAGGCCGCGCTTCTCCATCCGATCGATGACCCCGGTCATGCTCGCGACGGAGATGTCGAGCGACTCGGCGAGGCGACTCATCGGCAGCGGGCCGTGGCCCTCCAGCATCGCCAGGACGTTCAGGTGGATGAGGCTCACCGAGCCGTGATGCCAGCGCTGGAACGTGGTGATGAACTCGCGCGGGCTCCACGAGCTCAGCTCGTCGATGACCTCGGCGACGAGGGGCTTGGTGTCGGCCACGGACGCATCGTCGGCCTTCCGCCCGGGCAAGGCCTTCTTGCTGGGGTCGATATTCAATGTCACACGGACAATCTACGTCAGGTGAGAGAGATCGGTCAACCCAGCGGGGGCTGATGACTTGTGGCCCTTGCCGGGGCCTGACCGCGTGGCACGATCCCACGACCGGCGCCGGAATGCGCGGAGCGTCGCCCAGGCGGAGGCTCGACATGGCGCGACCGTACCCAGCGGTCCGACCCGATCGCGCGTCACCCGGATGGTGGACGAGGCTCGCCGGGAGTCTGCTGATCCTCGATGGCATCGGGGCGGCCTTCTACTCGGGCATCCTCACCGGGTCGGCCACGTGGACCATGCCGCTGCCGACCATCGGAACGGTGCCGGTGATCCCGATCCTGCTGGCGATGCTGCCGGCGCTCAGCGGGATCGGCATCCTCCGCGCTGCCGGCTGGGCCCGAGCCATGGGAATCGTCCTGGCGGCGATCTATCTCTGGACCGACGCGTTCGCCCTCGCTGGCGGCTGGAGCCTCGCCGTCGCCTTCGAGGCGGCGACGTCGCTCGTCATCGTCTTCGCCCTCGTCCGTCGCTGGACGCCGGGGCACGAGATGGCTCGATGACGTCGAAGCGACGCAGGCGACGGGTCCCCGGATCCGACGTCCCGGGCGATCCGCCTGATCGCGACTACGCGCTGCTCGTCTCGACCGGCGCCGGATCCACCACCATCGCGCTGATCGCCGCCCTTGCGGTGGGCTGGCGGAGCTTCAAGCGGTTCATGTCGAGGCACCTGCGGCTGTAGCTCGCCACACGCGGTGGCTCACCGACCCGGCTTGAGTCGGGGACCTCTCAGGCTGCGAGAGCGGCCCGTCCACCCGCGTCGTGGGCCGCCTCGACGCAGTCGACCCGGCAGCCGCGCGCGTCGCTCCCGCCCATCCGCCCGAAGTGGAACCACGCCGTCGCGCCCGGCCGCGCCACCGACTCAAGCCGGCAGCCACAGGCCTCGCACGTCACGGGCACGAGCTGCCCGTCGCGTACCGCCATCTCGGGCCCATCGTTCCTTGGAGAGCCACCCATCGCACCACCTCGCCGCTCGACGCCATTCGCCCTTCTCGCTCCGCAGTGTCGCGGTCGGCGCCGATCCGTTCGGCGGCGGGGCGGTGCCGATCTGGTTGCGATCGCGTGATCGGCACGGTTGCTAAACGAGGGTCGCGCGAGCGCCCAGGCGCCTGCAGCCCTCAGCGCCCTCTAGCCAGCGGTCGAGCGAAAGAGCCACTGGTCGACGTCGGCCACCGGCTCGTAGCCGATCGCCTGGTAGACGTGGTTCGAGGTCGGGTTCGCGAGGTCCGTGAAGAGGAAGACGAACCGCCGACCACCATCGAGCTGGGCCTGCGACGCGGCCGCCACCAGGGCACCGGCATAGCCACGGCGGCGATGCTCCGGCGGCGTGTAGACCGGACCGACCCGGATCCCGTGCGGGGTCGGTCCGCTGACGCCGGCCATCGAGACGACCTGGCCGTCGACCTCCCAGAGCCACATCGCCCGGCCGCCGAGCCGGGCCGCCCAGCGGTCGGCCAGCACGGGGGCGTCGTCCATGGCCTCGCCGAGCGCTTCACGAGCGAACGCTCGCAGCCAGTTGGCCACCGTCAGCCGGTCGCCGGCCTGCGCAGTCCGCGCCCGGCCGGCCGCCGGCCACGCCGGGATGACGCGGGTGAGGCGATAGATCCGCTCCTGGAGGCCGCGCTCCACCGAGCGGCCGGTTCGCATCGCGGCCCAGCGCCTGGCGAAGGCCTCGGCGTCGCCGGGCGGCCCGAGCACGCCGGGCAGGTCGATCGGTCCGAGCGCGTTCGCCAGGGCCTCGGTGACGGCGAGCCGAGTGGCCTCGTCGGCTTCCGACAGGACGACCTGCCGGGGCGGCGTCTGGATCGCCGCACCGACGACCGCGCTGTCGTCATCGACGACGACCGCGAAGCGCGGCGCCTCGAGGAACAGCTCGGGATTGGTGCTCAGGCCGGAGGAGATCGCGAAGAGCAGGTTGTTCTCCGCCTCGTGCCGTACCAGGAACGAGCCGGCCCGATCGAGGAAGGCCCGAACCTCGGTCGGTCGCTCGACCTCATCGATTCATCCCTCCGCGGCCCCGCTCTCAGGCGGTTCTCAGCAGGTGTGCCACAGTAAGCGAGCCATGGAGCCGATGCAGGTCCTGGGCATTTCGATGATCATCGGCGCGCTTGCGGTCATGTTCTGGAGCTGGCAGGACAAGCACCCCGACTGACCGCGCGCGGGAGTGAGCGGAATGCTGCAGTTCGGTCGATGGCGCGTCGTTCTGCTGACCATGGCGGTGGCCTTCGCGGTCATGGCCTGTGGCGGTCAACCAACGCTCTCGGCCGAGCAATGGGCGTGGTGCTCGAACGTCGACCACATGGTCCGCGAGGTTCGCGACGAGGCGAGCGCCCTGGGCCTGCGGCCACCGGTGAATGACGGCGGGATCACCGACTACGCCCTGTACTGGGCGACCTACTACTACCGCACCAACAAGCTGAAGGAGCTACGCGTCCAGCCGGACTTCGTCCGAGCCTGCAGCGTGACCTACGCGAACACCCACTAGCGGTGGGCCGGTCGCGGGACGGAGGGCCCGGTGGGATTCGAACCCACGACACGAGGATTAAAAGTCCCCTGCTCTGCCGCTGAGCTACGGGCCCACGACTAGTGTGCTTGAAACGGGCCCGGTTCAAGTCCGCAGTCGGCGCACTCGTAGTTGGCCGTGGCCAGAACGCCTAGCGACTCTACGTCGGGCGCTGCGTCCGGCCAACGATCGACGCCCACCCGAGGCTCATGAGAAAGACCGGGAGAGCGACCAACGCAGCGAAGAGAGGGAAGCCGACGGGCCACCCGATCCCGACCCAGTCGGGCGGGCTCCACCGGGTGAGCTCCATGCCCGCACCGATGCCGGCAGCAAACAGCGCGCCGAGGACGACCAGGAAGACGACCATCGCGGGGACCAAAGCAATCGACACGCGTCGCGACATGAGACACCCCCAACTGCTCAGGTGGCGAGGACCGACCCGCAGTCTACGCGGCCCGACGACCATTCCGGACCCACCCGACTGTTTCGTGTCACCAGAAGTTGGGGTCAGCGTCAGGCCAAGCTCGGCGGACGGGTGCCGGATTGACGGTAGAGGCGCCTATCACCGCGCGTGACCTCTGGAGCCTCATCAGCCGCGGTCGTAGACCTCGGGGTTGACCGGGTTCGGGAGGCGCTCGCCACGGAGGCCCGCCAGGAGGTTCGCGGCGGCCATCGAGGCCATCCTGCCGCGCGTGGCATGGGTCGCCGAGGCGATGTGCGGCACGACGAGGCAGTTCTCGAGGGTCAGCAACGGGTCGTCGGCGGCCATCGGCTCGGGGTCGGTGACGTCGAGGCCGGCCGCCCCGATGACGCCATCCCGGAGGGCCTCGAACAGCGCCACCTGATCGACGACGGGCCCGCGGGACGTGTTCACGAGGATCGCATTGGTCTTCATCGTCGCGAGCCGCTCGCGATTGATGAGCTGCCGGGTCACGTCGGTGAGGTTCACGTGGAGCGACACGACGTCGCTCTCCGCGAGGAGCTCGTCGAGCGTGGCGAACCGGGCTCCGAGCTCCCGCTCCACCGCCTCGGTCGCGCGGGACAGGTCGTGGTACAGGATCCGCATCCCGAAGCCCGTCGCCCGCCGGGCGACCGCCTGGCCGATCCGGCCGAAGCCGACGATCCCGATCGTCGAGCCGTGGACGTCCGACCCGAGGAGCAGCATCGGACCCCAGGTGCGCCAGCGCCCGGCCCGGACGTATCGATCGCCCTCCGCGACGCGTCGGGCGGCGGCCATGATCAGGGCCCAGGCGAGGTCGGCGGTCGTCTCGGTCAGGACGCCGGGCGTGTTGCCGACCGGGATTCTGCGCCCGGTGCAGGCCGCGACGTCGACGTTGTCGAACCCGACCGCGTAGTTGCTCACGACCCGGAGCTGTGGTCCGGCTCGATCCAGGAGCTCGCCGTCGACCCGGTCCGTGAGCAGCGAGACGAGCCCATCGATGCCCTCGACCCGGCGGAGCAGCTCCTCGCGCGGCGGGGGCAGCTCGTCCGGCCAGACGTCCGTGTCGCAGGCCTCGCGGATCGGTGCGAGGCCCGCCTCGGGGATGACCCGCGCGACGAAGACCCGCGGCCGGCTCACGAGCCGGACGCCGCCGCAGGCTTGACGCCCGCCGCCGGCCCGTGCTCTCGCACGAACGCCTCGATCCGGCGCAGGGCCTCGGACAGGTTCTCCCGGGAGTTGGCATACGAGATCCGAATGTGGTGCCGGCCCTCGCCCCCGAACGACGTCCCGGCCAGGACGCACACCCCCGCATCGTGGAGCAGGCGGTCGGCGAGCGTCGCGCCGTCGAAGCCCGTCCCCGCGATCGAGGGGAAGACGTAGAACGCGCCCTGCGGCCGGTGACAGTCGATGCCGGGGATCGCATTCAGGCCGTCGACGACGAGGTCGCGCCGGGCCTTGAACTCGGCGACCATCGCGTCGACCGCCGCCTGCGGGCCGGTCAGCGCCTCGATCGCGCCCGCCTGGGCAAAGGCCGTGGCGCCACTGACCGTGTTGATGATCAGCGTCCCATAGGCCTTCGAGAGCCACGCCGGCACGACGGCGTAGCCGAGGCGCCAGCCGGTCATGGCGTACGTCTTCGAGAAGCCGTCGAGGACGATCGTCCGATCGGCCATGCCCGGCAGCGACGCGATCGAGACGTGCTCCGCGCCGTCGTACAGGATTCGCGAGTAGATCTCGTCCGAGAGGACCATGAGGTCGTGGCGGCTCGCGAGCTCCGCGATCCGCTCGACGTCGGCGCGGGTCAGGACGCCGCCGGTGGGGTTCGCCGGCGAGTTGATGACGAGGAGCCGCGTCCGGGGCGTGATGAGCGATTCGAGCTCGTCGACGTCGAGCCGGAAGTCGCGCTCCATCCGGATCGGGACGGGGACCGACGCCCCGCCCACGAACCGGGTCAGCGAGTCGTAGATCGGGTAGCCGGGGTCGGGGACGATGACCTCGTCGCCGGGATCGACCAGGGCGAGGATCGCGTAGACCATCACGCCCTTGCCACCGACCGTCACGAAGACGTTCGCCGGGTCGACGCGGATGCCCCGCCGCTCGGCGACGTCCTCCGCGATCGCGGCCCGCAGCAACGGCAGGCCGGCGAACGGCGGGTAGTGGGTCTGGCCGTCGTCGAGGGCCCGCTTCGCGGCCGCCCGGACGTTGTCAGGCGTGTCGAAGTCGGGCTCGCCGATCTCGAGGTGGACGATGGACCGACCGGTCGCCTCCAGCGCGCGCGCCCGCGCGGCGGCCTCGAAGGCCGTCTCCGTGCCGATCGAGCTCATCCGGGACGCGGCTCGCATCGCCCTGATCATAGGTCCCGGTAGAATCCCCAGGTGACCCGCTTCTATGCCATCGACGAGGCCAATGCGGCGCTTCCGGATGTCGAACGCATCCTCGGCGCGCTCCGGGAGCAGCGCGAGGAGCTCATCGAGGCGCGCGACCGGGCCATCCGCCTGACGCCCGAGGACGGCGCCGCGCCGCCCGAGGCGGCGGAGCAGCTGCGGCTCCTGCGCCTCCGGATGCAGGGCCTCATCGACCAGATGCAGGCCGGTGTGGCGCGTCTCGTGGAGCTCGACATCACGCTCCGCGACATCCAGGCCGGCCTGATCGACTTTCCGGCGCTCGTCAGCGGCCGCCCCATCTGGCTGTGCTGGCGGCTCGGGGAGCCGGACGTCGGCCACTGGCACGCGCAGAACGAGGGCTTCGACAGCCGCCGCCCGCTCGACGAGCTGCCCGCGGGTCGAGGCTCCGGCACGCTCGCCTGAGCGGCGGCCGAGTCTGACCGCCATGCCACCGGCCCGGCACGAGTCCGAAGCCAGGCCCGGCACGATCCTCCAGCGCGGCCGCGCCAAGGCCTATCGCCCGCTCCCGCCCGAGCGCCGCGCCGCGATCCTCGCGGAGGGCCTCGCCGCCTACGACCGCGGCGACTTCTTCCTCGCCCACGAGCTCCTCGAGCCCGCCTGGATGGGTGCCTCGGACCCCGCCGAGCGGGACCTCTACCAGGGCCTCATCAAGCTCGCGGCGGCATTCGTCCACGAGGCGCGCGGGAACCCCGCGGGCGTGCGCAAGAACCTGCTCGGCGCCCGCGAACGACTCGCGGAGGCCGGGCCGCCGAGCGTGGCAGCCGGGTTGGACGTCACGCGGCTGCAGGCCCTCGTCGATGAACGCCTCGCCTCCGGATCCACGGGCCCGATCGCCATCCCCCGCTTCACGAGGGGCGACAACCTGGCCATCCCGACATCCAGGGACGACTAGGTCGGCTCCAGGCAGGGGACGAGTCCTGCGACGGGCCCGCTTCGTGCGTTGAGGTCGACCTGGCGAGGAACCAGCCCGCGCTCGCGGCAAGGGTTCTTCTCAAACGATCATCACCTGGCCGTTAGGGAGCGAATCCTGGCCCGAGAGCCCGCCCCGCGCCCAAACCCGGCCACAGCCGCGTTCGGTTGAGGCGCTCGCGGACTCGCCGCCGGCCCTGCGGCGCGCGACCGATCATCTAGCTGCCCCCAGGTGATCATCTGAGAAGAAGTCGGCGATCCGCGACGCTGCGGAGACTCGAAACCTGCCGCGGCCGACAGCCGATCGAGGGCTCCGAGTTCGAGGTCCCGCGCGACATGGTCGTCGCAGCCGATGGCCCTCGGCGGCGGTCAGGCCGGGCGGCGGCCCCGGCGGCGATCCCACCAGCCGCGGACCTTCGGACGGTTGGCGTAGGCCCAGCCGATGATCGCGAGGATGATGAAGTCGAGGGTGCCCGCACCGGCCGCGCTCAGGTAGCCGAGCTGCTGGCCGATCTCGCCCGGGATCTGGAGCGCCGGGACGACCACGCCGGCGATGCCGAGCTGGAAGAACGGCTCCTGCGGCGCGGTGCTCGCCCGCTCGGAGCTCTTCACGAGGCCACCGGCCGTCGTGCCGCCGAGGACGAAGACGTTGCTGCCCGACTGGACCGCGGATGCGCCCTGGAGGCCGCCGGCGGGCAGGTCGCTGACCGGCAGGTGCAGCCACCCACCGGTGAGCTCGCCGCTGGCATCGGGCGTCGCCCAGTAGACCTCGGGCCGCGGGCTCGTGCCGTCGCTGCCACCGACGAGGTAGATCGAGCCGTTCGCGGTGAACCCCGCCGCGCCGGTCCGCGGCGCGACGTTCGCCGCGTCCTTCACGGCCCACTGCAGGACGGCGTCCGGAACCGCCGCCGCGGAGGCCGCCGGAGCCGCGGCCCCCGATGCGGCCGGCGAGGCGCCCGCCGTGGTGGGCTTGCCGACCGTGCCGCGCTGGACCGCGCCGGAGACGCCATTCGTGTCGGTGCCGCCGTACACCCACACGAACGCGCCGTCGAGCGCGATCGAGGCGTCGGTGACGCCGTCGAGCAGGTCCGGCTGCGCGGCGAACTGGCCGAGGACCCCCTTCGCGTCGGTCGTGGCCTTCCAGACCTTCGTCGAGGGCTTGCCATCGGGGCCGGTGCCGCCAGCCACGAGGATGCCGTCCGAGAGCGGCAGCACCCCCGCGCCGGTGCGGCCCTCGGGCAGGGTCACGCCCTTGACCGGTGCCCAGGCGCCGAGCGCACCGGTCTGCGAGTCGGCGGTCATCGACCAGACGGTGTTCGTGGGCGCGCCGTCGGCGCCCGCGCCCCCGACCAGGTACGCGGTCCCGTTCAGGATCGCGATCCCGGCACCCTGGCGGGCATCGGGCAGGTCCGGGCCGGCCGTCCAGCCGGAGAAGTTGCCGTTCGCGACCTTGGCCGCGTAGGTGGTCGTCGTGGGGCTCGTCCCGTTGCTGCCGCCGACATAGAGGAGCGTCGAGCCGAGCTGCGCTGCCGAGCCGGCGGTCCGCGCCTCGGGCAGGTCGAGCTGCGTCGGCGAGAGCTGCCACGGGACGAGCGCGCCGGCCGGGGCCGGGCAGGGCAGGCCGTCGTTCTCCGCCGGGCACAGGTTCACCGGCGACCAGACCATGATCCCGAGATCGACGGTCCGGTTCACCGTGAAGTAGTAGGCGCGATCCGGGATGTACCCGAGCAGCAGGATGATGACGATGAACCAGACGAAGGCCTTGAGCGTCGCCCAGCTCCAGCCGTCGGCGTCGAGCGCGCCGAACAGCGCGCGCCGATGCGCCACGCGGCCCGGGGCCAGCGCCTTCGTCACGGGGTGACCGTGAGGGTGCCGGTCATCGACGGGATCGGGTGGACCCGGCAGATGAACGTGTAGGTGCCGGCCGGCAGGGCGTCATAGGTGTAGGTCGTCTTCGTCCCACCGTCGATCGGGGTCGGGTCCGAGATGACATTGCCGCTGGCGTCCTTGATCTCGACGTTGTGCGGCGTCCCTGCCGGATCCTGGTTGTCGAGGCTGATCCCGAACGGCTTGCCCGCTGGGACCGAGAGCTCCTTCTTGTCGAAGGCGAAGTTCAGCGCGACGAGGTCGACGATCGTCGACCCGGGCTCGATGCTCGCGGGCGGCTGGGATGCGCCGCCGCCGCCGGACCAGCAGGCCGGGAAGGGCGTGGCGCTCGGGTCCGGCTTGAAGCTCGGATCGACCCAGCCCTTGAACGTGACCTCCTTGCCGTCCGGCCCGATGACGGGCTCGTTGAGCGACGGGTTGCGGACCACGAAGGACTCCGTGCTCGGCGCCCGCAGGAAGGCGATCAGCTGCTGGATCTGGACGTAGTTGAGCGGGCCGCCGTTCGTGTCGGCCCAGACCGGCATGACGCTGTTCGGGTTGCCGCAGACGTACCGGCCGCCGACCGTCAGGACGTTCTTGAGGTACGTCGGGTTGAGGTGGTCGAAGAGCTTCATCTGGTCGTTGAGGACCGGCCCGATGCCACCCTCGCCGTTCACCCCGTGACAGCGCGCGCAGTTCGCCTGGAACAGGTTGTAGCCCTGCTCCACCGCCGTGACCTGCTGGGCGGTCGCCTGGGCATCGAGCCGCGGCTGGCTGTTGAGGATCGGGACGCCCGTCTCGTAGAAGTAGTAGGCGATGACGAAGAGGGCGACGATCGTCACGCCGAGGAACGAGATCCATCGAGCGTTGCCCGACTGCCGGACGATCTGGGCGGCCCGCCCCGAGGTGAGGCCGCCCGTCTGGTGCGTCGACGGCGGGGCGGTGAACCGATCGGCGGGGGCAGGCGGAGCGGCGGGCGGGCGACGCGCCGGGAGGCGCTGCTCCGGATCGCGCTCAGCCGGCGGGCCGGACGCGCCCTGGGCGTCGTCGTCGGTCACAGGCAGCCCACCGGGCTCTTCGGCGGGATGATCCCGGGCTGGCCGACCGCGATCGGCAGGGGGCCGAGGGTGATCTTCGAGGTGTCGAGCGTCAGCGTGCCGTCGGTGTCGACCTTGGCGGCAAACCGATCCATGCTCCGCGGCGCCGGGCCGTACTGTGCGCCCAGGGCCTTCTGGCCGAGGCGGTCATAGCGCGAGCCGTGGCACGGGCACTCGAACCAGAAGTTCTTCAGGCACGGGTTGGGCTTGCAGCCGAGATGCGGGCAGCGCTGGTAGAGGGCCCGGACGTTGAGCGCCGCCCCGTCGCCGTGGGGATCGTCGCCTGGCACGAACTGCTGACGGCCCGGATCGAACAGGACGATGAAGGCCCGCGCTTCCTGGAAGTACCCCGGGAAGCCCTGGTCGATCGGGAGGGACGAGTTCTTGAGCTTCACGTCGTCGAGCGTTCCGATCTTCACGCTGCCGCCGAAGCCGCCCTTCAGGTTCGGCCACAGGAACCCGATCGTCCCGGCCAAGAGCTCGGTGGTCCACAGCAGCAGCGCGCCGCCGATGGAGACGCGGAGCAGGCGTCGCCGGGAGATCCCCTGGACGGGGTGCTGCCGGAGCGACTTCAGGGCGACGCTGGTCAGCGCCTGGGGCCGGTCGATGGGCTCGACGTGGTAGTTGCTCATAGCGAGAAGTGCAGCCCGTTGGTGCTGTTGTCGAAGAAGGGCAGGTACGGCACGACGAGGCTGTAGCCCGGGCCGCGGAAGAAGATCGCGATGAACGTCACGGTCAGCCCGAGGATGCACAGCAGGCTGAAGAGCATGACCGCGGTCTTGCGCTCGCTCGGCCGGTGGGCGTCCGGCTTCTCCCGGTCGATGTACGGCAGGATCGCCCCGCCGACGAAGATGAAGCCCGGGACGAGCACGCCCGCCACCGACGGGTGGAAGTAATTCAGCAGCTCCTGGAGCCCGAGGAAGTACCACGGCGCCTTCGCCACGGCCGGCGTGACGTTGGGGTTCGCGAGGTCCTCGAGCGGCGCGTTGATGAAGAGGCCCATGAGCAGCAGGAAGATGCTGATGACGACCGCGGCGAAGAACTCGATCGCGACGAGGTGCGGCCAGGTCATGACCGTGTCGTCGGGCTCCTTCTGGACCCGCACGACCGCGTCCTGCTTGACCATCGCGAGCAGGCGGTAGGGCCGGGCCGACATCGGGACGCGCTGCTTGTCGATCTCCGTCCGCCGCGTCGGGTCGACGGGCAGGACGACCCGCCTCTCGTCGGGCTTCTTGGTGTCAGTCATGCCGCGCTACCAACACGTCGGATCGCTGGGGCGGGCGAGGCGAAGGCGACCGCGAGCACCGCTGCGAGCGCACTCGAACGTGCGTGAGCAGCGGAGCGGAGCGAGCGACGCACGCATCGGCCGATCACAGCGGTCCGCTGATGCCGCCGTCTTTTCTGATGCGCCAGAAATGGACGGCCAGGAAGATGGCGAGGACCAACGGCAGGAACATGATGTGGAGGACATAGAACCGGAGCAGCGTGTTCTGGCCGACCTCCAGGCCGCCCAGGAGCAGGAGCTTCGTCGGGGTGTTGAACAGCGGCACGTAACTCGTCATGTTCGTGCCGATCGTGATCGCCCAGTACGCGATCTGGTCCCACGGCAGCAGGTAGCCCGAGAAGCTGAGCAGGATCGTCGAGAACAGCAGGATGATGCCGACGACCCAGTTGAACTCGCGCGGCGGCTTGTAG